>CAYTCV010000001.1:0-5691 GCA_964436465.1 uncultured bacterium
CCGTCCTCCAGCTTCGCCTTCAGTATACGGACCTTGGTCTCCGAGGCGAGCTCCGTCAGCTCCACCGGCAGGTCGGTCACGGTGCCCAGCATACCGAAATACGGCTCGCGGATGCAGCGGACCGGCGTCCCCTCCTTGAGCTCCCCCTCCTCCTCCGTCTTCTTCTCCGGAGCGCCGCCCTCGGCGTGGGGGACGATGATTTCGGGACGGATGACGCCGGCGCGGATTTGGGTGGCGCCGTTGATGTGGGCGATTCGGCCCTCCACACTCTTCAGAAGGTCGAAAGTGCCCTGGGCCATCCGGATTTCCCCAAAACCCTCGGTGATGATGAGGGTGATGCCCTTTTCCTCATGACCGGTGATGGCCACCCCCAGGTCGTAGCCGAGGAAGTCCTTCAGGTCCGAGTCGTCGAATCCGCCGGCGACCACGCCCACGGCGCCGACCTTGAGCGCCTTGGCCAGGGCCGCGTTGGAGACGAAGTTGCCCCCGACCACGATTTTCCCCTTGCACTCCGGGCCGATGGCCTCCGGCGTCAGGCTTTTATCGGCCGAGTCCACGACCATGTGGATGGCGCCGTGGGCCTCGCCGCCGACGCCGAAGATGCCCTGGATGAAGACGCCGCGCGTCTCGACCAGCACCCCCTCCTCGGGGATGACCTCCTTGATGATGCCGTCTATGTAGGCGTTTATCTGGACCGGGTGCGGCGGCTCACGCAGAAGGAGCTGTCCCGTGACGGTGGAGATGGTTTCAACGGTGCCCGCCACCGGCGCGTGGAGCTCGTTCTTGAACAGGCCGAAGAGGCCCTTGTTTTTAGCGATGACCTGGTCCAGCTCGACCTTGTCGCCCACCTTGACCAGCAGGACGTCTTCCAGGTCCGAGGGCGGGAGGGAGAACTTGTTGGCGACGTTGATGCTTTCGACGTTGCCCGGGAGGAAGGTCCGCGCCACGATGTCCAGGGCGGCCACATGGCTGCCCTTCTCGACGAGGATTTCGCCCTTCAGGGGCAGCTTGCGCTCCTTGACGACGGTCGTGTTGTCGGTGACCTTCAGTCCCGGTGTGTAGGCGTGTCCCACGTTGGTCCTCCGGATTCGGAGCTTTGTTACTTGGTTTCGTAAGCCGGATAACAGTCGAGGGCCGTCTGCCATTCCTGAAGCTTCTTGACCCGGAGTGTGTCGTCCTCGGGTAGTTGGAATGGCTGGCGTCCTCGGGCGTCGAGGATGACGCCGGAAAGTCCCCCGTTAATCTTCTGCTCGATGGATTTCCCGGGCCCGGCCCCGAAGTCGGCCTTCCCCTGCGGGTTGGCTCGCAGGGTGGCGTTGGGCTTATCCGTCCAGGGCAGGGGGACGGTCGTCAGGGTGCCGAACTTCATCTCGAAGGTCTCAATGCGCCCGTCGCCCGTGGCGAGCTCGATATCGGCCACCTTCTCGTCCGGCTTGGCCTGGACCACGGGGGCCACGCAGGTGCCCAGGTGAATCAGGCAGTCGCGGACGAAGACGTCGGTGGCCGCCTTCTCGTTCACCTTCGAGAGCACGCCGAGCTGGGGCATCATGAAGATGGAGTCCACGGCGAGCGCCGTGACGCCCTCGGGCAGGAAGGCGTCTATGAGCATCATGGCGGCCTGGGACCGCCGCGGGGCGTGCGACAGGACGCCGCCGGAGCCGACCAGGATGTCCAGGTCCAGCATGTCCACCAGCGTCTCACCCGACCCGGATTGGGAGAAGGTCTCGGCGATGGTCCGCATCCGCTGGACACCTTTCAGCCCGACGGCGAGGCTCTTGTGCTGGATGAAGGCCAGCCGCAGCGCCTCCCGGGCGATGGCCTGCTCCACGATGAGGTCCTGGAGGTCCTGGGGGATGGTTGTGGGCCGTATCATCTTGTTGCGAATCCGGTTCCGGAGCTCCTTCTCGTCTATGTGGAAGGGTACCCAGCGCATGACGTTGTCGAACCCGGTCTCGGCCATGACGTTGGAGATGGAATAGCTCATGCCGAGGTTGGCCGAGACGGTGCGATTGAAGACGGTCTCTTGGGTCTCCTCGTACTTCTCGCCCTTGAAGACGCTGAAGACGTCAGTGGTGGCGCCGCCGATGTCCACGCCGATGACGGTGATGCCCTCCCGGCGGGCGATGGTCTGGATGATTTCGCCGACGGCCCCGGGGGTGGGCATGATGGGGATGTTATCCCCCGCGGTGTCCCGGGCCCAGGTCATGAGCTTGGAGTAGCCCGGCGCCTGGGCCATGACGTGCTCCATGAAGAGGTCGTGGATGGCGTGCCGCGCCGGACCCAGATTCTCCCGCTCCAGCACCGGACGGATATTGTCCACCATCTGGAGTGCCGTCTTCTTACCCAGCTCCTTCTCAACGGCCTCCCGGGCGACGATGTTTCCGGCGTAGATGACGGGGAGGTTGTAGCTGACGCCGAAGCGCGGCTTGGGGTCGGCGGCGCCGATTATTTCCGCCAGCGCCACCACGTGCTTGATTGTCCCGCCGTCCACTCCGCCGGACAGCAGGATGATGTCGGGCCGCAGGCGGCGGATGGCCTCGATTTTAACGTGATTCGGCCGGCGGTCGTTGGTGGCCAGGACGTCCATGACGATGGCCCCGGCGCCCAGGGCGGCGCGCTCCGCCGATTCCCCGGTCATCTGCTTCACCACGCCGGCGACCATCATCTGCAGGCCGCCGCCGGCGGAGCTGGTGGAGAGGTAAATGTCGCAGCCCTCTTTGGCGTCCTTCTTGACCATGATTGTGTTGTCGTCGGCGATGAACTTACGCCCCGAAAGCTCCTCCACCTCGCTCACTGCGTTGATGACGCCCCGGGTCACGTCCTCGGCCGGTTTCTCGACGGTGGTGGGTGCTTCACCCCGGACGACCAGACGGTAAACCCCGTCGGGCTGCTGTTGGATATAGATGGCTTTGGTGGTGGTGGAGCCGCAGTCCGTAGCAAGGATGGTCTTCATAAATGGTGTGCCTTCAGCTGGAGATGTTGACATTCCGAGTGTTCAAACGGCGATTATACCGGGCAGACGCCCCTCGGACAAGCCCGCCTTCGTTCAAGCCGGGGGCGACTCCGAGGCGCAGCGGGTGCCGTCCAGCGGTACGGCCTACTATCTACCGCCAGCGCCAGCGTTTGCGCTTCCGCGTGCGTTTGGTCCGCCGCTTTTCGGCGAGGTAGTCGTCCATACGGGCGAGGAAGCGCTGGACGTACTCCCGATTCTCGAAGAGCCGCTGGAGCTTGTCGTAGGGGGCCACCTCGAGGAAGGCGGGCCAGAACAGTTCCAGGAACCCGGCGATGAACGGCTCCAATACCAGCATGGCCTGACTGCCGTAGTAGGCCATGGGGTACGAGCTCTGGACGAACATGACCGCCGGCTCGAGGAGGTTCTTCTCGAAGAGTTTTTGGCAGATACGGTCGATGAGCTCGTCGGCCTTCTCCGGGGATAAATCGCTCTGGACCTTGACGGAAAAGGCGTGCCGCAATCGCTCCTTGAGTGGGGCGTCGCCGGTCTTTTCACTCGGCATGGAGACGGTCCGTAGGGAAGTACGAGCCGAAAGAGTTTATGTTTGACGGGGGTTAAAAGTCAAGCGGGACGGGCTTCGGAGTGTTCCGCCACCGCGCCGGATTTCAAGCGTCCCGCCGACCAAGTCCGAGTTGTACCGCCCCGCCGACTGTGGTAAGCTAGCCCTCAAGAGAGGACAACCCTTTTCACCCCGAGGAGCGTTCATGGCGGAGAGGATGATTGGCGTCATCGGCGGGTCCGGCCTGTGCCGGTTGGAGAGTCTCACCGAGGCCCGTGAGGAGTGGCTCAGCACGCCATTCGGCGAGCCTTCGGATGCGGCCGTCGTCGGGAAGCTGGCCGGGCGCGAGGTGGCTTTCCTCCCCCGGCACGGACGGGGCCACACCCGCTCGCCCTCCGAGGTCAACTACCGGGCCAACATCTGCGCCCTGAAGATGCTCGGCGTCCGCTGGATAATCTCCGTCTCGGCGGTGGGCTCCATGCGGGAGGAAATCAAGCCCCTGGACGTGGTGGTCCCCGACCAGTTCATCGACCGCACCCGCCACCGCCGGGACACATTCTTCACCGACGGTGTGGTGGCCCACGTGGGCCTGGCCGACCCCTTCTGCGCCGAGCTGCGGAAAATCCTCGTCGCCAAGTGCCGCGAGATGGGACTTTCCACCCACGACGGCGGGACGTACCTGTGCATGGAGGGACCGCAGTTCTCCACCCGCGCCGAAAGCGAGCTCTACCGCTCCTGGGGCGTCTCGGTCATCGGAATGACCAACCTCACCGAGGCGCGCCTGGCCCGCGAGGCCGAAATCGCCTACGCCACCCTCGCCTTCTCCACCGACTACGACTGCTGGCGTCAGGGTGAGGAGACCGTCACCGCCGAGATGGTCGTGGCCAACCTCTTGAAAAACGCCGAGAACGCGAAGAAGCTCATCGAGCTCATCGTCCCCGTAATCCCCTTGGATTCGGAGTGCTCCTGCCACTCGGCCCTGGCGAACTCCATCGTCACCGACAAGGCCAACGTCCCCCCGGCGGTCCTGCACCGGCTGGGGCCTATCGCCGGGCGGTATCTCGCGAACTGATTCCGCCGGGGCCGCGTAGCTTTACCGAACGTCTCCGAGCGCCGGAGTCGAGATGAAACGAACCGGTTTAGCCGTCCTGCCGCTTCTCCTCCTGGCCGCCTGCCAGCTCACCCTGGAGGGCGGCGGAGGGCTCACCGGCAAGGAGGACGTCCGCCTGCACCCCGACGGCACCGTGGGGGTGTACCACTACGACACCTGGGGCTACAACGGCACCCGCCTGGGCGAGCTCATCAACCCCACCGACCTCGCCCTGGACTACTTCGGCGACCTGATGGTGCTGGACGTGGGCAACCTCCGGGTGCAGGTGTTCGACCCCGCCGGGCGGGTTATCCAGCAGTACGACTACGATTTCGGCGGCGGCGAGCGGGCCTTCCGCCCCACCGACCTCGCCGTGAGCAACCAGGACGAGGTGTACCTGGCCGACCCCTCCGCGGGGACGGTGTTCAAGTTCACCGACGTCTCCACGGCCTTCGTCGTCACGGAGAGCTACCCCGCCACGGCGGGCACCGGCCGCCTCAAGCGCGACGACAACACGCTTTCGGGCATCAGCGGTGCGCCGAGCGTGCCGGGGGCGCTGGCGGCGAACTGGGCCGGCGAGCTGTGGATAGCCTCCGGGGAGGAACTCTACGAGTTCGACGGGCGCGGCAACCTGACCCAGGTGTACTCCCCCCTGGGCGACGACCTGGGCGGTCACACCGAGGTTTCCGACATGTCCATGGATTACGACCGCTCGCTCTGGGTCCTGACCCAGGACGGCCTGGTGGTTCACGTGGACTACCGGGGGCGGGTGCTTTCCAGCTTTTCCACCGGCCTCCGCCCGCCCTTCGCCCTGGACTGCGACGGGGGGGTCATCGCCATCGCCGACGGCTGGAACGACGGCTTCCGCCTGTACCACGAGAACGGCCGCCTCCTCTACGAGACCGAGGTGACCGCCGACGACGGCACGGCGCTCCTCTCGCCGGAAGGAATAGCCCTGGATTACGACAACCGGCGGCTGTACCTGGCCAACACCGGCTCCCACACCATCGAGGTCTTCGAGCTGGAGGTCTGGGAACCGGCCGAGCCGGTGCAGCCGGAGCCGCCTCAACCGGAGCCATCCTCGGAGTA
>CAYTCV010000001.1:5791-98803 GCA_964436465.1 uncultured bacterium
CCCGACCGCCGCCATGCCGAAAAATCTCCGCGAGCGCCTGTCCGACCTGACCGGGAAACCGGAGGCCCCGCCCGAGGTCGAGGTGGTACGCGACGCCGAATCGGTCAGGGAGCGCCTCCGGAGGCTCCTGGCCTCGAAGGGACGCCGCCTGCCGCCCGAGGACCGCCGGCCCGCCGAGCCCGTCCGGCGGTCCGTCCGCGCGCCCCTCGAGGAGCTGGTGGACGGTGTTTGGGAGAATACGCCCTTCGGGCGCGTGTTCATCGTCGAGCGCCGCCTTCCCGCCGGAGAGCGCCACGCCGGTTCCCCCCTTGACGCGGTCCTGGCCCATCCCCCGGAAAATCTGGCCCTGGTGGAGGGGGAGCCGCCCGCGGGCTTCGCGTTCTCCGGGGCGGTCTTTCTGGACACCGAGACCACGGGGCTCGCCGGCGGCACCGGCACCTTCCCCTTCCTGGTCGGCCTGGGACGCTTCGAGGGCGACGAGTACGTCCTGCGGCAGTTCTTCCTGGACGACCCGGGGGCGGAGCGCGGCCTTTTAAATATCCTGGCGGATACGATTAGCGGCTCGTCGGGCCTGGTCACCTACAACGGCAAGGCCTTCGACTGGCCCCTGGTCCGGACGCGCTTTCTCTTAAACCGAATCCGGCCGGAATTCCTGGACCTCGAACCGCCGCACGTGGACCTCCTGACCTGGGCCCGCCGCCTGTGGAAGCCGCGGCTGGGGAGTTGCTCACTGGCCGACGTGGAGCGCGGGGTGATGGGCCTGGAGCGCACCGACGACGTTCCCGGCGCGGAAATCCCCGCCCTGTACTTCGCCTACCTCCGCGGCGCGTCGGTGGGGGAGCGCATGGCGCGGGTCTTCTACCACAACGAAGTCGACATCAAGTCCCTGGCCGTTCTCGCGGCCCGCGCCCTCCACCTGGCGGAAAATCCCCTGGAGCGTTACGAGGACCCGGCGGAGCTCTACGCCTGCTGCCGGCTGCCCCGGATGAGCGACCGGCGGGGGGAGCTTCTGTCCGCCGCCATTGCCGTGGGCCTGCCCGAGGAGATGGACCGGCGGGCCCGCTGGGAGCTTTCCCTTCACCACAAGCGCCGCGCGGAGTTTCCCGAGGCCCGGGCGCTGTGGGAGGGATTGCGCCGCGGTCCCTACGACCCCCGGCCCTACGAGGAGGAGGCCAAGTTCCTGGAGCACCGCGCCCGGGATTTCACCGCCGCCAAAGGGTTGGTCGAGGAGGCGCTCCAGCGGTGCGGCCGCG
The DNA here is from genome assembly GCA_964436465.1 of uncultured bacterium. Taxonomy (GTDB): domain Bacteria; phylum RBG-13-66-14; class RBG-13-66-14; order RBG-13-66-14; family RBG-13-66-14; genus RBG-13-66-14. The sequence continues at coordinate 7,045 of CAYTCV010000001.1, forward strand.
TGGTGACCGACCCCTACGCCCGCGCCCGGCAGCGGGGGGCGCTCCTGTACCGCCTGGAGCGCCTGGAGCGTAAGCTGGCCGGTCAGCCGGTGCCCGACGATGAGGTGTACGAAGCGGGCGGCGACGATGCCTGACGGGATGATAAAAATCCTGCCGTCCGTCGTGGCGGAGCGCATCGCCGCCGGCGAGGTGGTGGAGCGGCCGGCCTCCGTGGTCAAGGAACTGGTGGAGAACTCCCTGGACGCCCGGGCCGGGCGCATCGAGGTGGAGCTGGAGGCGGGCGGCAGGTTCCTCATCCGCGTCACCGACGACGGCATCGGGATGACCCCCGAAGACGCGGTGACCTGTTTCAAGCGCCACGCCACCAGTAAAATCGACCGCTTCGAGGACCTGGAGCTCATCCGGACCTACGGCTTCCGCGGCGAAGCGCTGCCCAGCATCGGCGCCGTCTCGCGCGTCCGCCTTCTGACGCGCTTCCGGGAGATGGACCGGGGGACGGAGGTGGTGTATGAGGGCGGTCGGCTCCTGCGCCACGGCGAGGCCGGAGCCCCGGTGGGGACAGACGTAGTCGTCCGCGACCTGTTCCACAACGTGCCCGCCCGGCGCAGGTTTCTCAAGACGGACACCGCCGAGCGCGCGGCCTGCGTGGACGTAGTCGCCCGCATGGCCCTGGCCCGGCCCGAGACCGCCTTCCACCTTCTCGCCGACGGGAAAACCGTGCTGGCCCTTCCCCCGGCCGACGGGCACCGGCGGGTGCTGGATTACTTCGGGAAATCCGTCCGGGGCGGGGAGCGCATCGAGTACGAGAGCCCGGGCGTGGGCGCGGTCCGCGGGTTCATCTGGCACCCCAACGTGCTGAACCGGCCGAACCGCCGCGGAATCCTGGTGTACGTGAACGGCCGCCCGGTGGACGACCGGCTGGTGGTGGACTCGGTGACGGGCGCCTGCCGCGGGATTACGCCGATTCAGCGGTTTCCCCAGGCGGTGATTTTCCTCGACCTCCCCGGTTCCCGGGTGGACGTCAACGTGCACCCGGCTAAATCTCTGGTCAAGTATGCCGACGAGGGCGCCATCCGGCGCCTGGTCAAGGCCGGGATTGCGCGGGCGCTAAGCGAGGCCGGAGTGGACCTAACCGCGGCGATGCCGCTGGCCGGGGGGGAACCCGGTAAACCCATCGACCGCCGGCCCTACCCCTCCACCGCTCGGCGGGAAGCCTACGAGCCCGACGACGTGCCCTTCGGCGAGGGACCCGGGGCATCGGCCCTCGGACAGATGGGCCCACTGCCGCGCTCCCCGCTCCCCGAGGGGCAGATGAGCTTTTCCACCGAGGCCGCGCTTCCCCTGTACGAGGACGCGCCCTGGGAGGTGCGGGGCCAGTTCGCGGAGACCTTCATCCTGGTGGAGTACGCCGACCGCCTCTTGGTCATCGACCAGCACGCGGCCCACGAGCGGGTCATCTACGAGGAGCTCGCCCGGTACGACGGGGGCGGTTCCGTCCCCAGCCAGGAACTGCTCCTGCCGCCCCGCGTCGAGCTCTCGGCGGCGGATGCGGGCCGCGTTTCCGAACATCTCGAGCTTCTGGTAAAATACGGTTTTCGCGTGGAGACGGCGGGCGCGTCCGCCTTCCGGGTCATGTCCGTGCCGGAGTTCGTCGAGGCCGGCGAGGAGGAGAAGGTTGCGGTCGAGGTGATGTCCGAGCTGGCCCGCATCGGCGACGACGCCCCCCTGGCCCAGCGCATTCACCTCACCCGGAGCGCCATCGCCTGCAAGGCCGCCGTCAAGGCCGGGGAGAGGCTGACGCGGGAGGATATGCTCAGCCTCGTGCGCCGCCTTCTGGCCTCGCCCAACAAGTCCACCTGCCCCCACGGGCGGCCGACCACCGCCGAGCTGTCCGAATCCCAGGTCAGACGCTGGTTCCGCCGTTCCTGACCGAACCCGAGGAGCACCCTTGACCCGCAATCCGCAGAGGAAAAAGAAGGACGAAGAGCCCGACGACGAAGTCTTCACCGACCAGGGTCCCTGGGGTGACGTTTGGCGCTACGTTAAGCTCACCTTCTCCCTGGCCTTCAACTTCGGCTTCGCCGTCTTCGTGGGGTACGTCCTGGGGGAGATGGCCGACGACACCTTCCTGGGTGCCTACGACACGGTCTTCACCTACATCGGCCTGGGGCTTGGTTTCCTGGGCGCCCTGGTGGGGACGCGCAAGCGGATGCTCCGCTTCGCCGGCCGGCAGCAGGACCTCCTCGCGCGGCGCGGGGCGGCCGTGGGCGACGGCGCTTCGGCGACCGCCATCTCCGTCGGCTTCCTGGCCCTCTTCGCCGGTCTGTGCCGGGCGTTCGGCCTCATCTACTCGGCCGAGCTCGGCCGGGCGGGGGCCCTCTGGCTGCAATGGGCGGACCTGGTCCTGGTCGGCGGCGGGATGGTCGCGCTGGGAATGCTCGTCCTGCTCCGGCGCCCGGTGGGAGTGAAGCTCGTCCGCTGGCTCTTCCTCGTTCCCATCGCGTCGGGCACGGCCCTCTTCCTTTTTTCCCTGGCCGGAGGCTCGAAGCCCAACGTGGCGGTGACCCTGATGCTCATGACCATGGCGCCGCTGGTGGGGATGTTCGTCGCCTTCTTCGAAAGGGAGAAAAAAGGCCAGGCAGCCTGAACCAATCTTCGATATAAAAAAGAGGGGCCCGCGGGTCCCTCTTTCCGATGTCCGGCGACGCTCAGGACTTGTCCTGCTCGGTGTGCGGCTCGACCAGCAGGTGCACCCCCTCGATGCCCCGGACGCGGATGTGGGTTCCCCGCTCGAGAGGCGTCATGGCCGTTGCGGGCCAGAGGTCGCCCTTCAGCCTCACCTTGCCCCGACGCCGCTTGCCGAAGTTGGAGGCGGCGACGCCCAGCTCGCCGATGAGCTCCCCCGAGCCGATGGACTTCGCCCGGAGCTTGGCCACCAGCCCGCCGCTGACGGCGATTAAAAAGAACACCCCCGTGACCGCCAGGGACGGCACCAGCACCACCAGGGACACGCTCGTCGTGCCGACGCGGTAGAAGGTCAACCCGCCGACGAAGAGCGCCCCGAGGGCGAGAATCGCCAGGATGCCCTTCGCGTCCAGGAGGACCTCCAGCGTGAACAGGACCATCGAGGCCACCACGAGCAACAGGCCCAGCCAGCCGAGCGGCAGGTAATCGAAGGCCAACAGGGACACCAGTAAAAGAACGGTTCCCATGACCGGGGTGAAGAACCCGCCGGGGTTTGTGGCGGTGAAGGCGAAGGCGAACATGGCGAAGAGGAAGAGGGCGAAGGCCACGTTGGGGTTGACGATGAAGGAGAGCACGTCCCACAGGACGTCGGTGTCTATTTCGCGCAGGACCCAAGTCGTCGTTTCGAAGCGGGGGTGGCCGGGGTAGTTGAGCGGACGGTCGTCGAGGAGCCGGACCAGCTCGCTGGGATTGTCCGCCGCTCCGTCGCCCACGTTGTAGGTTTCCAGTTCCCAGACCGTGAGCGTGACCAGTCCCCGGGCCAACAGGGCGGCCCACCCCTCGTTGTAGGAGGATTTCTGCGCCTCCGTTGCGGCGAGGGCTCCCAGCTCGTCCAGGTAGCTCCGGTTGCGGGGCTCCAGCTCGGAAAGCTGCCCTCCGGTAACGGTGAGCGGGCGTCCGGTGCCGAACCGTGAGCTCTCGCTTCCGTAGAGCCCGGCCGCCGACAGCCCCACCGGAATCGCCTCGTCGCCCAGCACGGCCCCTCCCGGTCCGACCCAGACGACAACCGGCAGCGGACTCGTCCGCAGGAGCTCGATGAGTCGCCGCGCGGCGTCCAACTCCCCACCGGGGGAGTTGAGGCGCCAGATGAGGGCGGGCGCATTATCCTGCGCCGCCTCGTCCAGCCTCTCCTCCAGATAGCCCACGGTGGCGTAATCCAGCCGGCCGTCCCACTCGATGACGGGGACGGTCTCCGTCGCCCGCGCCGAGGCGGTCGCCAGGATTAAAAACGCGGCTGCCGGGAGGAAGATTCGCATTTTTTCGCCGTTGCAGCTCAACGGGTTACGGGTGCCGAGGGTCTCAGCCGTCGAATTTGTTCAAAGAGGCGCAGGAGGTTCCGTCGCCGTAATACAGAAGCTCGCACTCCCAGCCGCAGACGCCGTAAATCTCGCCCCACTCTTCGATTACCCCGCGACCCGGCGCCAGGACGACGGTCCACGCGCCGACGCCCTGCTCGGAAAAGGCCACCCGGTAGCAGCCGTCGAAGGTGCCGTAGGGGACGGTCACGCGGCCCAGATAGGACGTCACCGCCAGGGCCGAGCGCCCGTCCGGCGCCGTGTATGTCCAGGTTTTCCCCTCTTCCAGGGGGAACTCGATGCGGTGGGGCAGCTCGACGAATACGCCGGTCGAGTAATCGTAGAACTGGACCGCGCCGCCCTCGACGCGGCAGGCCATGTTCGTGTCCACCCAGTGGACTTGGTCGAGTTCCGCCTGGTCCGCCATGTACCAGCGGTTCAGCTCGTAGGAGTAGGCCTCGGCGTCCGCCGGTGTGTAGACGCAGTTGAAGTGCGCCGGCGCCATTTGCTCGGGAAAGCAGTCGGCCAGGGAGCCGGTCTGGGCCGCGGCGAGGGAGGCCCCGGCAAGGAGAATAGTTAAAACGTGTCGCATCAAGCCGCTCCGATGGATGGGGGGATTATCCATCTACGCCTCCGGCCGGTCCGCCGTTCCTGACGTGGGGAACAGCGATTGCCGGAGAATGACCCGCGCGGCCTCCTTGCGCCGGGGGACTTGTATTACCGTGCCCTCCGGCCCGCGCATCTCCAGCGACGGCCCGATGCACGAGGGGCAGCCGTAGGTGCAGGGGCAGTCCTCGATGCGCGCCAGCGCCCCGGCCCATAAATCGCGGTGCAGCGCGAAGAGCTTTTCCGAAAATCCGACGCCCCCGGGGTAGTTGTCGTAGATGAACACCAGCGGCTCCAGGTCCGCGGCCAGGTCCGGCTCCTCCCCGGCGTAGAGCGCCGCGGCGGGACCGACCTCCGAGAAATCGTCCCCCCGCGCCGCGCCGATGGCGGAGCCCAGGTCCCGGATTTCGCACATCAGCACGAAGGCCGCCAGGGCGTGGAGGGCGTACCGGATGCCGTGGATTCCGGCCACCCACTCGTTCCGGGAGAACGGCAGCTCGGCCAGCATACTCCCCGAAATCCGCGCCCAGTACGCCGTGGTGCTCATCTCCCGCTCGGGCAGGTTCACCTCGCCGTAGCCCACGTTCTCCTGGGTGTAGTAGCGGATTTTCTTGAAGCCGACGACCTTGGTGGAGACGTGGACCTCGCCGTGGAAGGGCCGCGCGACGGCCGGTTTGCCCTCTTCGAAGACGTCGAGAATTCTTACGGCGGTCTTCTCCTCGGCGTCGGTGTAGTAGTCGCAGTCCACCCGGCGCACGAAGGCCTTGCGGTTGGGAAAATCCAGCTCCTCGACCTGGTAGCTCACGCCGTCGTGGACGTACACCGCCTTGGGGAAGATGTGGTAGAAGGCGCCGGAGTAGTCCACCTCGCCGATGACGCGGGGTCGGTTGTCCCCGGCGCGCGCGAGATGCTCCTCGAATTTCTCGTCCCCCAGGCCTTCCGCGCCCTCGACGGGCCGCCCGCCCAACTCCACGATGACGAAGTTGTCCCGGGTGAGCCTTCGCAGCGAGACCTCCTGGGCCGGGTAGGCGTCGGCCATCCAGTACGTCTTGTCGCCGGTGCGGTGGACCAGGCCGCCCTCGACGAGGAAGTCCAGCATCTCGCCCAGATTCTCGCCGCCGAACACCTCGTCTTCGCCGAAGGGCAGCTCGAAGCAGGCGCACTTGACGTGCTCCAGGAGGATTAACAGGTTGTCCGGGTTGATGCGGGCGTGCTCCGGCGACTGCTCGAAGAGAAATTCCGGATGGAGGACCACGTACTGGTCGTGGGGCAGGTTGCGGGCCACGTAGAGCGCCACGGAGACGCCGCTGCGGCGTCCGGCCCGGCCCGCCTGCTGCCAGGTGCTGGCGATGGAGCCGGGGTAGCCGGAGAGAATCGCGCACTCCAGCGCCCCGATATCTATTCCCAGCTCCAGGGCGTTGGTGGAGACCACCCCGCGGATGGTCCGGTCCCGCAGGCCCTTTTCGATTTCCCGCCGCAGCTTGGGCAGGTAACCGCCCCGGTAGCCCCGAATCCAGCCCTTCCGGTCGGGCGAGGTCTCGACGGCGTCCTTGAGATACTTGACCAGAACCTCGGTGGTGACGCGGGCGGTGGCGAAGACGATGGACTGGACGCCGGCCTCGATGAACTTGGCCGCCAGCCGCCGGGCGTGCATGACGTAGCTCTCGCGCACGCCGGTGTTGGCCTGGACCAGCGGGGGGTTGTACAGGATGAAGTGCTTGTCCGCGGTGGGCGCGCCGGAATCCTCAACCAACTCCACCTCCTCCTCGATGAGCCGCTCCGCCAATTCCCGGGGGTTGGCGATGGTGGCCGAGGAGAGGATGAAGGTGGGGTGGGAGCCGTAGAAGTTCGCGATGCGCTTCAGCCGCCGGATGACGTTGGCCATGTGGCTGCCGAAGACCCCGCGGTACGTGTGCAGCTCGTCAATCACGACGTAGCGCAGGTTCTCGAAGAGGGAAAGCCACTTGGTGTGGTGGGGCAGTATGCCGGTGTGGAGCATGTCGGGGTTGGTGATGACCACGTTTCCGCCGCGGCGGATTTTCCGGCGCACGTCGGCCGGCGTGTCCCCGTCGTAGGTGTTGGCGACGATTCCCGGGTCTATAAGCTCGGCCAGCCGGGTCAACTCCACGAGCTGGTCCATGGAGAGCGCCTTGGTGGGGAAGAGGTACAGGGCGCGGACGGTCGGTTCGCGCAGAACGGCGTCCAGCACCGGCAGGTTGTAGCACAGGGTCTTGCCGCTGGCGGTCGGCGTGCCGACGACCACGTGCCGCCCGGCGTGGACGTGGTCCACCGCCTCGCGCTGGTGGGTGTAGAGCCGCTCGATGCCGCGCTTTTCCAGAGCGTTCCGCAGCTTCGGATGCAGCCAGTCGGGGAAGTCGGCGAACCGGGCCGGCGACGCGGGGATGCGCTTCCAGTATGTAATCTGGTTTTTGTACGGCGCCTTGTTAAGCGACTCCAGGACTTTTTCGACGCCCTTGGCCATCTTCAACCCTTACTTACCGTGTAGGATAAACGGCGATGTGTGTCCGCCTGAGGACGCCCCACACCAGGCAGGTCAGCCAGCGGCTGGGCTCCCGCTTCTGGCAGAATTCCCAGCCCGACCAGTTCGATTCATCGTCGCCGGCGGGCTGGCCTTCGGGGAAGGCCTCACCTTTCTTCGGCGGCTTGGAGGTCTTGCCGTCGGGGTTCCACTTGAGCCAGACCGACTCCGGTGCGTATCGTCCCTTTTCATCGGCCTTCGAACGTAGGGCCCCAAGCATCTCGGCGAAACGCTCGTCGTAGCGGGCCCGGGTGAAGCGGGAGAGCGTGTCGGCGAAGTGCAGGATATCGTACCAGACGCGGGGCGCCTTGAGCTTGTGAAAATCGGTCCCGACGCCGAAGAGGTAGTATTTTTTCCCGCTCCCGCGCTCGGACCAGTGGTCGAGGAGCATCTCGACCAGCCGGTCGGCCTCGGCGCTCTCGGCCAGCTCGGGGACCGCCGAAAAGAGCCGCAGCGTGACCAGGCAGGCGTAGGGGCAGGGGTTGTCTTTCCGGCCCGGCCCCCGGAACTTCGGGCTGTACGTCGGGTCGGCGTGGCAGAGGACGCCGCGCTCCTCGACCTTTCCCGCCATGTATCCGATGGAGCGCCGGACCCGCTCGTCGTCGCCCAGCCCCAGCTTGACCAGGGCGTAGCTGGTCAGGGGGGCGTCGCAGGCGAACCAGGTCCAGTGCTCCGCGTCGTCGCCGCCGAAGGCCTTCGGCAGGACGCTCTTCACCTGAAACGGACCCTCGGGGGACTGGTGGGCCAGGACCGACTCCACTGCGGGGGCCAGCACATCGCGCCCGACCCCGATTTCGGCAAGGAAGACCAGCTTGTGCAGCGGGTGACCGGCGTCGTTGTGCCTTTTCAGCGGCGGCTGGTTCTCCCAGTCGTTGACCTCGGCGACGAGCCTTTTGACCAGCGGGTCGGCCAGCATCTCCCGCCGCAGGTCCTCCTCATCCCCGGGCTCCATGCGACTTGGGAACAGGTCCAAGAGCGCGCGGTACCTCACGAACGCCGGCCCCTCCACGAGCCAGTCTACGGTTTTCACGGTCATGTCGGGCACGGGATGTTTCCTCCGTTCTACGGCCGGGCCAGGACGTAGGCGCGGACTTCGGTCGCGCCCGCCTTACGCAGTACCTTGCCGCATTCCAGAATCGTGCTGCCGGTGGCGGAGACGTCGTCCACCAGGCAGATGCGCCTGCCGTCCACCGTTGCGGCGTCCCTCACGGCGAAGGCCCCGGCGACGTTGGTCAGCCTCGCCTCCGCGGGAAGCTGGGCCTGGGGGACCGTGTTGCGCACCCGGACGAGGGGCTCCGCCAGCTCGACCCCCCAGCAGGCGGCGACCCGCTTCGCCAGGAGGCGGCTCTGGTTGAATCCGCGCCAGCGCAGCCGTTTCACGTGGAGCGGAACCGGAACTACCGCGTCGGGGCGCCAATCGCCGAAAAGGGCGCCCGCCCGTTCGACGAAGAGGTCGCCGAGCTGCTCGGCCAGGGAAGGCCAGAAGTCGTACTTGAACTCGTGCAGCAGCCGCACCAGCGGCTGGGTGTACACGGCCGTCCCGCGCATCGTCACCGGGAAGGGCTTATCCCAGCAGTCTCGGCACAGGTTCTCCCCGCGCTGTTCGTTGGCCTCTTTCCGCGTAATTTGCGTTCCGCAGGCGTCGCACCACGGGTGCTTTATCAGTTCCACTAAACGCCAGCAGGCCGGGCAGAGCCCGATTTTCAGTTCCTCGGCCAGCCGCTCGCCGCAGACGTGGCACACCGGCGGGTAGAGGAGGCGGAGCAGCCCGTCCACCGTCCGCTTGCCCAGCTCTACGGCCCGGGCCAGCATCACCCGCCCCCCGGGTGGAGGAGGTCGGCGATGAGCTTCAGCGACTCGACGGTCCGGGGTCCGGCCCGGGTGACGAGACCGGGGTCGAGGGCGTGAACCCGGCCCGAGGACGTCGCGCTCAGGCTTTCCCAACCGGTCCGGCGGGCGGCCGTCTCCGGCGTCGTCAGGCCGTCGCAGAGGAAAACCACGTCGGGGTCGGCCACGAGAATCTGCTCCGGCGTCACGTTGTGGAAGGGGCGGGGCAGGTCGCCGAAGACGTTCACGCCGCCGGCGATTTCCACCAGGTCGCTCACGAGGCTTCCGGCGCAGGCGGCCATGGGCGGGTCGCCCGAGATTTCGATATACACCCGCGGCCGGTCGAGGCCGGCGGTCTTTTGGGAAATATCCGCGACGGCCCCCCGCAGCTCCGCGGCCAGCCTCTCGCCCTGGGTTGGATTTCCCAGAAGCCGCCCCAGCTCGGAAAAATCTCGTTCGAGACTTTCCACCGAGCCGGGGAAATAAACGTAGGCCGGGATTCCCAAAAATTCGAGCTTCGCCAGAAGGTTGGCCTGCTCCATCCCCGTCACCAGAACGAGGTCGGGCGCCAGGGCGGCGATGCGCTCGGCGTCGGGGTTGGAGAAGTCGCCGACGACGGGCAGCCCGGCGATTGCCGGGGGGAAGTCGCAGTAGGCGCTGCGGCCGACGAGCTTGTCCGGGGCGAGGGCGTAGACGGTCTCCGAGGCGTCGGGGGCGGTGGACACCACGCGCACCGGAGTATTTTCAAACAGCAATGTCCGCCCGGCGTCGTCGGTGACGGTGATTCCGGTTGTCGTCGCGGATTCGGGACCGCCCCGTCCGCAACCGGCGAGCGCGATGAGGAAAATGGTGAAGATGAGCCCGGCGCGACGCTTCATGCTATTCCTCGCGACCGCTCAGCGTCTTGGCCGCCCGGCGGAAGAGCACCAGCAGCGGGTCCCAGACCGGCGACGAGTACGGGTGGTAGGCGTAGTCCAGGCCGCAGGCGGCCTCGGCGTCCATTCCCGAGGCGATGACGGTGGCGGCGGCGTTTATCCGTAAATTCGCTCCGTAGGGGCCGGTCAGTCGCACGCCCAGAATTTTTCCCGTCCCCCGTTCGGCCACGGCCGAGCAGACGAGAACGGCCCGGGGGAGGTGGAACGCGGCGTGGAGCGGCGCCCGGACGACGGTCTCGACGGCGTCGTAACCCGCGGCCCTCGCCTCGGTCAGGGACAGTCCGGTCTGGGCCAGTTCCAGGCCGTAGAGCTCGGTGGCGCGCGTCCCCAGGGCGGGGGCGCTTTTACAGAAACCGCCCGCGGCGTTGCACCCGGCCGTACGGCCGCACCGGTTGGCCAGCGCCCCGTTGGGGATGTAACGGTTCCCCGGCAGGAGGGCGTGGCGCACCGTGGCGCAGTCACCGGCGGCGAAGACGCCGTCCTCGGAGGTGCACTGGCGGGCGTCCACCTTTACCGCACCGCTGGCCGCGTCGAGCGCCAGCCTCCCGCCGAGCGGCTCCACGTTGGGAACGACGCCCACGAGCTCGACGGCGTACCCGCATTCAACGCTTTCCACGTCGGTTTCCACCCCGGTCAGCTTCCCGGCGCCGTCGCGGAGGTAACCCCGGACACGACTCCCCGGCAATAAACGGACCCCCCGGCCCTCCAGGTGGTTTTTGACGGCCTCGGCCGGCTCGGCGGCCAGGCCCGGGACGGGCGCGTCCTCGACGAAAATCAGGACGACGGTTCTTTCTTCCGCCAGGGCCGCGGCCACGGACATCCCGCCAAAACCGCCGCCGATGACCGCCACCGCGCTTTTCCCCTCCAGCCCTCCTACGAGCTGTTCCATGTCGGCGTAGGAGTGGAGCGCCGTGACGCCGCTGCCGGTCCGTCCGGGCACGTCGAGCTTGCGGGCCCGCGAACCGGCGCAGTACACAAGGCGGTCATACTCCTCTTCACTTTTCCCTTCCGCCGATTCGGTCCGCACACGGCGCCGCACCGGGTCCACCTCGATTACTTTAACGCCGGTGCGCAGGTCGATGCCGCGCTCGGTAAAATATGTTAGCGGATGTGCCTGAACGCGGGTGAGCCTCTGCACCCGGCCCGAGAGGACGTAGGAGAAGTTGCAGTTGGAGACGGAGGGGGTTTGGGTGGTTTCGAAAACGACGACCTCGGCGCCGGGGTCCTCGCGCCTGGCCCGGGCGGCGGCGGAGAGCCCCGCGGCGTTGCCGCCCACGACTAGAATCCGCCTAGCCATCGGCGTCTCCGCGGTCGACGGTCTCTATGGAAAGAGAGCGCCCGGTTTTTTCATCGAAATCCACCACGCAGCCCCGGAGGGCGACCGGTCCCTCGGCCGGCTCGGCGCGGAAGGGGAGCGCATTCAAAAACCGCCCCACCACGCTCTCGGTCTTGACCCCGATGACCCCGCCGGTGGGGCCGCACATCCCGGCGTCGGAGAGGTAGGCCGTCCCGCCGGGGAGCACCCGCCCGTCGGCGGTCTGGACGTGGGTGTGGGTGCCGATGACGGCGGTGACGCGCCCGTCGAGATACCGGCCGAGCGCCTCCTTTTCGCTGGTGGCCTCGGCGTGGAAGTCCACGAGGATGGCGCTCACACCGGAATCTTTCAGGGTCTCGATTTTACGGTCGGCCGCGCGGAAGGGGCAGTCGATTTCCCGCATGAACACGCGCCCCTGGAGGTTGATGACGCCGATTTTCACTCCCCCCGCCGTGGCGTGCACCACGACGCCCCGCCCCGGCACGCCGGGCGGGTAGTTGGTCGGCCGCAGGAGGTACGGCTCGGTCTCCAGGAGCGAGTAGGCCTCGCGGTTGTCCCAGATGTGGTTGCCCGAGGTGAAGACGTCTATTGCGAATCCCTTCAGCTCGTTCAACGGCCTGGCGCTGATGCCCGCGCCGCCGGCGGCGTTCTCGACGTTGGCGACGACGAGGTCCGGGGAAAATTCGGCGAGAATTTCCGGCAGGTGCGCCTTCAGCGCCCGGCGTCCCGGCCGGCCCATGACGTCGCCGAGGAACAGCAAGCGGGCCAAGGGATTCCTCCGCGGGTGCGGTACAACCACGGGACCCGTCGCCGGGTCCCGGGTCGGGTGCGTTCAAATGACGTGGTTCAGGCCGACTCGATGGTGCGGTATTCCCGCTTCCCGTCCTCGTAGGCGCTTCGCCCGTGGGAGTCCTGGGCCACGACCAGGGGGAAGTCCCGGACCTCGAGGCGGCGGATGGCCTCGGTGCCGAGGTCTTCGTAGGCTATGACCTCGGCGGAGACGATGGACTTGGAGATGAGCGCGGCGGCCCCGCCGATGGCGGCGAAGTACACGGCGCCGTACTTCTTCATCGCCTCGACCACGTTCTCCCCGCGCAGGCCCTTGCCGACCATCCCCCGCACTCCGACCTTCAACAGCGGCGGGGTGTAGGAATCCATCCGGTACGACGTGGTCGGGCCGGCGGAGCCGATGGGGCGCGGCGGCTTGGCCGGTGCCGGCCCCACGTAGTAGATGACGGCCCCCTCGGGCGGGAACGGCAGCTCACCGCCCTTTTCCAGCAGCTCGACCAGACGGGCGTGGGCGGCGTCCCGCCCGGTGTAGACGATTCCGGACAGGCGGACCCGGTCGCCGGCGTGCAGGCCGCGGACGGACTTTTCGGTCAGCGGGGTCGTCAGCTCAATCATGCCGTCGCTCATCACCCTCCGAAGGGTTGTGTAGGGTCGTTTGCAGCGGAGTGAGCTTAGCACAGCGGGCTCTTTGCCGTCAAAGGGGTCGGCGGCCTTGCCGGGCGGGGGCCGCGTTGCTACAATCCAGTCCGGAACCGCTTCGGGGCCGGGGGATGGCGAACTCCACCGAGATTTTCTCCCTCTTCCACGGCGGCCTGACTCTCCTCCAGCCGGGCGCCGGTCCGCGAACGAGTGTGGACGCCGTTCTTCTGGCGGATTTTCTCACCCCCGGCGACGGACCGGTCGCCGAGCTCGGCCTGGGCCACGGAGCGGCGTCCCTGGCCGCCCTGTACCTGGGTCGGGCGACCGCGGCCTGGGGGATTGAAATCCAGCCCGACCTGGCGGGTCTCGCCGAAATGAATGCGCGGACGACCGGGCTTCCGCTGGACGTGAAGGCCGGCGACCTGCGCCGACGTGGAGATTTGGGCGAACCGGGCCGCTTCGGCCGCGTCATCGCCAACCCGCCCTACCGCGCCGCCTCCGACGGCCGGCGGAGTCCGGATGAGACACGGGATGCCGCCCGGCGGGAGGTTTTCGGCGGACTGGGCGACTTCCTGGATACGGCGCTGTGGCTCCTCGCCGACGGCGGGACGTTCACCCTGATTTATACGGCCCGGCGGCTGGCCGAGCTAATCACCGAGCTCCGGTCGAGGCGGCTTGAACCCAAGCGGATGCGCCCGGTCCACCCCGGGCCGGACCGCCCGGCGCGGCTGGTCCTCCTGGAAGCGACGCAGGGCGGCGGGGTCGAGCTGGAGCTTATTCCCCCTCTTTTCACCCACGGGGCCGACGGTGCGTACACCGATGAGATGGCTGAAATACTTGCCGGGCGTCGCGCTCGCCCTTAGCCTGGCCTGCGCCCCGCCCGAGGGGCTCCGGGGCCTGGCCGGGCGCTTTCCGGCGCCGGGCCCGGTGGAGTACCTCGTCGCCGGCTCGCCGGAACATGCCCGTGAGTCGGCGGCGGATTTACCGGAAAACTCCCCGGAGCGCGTGTACGCCGAGGCCCAGTTGGCCCTCTTCGACGGAGACCCGTCCCTGGCCGACGGGCTCCTCGCCGACCTGGATTCGGTTCCGGCGCGGCTGCAGAGAGTCCGTCTGGCCGTCTCCGGCAGGGTGCGCTTGAATCCGGAAAACGTACCTCTGTCGGAGGAGGACCCCGCCCTGGAGCTCGGTTACGGCATCGCGCTTCTGGCGGAGGGTTTCCGCGAGGAGGGGCTGGCGCGGCTGGAGTCGGTGGACGAGGGCGCCCCGGCCTCCATCGCCGCGTTGGTGCGCGCCGGGGAGCTGGACCGCTATGACGAGACCGACCTGCGCCGGTCGGCCCTGGAGCAGGCCTGGCGCTACGCGACTCCCGCCCTGCGCCCCCTCGTTCTGCCGCCGTATCTCGCCGCCGTGCGGGAGACGGGCGGTGGATGGGGACTGGGCAACGAGTTGGAGCGCATGCGGGGCGAGGCGGAGGTTGGCTCGCCGCAATGGGTGGACCTGACCGCGTGGCTCATCCGGGCCCGGCAGCCGCTGGATTCGCGCGACGAGGCCTGGGAGCTGGCCCTCTACGCCCCGCGGGAGGCCTTCGCCTTCCTCGGCGACCTCGCGCGGTGCCCCGACGAGGAGCTGCCCCGTCTGGCGGCCCTGGCGCTCGAGGTGAAAAACATGGTGCTCGCGGCGGGAGCGATTGACCGGCTCACCCTCTCGCCGGCGGTTTATCTCCTCAAGGGGGAGTACGAGCACGCCATCGGCCGTCCGCGCCAGGCGCTGGCCCAGTACGCCGAGTTGTTCGACGACCCGTTGTATTCAGGCCTGGCCCGTCTCTACGCCGGGGTGACCGAGCAGAGCCGTGACCGGCGGGCGGCGGCGGAGGAAAACTGGGCCCACGTGACGGAGACGACGGTCCCGCCGGAACTGGCCGGAACGTACCTCGAACGTGACGCGAAGGAGGCCGCGGCCAAGGCGGATTTCTACCGGGCCAACCTGCGGCGCACGACCGACCCGTGGGAGGCCGCCCGCCTGTACGCCGACGCGCTGGCCGGGGGCATCTCCGGCAAGGAACGGGCGCGGGCCGCCTGGCGGTTGGCCGTCATCCGCGCCGGGGAGGGGGATTGGGCCGGGGCGGCGGAGGCCTTCGCCCAAACCGGGGACGACCCCGATTACATCCACCACGTGGCCTACTGGCGGCCGAGGATGGAGGAACTGGCCGGAGGCTCTTCCGTGCCGCCGACCTACAACTGGGCCTACCCGTTCTACGAGCTCCCCGTCCGCGGCGCCGAGTGGTGGCTCGTGACCGAACCGGAGGGGGTGACTCCGCGCGGCGGCCTGGTCGAACTCCTGTACTCCCGGCCCGGGGACGAGGAGCTGGACCTGTTGATGGCGCTGGCGAGTGCGGCCGACGACGACCTCTTCCACGCCTATGCCGGGACGCTGGCCCGTTACCGCGGCGGAGATTCCGAGGCCCAGGCGTGGCTGGCGCTGGCCTACGCCCGACGCGGCTACGAGGTGGGCGATTACGATGTCCGCCCCGAAATCGAGTACGCCTCGGGCGCTCTGACCGGCGACGAGCCGGGCGGTCTGTGGGTCCTGGCTCTCGCCTACCCGCTGACGTACCTCGAGGACGCCGAGAAGGCGGGCAGGGCCTTCGACATCGACCCTCTGCTGCTTCTGGCCCTGGCCCGCGAGGAGAGCCGCTTCGACCCGCGGGCGGTCTCCGGCGCCGGGGCGGTGGGCCTGGTGCAGAAGATGCCGGCCACCGCGGCGATGCTGGCCAAGGAGCTCAAGCTGGAGGAATACGACCTGCGCGACCCGGCGGATTCGCTCCTTTTAGGCGCGGCCTATCTCCGCCAGATGCTCGACCGCTTCAAGGGCAACCTGGCGCTGGCGCTGGCCGGGTACAACGCCGGGCCGGGCAACGCGCGCCACTGGGTCGCATCTTTCAAAACGCTGCCCCCCGATGTCTGGTTATTACTAAAACCTTTCGACGAGACGCGCCGCTACATCATCCGGGTGGTGGGGAGTTATTACCGCTACCGCCAGCTCTACGGGTCGGATGGAAGATAAACCGAAAAGCGGCGGGCTGAAGTCGGCGCTGGAGGTGTTGCGCCCCTGGCGCGGACGACTGCTGGCCCTGAACCTGTTGGGGCTGCCCCAGGCGGGGCTGGGCGTCTTTCTGGCCTGGGCCGTGGGCTACGGCGTGGACCGCTTCCTCGCCGAGGCCGGCGGGTTGCAGGCGTTCATTCCGCTTCTACTAATCGGCCTGTTCCTGCTGCGCTCGGGTTTCGGGGTCTTCGTCCAGTACCTGTCCCTAAACCTCGGCTCCCGCATCCACCTGGCCCTGGAGCGCCGGACCTTCGCCAAGCTGTTGAAAATCCCGCTCCTGGAAGCCGTGGGGACCGGCGAGGCGGCGACCTCCCTCTTTTACGACTGCGACCTCTACTCCCACGGGCTCATCGCGCTCTACGGCACCCTCCTCATTTCCCTGTTGCAGGCCGTGGGGCTGTGGGTGTACCTTCTGGTGCTGGACTGGCGGCTGGCGGCGGTGGTGGCCGTGGCCGTCCCGGTCTTTTTGTTGCCATTACAATTCCTGCTGCGGCGGATTCGAAGGGCCAGCGGCGAGTTCTACGCCGAGAATCAGCAATATTGGAGCCGGTCGGTGGACGCCACGCGCGCCCCGAGGCTGGTGCGCGGCGCCGGGGCGCAGGATTCGGAGTTCCGCGACTTCGCCGATGCGGGCGAGCGGAGGCGGCGGGGGATGCTGCGGCAGGCGAAGCTCCACTTTTTCGCCGGTCCGCTGGGGGAGATTTTCGCG
Source organism: uncultured bacterium (assembly GCA_964436465.1). Classification (GTDB taxonomy): domain Bacteria; phylum RBG-13-66-14; class RBG-13-66-14; order RBG-13-66-14; family RBG-13-66-14; genus RBG-13-66-14. The sequence continues at coordinate 23,546 of CAYTCV010000001.1, forward strand.
GCCTGCGCCATCGGGGCGGCCTTCTGGCTGGGGGTGGACCTCCTCGACCGGTTCGCCGGTCCTGTGGGCGCGCAGGGCTTGAGCCTGGGCGGCCTGGGCTCGGCGGCGGTGGCCACGGTCTGGTTGTTGGGCGCGCTCAAGGGGATTTTCGGCGCCGCGGGCGGCGTGCAGGATACGATGGTGATGCAGGAGCGCCTGTCCAAGCTCTGGGGGACGGCCGACGAGGTCCTGGACGGGCCGGAGCCGCCGGAGTGGCGCGTCCTGGAAGCCGGTGGGCTCACCTTCTCCTACCCCGACGGGGCCGAGGTTTTTGAGAATTTAAACTTCGGGCTCCGGCGGGGGGAGTTGGTCCACCTTGCCGGTCCTTCCGGCGCCGGGAAAACCACCCTGGCGCGGGTCCTGTGCCGACTGTACGAGCCGACGGGCGGCGCCCTGAAACTCGACGGCAGGCCGCTCGCCGATTACGGCCTCGGCCCCTGGCGGCTGAAAACCGCGCTGGTGGACCAGGAGCCGGAGTTTCTGCCGGGCACTTTGGAGGAAGCGGTGGCCTATCCCGATGAAGTCGGTGATGCGGGAATCGGCGGGCTCCTGCGCGAGGTCGGCCTGGGCGATTTCGACCGGGAGCTGACCTCGGGGGCGCCGGAGCTCTCCGGCGGCGAGAGGCGGCGGCTGGCCCTGGCCCGGGCGCTGTTCCATAAACCCGAGCTGCTGATTCTCGACGAGACCACCAGCTACGTGGACGCCGACCTGGAGCGGCGGTTAATCGAGGTGGTGCGGCGGCGGCTGCCCGACGCGGCGGTCGTGGTCATCAGCCACCGTGAGCGGGTGGGCGCCCTGGCGGACCGGAGGCTGCGGCTGGACGCGGGGGGAATGGCGGAGATGAATTAGGGTTCGTAGGCCTGATAAACGCCCGTTATTTCGCCAACCGACGCGCTTCCCTAATATAGGGCGGGGATTACCTTCGGTCGCAGATACCTATCCCCGCCGCTTTGTAAATCGCGGCGGCCCGCGGAGGGGCCGCCCTACATTATGAATCGCGCGTTTCCGACGTAGTGGTGGGGTTCCGTCCCCGCCCGCTGCCTTGACCCTCACCCTAGCCCGTAAGCACGCTTCCCCCCAAAGGGGGGAGGGAATCACTGACAATCCCCCCGCGTACGTTCGACAATGAAACAGGCCCCGCAGGGCCTTTTCTCTATTGGGGGAAGCTGGTGGGAATCGAACCCACCTGGGACCGGGTTAGGGCCCCACAACGGATTTGAAGTCCGCGAGGCTCACCAGATACCTGCCAGCTTCCCCGGCGCGCTCATTCTACCACCGGCCGGCGGCGTAAGCCAAGGGTCAAACCAGGGGCGCGGGCCTCGCCGCGTTTTCGTCCAGCAGCACGTGGGTGCCGGATTCGCGCTTGGTCAGCCCCCGCTCGTGGAAGTGGTCCAGCAGGAGCGTGGCCGTCTTGCGCGAAAGTCCCGTGCGCTCCTTGTACTCGACCACCCGCAGGGTGCCCGATTCCTTGAGTATGTCTATTGCGATGCGGCGCAGCTCCTCGTAGCGTCCCAACGGCCAGAGGTGCGTCTCCCCGACGAAAACCGCCGCGCCCGTGGCTTCGAGGTAGTGCGCCAGGTCCAGCGCCGCGTCAGGGCGGAAGTCGCCCAAATCGGCGAGGGCGAGGTTTTCCGCTTCATCCAAAGCTTTTTTCGCTTGGGCGATGCGCGCTTGCTGCTCGGCGGTCGGCTCCCCGTGCGGGAGTATGGCGTAGGCGGAGCCCACCGGTCGCAGTCGGCCCGACTCGACGAGCCCGGAGAGCGCGTCCCGCAGCGCGCCGTCCTCCACGTTCCGCCCGGCGAGGGAGGACAGGCGCCCCCGGTCCAGCCGGCAGTACGGAAGCCGTTTTTGCAGAACTTTATCCAGCGCCTGCCCCAGGCTTTCCACCAGCCCGTGGCGCCAGCGGGGGTGCAGCCAGCGGTCGGTCGAGAGCTTGACGATTTCCCCCGCATCGGCCAGCCGCGCCAGCTCCTCCTCGGCGGCCCGGGGCAGGAGGTTCGACCGGGTCGCCAGTTCCTGCGTCGTGAGGTCCTTGCGGGGCAGGGGGTTGTGCTTGAGCCACAGGGGCAGCGCCTCGCGGGGACCGGCGCCGTCCAGCTCCTCGAGCGCCTCGCGGTAGCTGGCCCGCTTGCGGCGGTGCTTCTGGGCCAGGGGGTCGAGCACCCGCCCACCGGCGACGGTGACCGGCGGCGAGGGAATCCGGAGGATGAATCTTTCGCCGAAGAAGACGGGGTGGCTCTGGTCCAACTCGATTTGGGCCGGGCAATTCTCTCCGGGCTTCAATTTTTCCCGGTCCAGCAGGACCAGGCGGCAGACGAGCTCGCTCGTCCCTTTCAACAGCTTCAGGCGGCAGAGGCTCGGCAGCTCGTCCGCCGAGGGCAGGAGGCGCACGCGGGCGTCGAAGCGGTTGGAGAGGGCGACGCAGCCGGGGGTGACGATTTCGTCGCCGCGCTTCACGCCGCGTTTCGGGAGGCCGGTGAGGTTGACCGCCGCCCGCTCCCCCGGGGTGACCATCTCCCGCGCTCTGGCGTTCACCTGGAGGCCCCTGACCCGGGCGGAGCCGCCGCCGGGCTGAATCTCCACCGTATCCCCCACGCGCAGGATGCCCGTGGCGACCGTCCCGGTGACCACGGCGCCGAAGCCCTCCATCTTGAAGGAGCGGTCCGCGGCCAGGCGGAAGGGCCGGCCGGGGTCGTCCTCTCTCTTCGATTCCTCCGCCAGCCGAACGAGCTCCCCCTTGAGCTCTTCCAGGCCGACGCCGGTTTTGGCGCTGGTGCGGATGATGCGGGCGTCGGCCAGACCGGTGCCCGACAGCTTCTCCCGGACGTCATCCTCCAGAAGCGCCAGCCACTCCGGGTCCTCGACGAGGTCCACCTTGGTCAGGGCCACCACGCCGCGCCGGACGCCCAGCAGCTCCACCACGTCCAGGTGCTCGGTGGTCTGGGGCATGACCCCCTCGTCGGCGGCCACCACCAACAGCACCGCGTCGAAGCCCACGGCGCCCGCGACCATCTCCCGCACCAGCCGCTCGTGTCCCGGCACGTCCACGAAGGCCAGTACCCCCGCCGGGGTCTCCAGAAAGGCGAAGCCCAGGCGGATGGAGATTTTCCGCTGCTGCTCCTCGGGCAACCGGTCGGGGTCCGTGCCGGTGAGCGCCTTGACCAGCGCGCTCTTGCCGTGGTCCACGTGCCCGGCGGTGCCGAAGAGCGGGGGGGCGGTCAGATGCGTTTCTTCCATACAGCGTTCCTGAGTATTTCCGAAACGATTATAAAACCCGGTGGACCGTGGCACAATGCGCGCGGTATAATTCCATGCAGATACGGGTCTTCACGGACGCGCCCACCCGCGGGAGGAACGATGACGGCGGCGGAATGGCTGCGGAAGAACTGGATGTACGTCGTCCTGGGGCTCATCGTGGCCGGGTGGCTGACGTACTCCTGGTTCTCCCATTACGTTCTGGAGGACGCCTACATCTCGTTCCGCTACTCGCACAACCTGGTGCGGGGGGAGGGTCTCGTCTTCAACCCCGGGGAGCGGGCCGAGGGTTACACGAACCTCCTGTGGGTGCTGTCGGTGGCGGGGGGGATGGCGCTCGGGGTGGAGGCGGAGACGGCGGCGGTTATTCTGGGCCTCATCGCCGGGGCGCTGGTCATAATCCTCATTTGGTCCATCCTGCGCCGTCTGACGCAGAGCAATCCCTACCTCCCCCTGCTCGGGGCGGTCCTGGCGGCGCTGTACTTCCCGTTGAGCTACCACTCCGGGTCGGGGCTGGAGACGGCCGCGTTCAGCGCCCTGCTCCTGGCGGCGGTCCATTCCTACCTGCGACCTTCTCCCCGACGTTTCCCCTGGACCGGGCTCTGGCTCGGCCTGCTGGCGCTCACGCGTACCGAAGGGCTGGCCTACACCCTATTCTTCGCGGCGCACCACGTCTGGATGCGGCGCCGGAAGACGGAGACGGGGGCGGATTGGCGGGATTTGCTTCCCGCGCTGGGCCTGCCGCTGGCGCAGCTCGTGTTCCGGCTGTTTTACTACGGCCTCCTCCTGCCGCTGCCGACCATCGTCAAGGCCGGTGGGGGATTGACACACATCCTGGGCGGAGCCAGGTTCGTATTCGACTGGATGTGGGGGACGCCGATAATACTGCTGGCCCTCCCGGCACTCTACGGCGTCATCCGGCGCTGGAAGCGGCCCGAGTCCGGCCTGCTCCTGTTGCTCCTCGTGGCCGTGGTCGGTTTCACGGTGTACGTCGGCGGCGACATGATGGGGTACTATCGCTTTCTCCTGCCCGCGTACCTGTTCCTCGTCGTGCTGGCGGTGGGCGGGGTGGAGGAGCTGTTCGAAGCGCTCGCCCCGCGCAAGCTGTTCCCGGTTTTGCTCTCCGTCTTCCTGACGCTGTGGACCGCTGCCTGGTTCACCGTTACGGGGGCGACCCGCGTCCGGCATCCCCGGGAGTATCTGACGCCGGCCAGCTCCGTCTGGCTGCGCGACAACGTTCCTCCGGGCACCTGGACGGCGAGCGGGGCCATGGGGCGCCTGGGCTATTTCTCCGACCTGCCGTTAATCGACTACTACGGCCTTTGCACCACCGAGGTCGCCCTGCACGGGGAACGCGCGGATGAATTCCGGCCGGGCCACGAGGTGGGCGACGCGGAAGTGGTGTTCCGCCGGCAACCGGGTTTAATCGTCATCCGCCCCCTGCCCGGCACCCGGGACCAGGTCGAGGACTGGATTTCCGGCCGACTGGCGACGACGGACCTCACCTGGACCGAGCTCGCCTTCGCCCAGCAACTCGTCCTCTCGGACCCCCGGATGGCGGACTATCAGGCGCTGGTGGTGGACGTCACCGACCGCATCGAGGGGAAGCCGCCGGGGAACGAACATTATTACCTGAGTTTCTACGCCCGCCGCGGAGAGCTGACCGACCTTCTGATTTCCCGGGGGGCGGTGCCGGTGGAGCCGGCTATACCCGAGGGCTTCTTCAACCCGCGCGGGGTGTAACCGCGGCGTAGATTGGAGCTATCCGCTCCCCCCAAGTGAAACCGCCTCCACCAACCGTGTATCAAACGGGGTGTACACCTTTTCAGGTGGAAGCCGAGGAGGCTCGATGAGACTCTTTCCCTTTCTCGCCGTGCTGTTCCTGGCCTGCGGATTCGTCGGCGGAGGCGTGGACGTGGACCCGAAGTATCAGCACAAGGTGGTGCTCGACCCCGCCGGCGCGAGTCTGATTTCCATCGTCTGGAGCAGCGGCGGGCTGACGCTCATCGGCGACGACGGCGACTCGGTCCGCGTCACCGCCGTGGGACGGAAGTTCGGAGGGCTGGTGGAGCCCGCCGAGTGGCTGGACCTGGTCGATTTCCGGCGGGAGAGTGGGGCGGTGAAGCTGAGGTTCACCGGGTCCTGGGTCTTCTCCTCCTACGATATTGCACTCGAGGTGCGCTTCCCGCGCGCGATGGGCGTGGAGGTCTCCAACGGCAGCGGCGGATTGACCCTCTCGGGCGCCGCGTCGGCGGATGTCGAACTGGCCAGCGGCGGCATCGAGGTCTCCGACGTGTCGGGTGACGCGGATATAGAAACCGCCAGCGGCGGAGTCGCCGTTTCGGACGTGGGCGGCTCGCTGAAGGTGAGCTCCGCCAGCGGCGGGATGAAAATTGCGCGGGTTACCGGGGTCGTGGAGGCGGAGACCGCCAGCGGCAGTATCGCTATAGTACTCGGTCCCGACCACGCCGGTTCCGTGAGCGCCGAGACCGCCAGCGGAGGAATATCCCTCGTCTGCGGGCCCGGTCAGGCCGGCGCGGTCAACCTGCAAACGAGCAGCGGCGGGATTGACCTGTCCTACGGCGGCCCCTTCACCGGCGACGCCGACCTCGGCACCGGTTCGGGGAGCATCACGGTGAACCTGACCGCTCCCCCCGAGGGGCTGGCCCTCGAGGGGGAGACCTCCTCGGGAGGGGCCTCGACCAATCACCCCGAGGCCTACGCCTTCAACGGTGACGGCGGCGGGGAGATTCGGCTCCGGGGCCCGGGGCCGAAAATCACCCTGGACACGGGCTCGGGGAGCATCGAGGTCAATGTGCGGTAGGCTCGTATCGTCGTCACGCGGCCCGGAGGGACGGCATTTATTAACTATGGGTTGATGAAACACTCACCTCTACGGGAGGGGTTGCCTGTGAAATATCTTCTGTTAGCGATGGCCCTGCTGGCGCTTTCGCCTGCGATGGCCGCGAACGATTACAACACGGAGCTTTCCACGACCGGCGTGGAGACGCTGCGGGTGGACTGGGACAACGGCGACGTCGAGCTCATCGCCGACGATTCCCCCGGCGTGCGCATCAACGCGCATGGCGGGACCACCGGTTGGCTGGATTACGCGGAGTTCAGCGTCGGGGGAGGCGTGGCGAAGGCGGTGTTCGACACCCAGGGTCGCGCCGGCAACATCTCGGCGGACCTGACCATCCGGTTCCCGCGGAGCCTGGGGGTCGTGGTGACGGCCGGCAACGGCGAGGTGACGGTGTCCGGCGGCTCCACGGTCACGATAAAGGCCGGCAACGGCAACGTGACCGTCACCGGCGTGACCGGAGAGACCGTCATAGACGCGGGGAACGGGAACGTCGAGCTGCGCGTACCCGCCAACTTCACCGGCGGGGCCGACCTGGACGCCGGTAACGGCAACGTGGAAGTGGAAATCGGTGGCGGATTCGCGGGGGAGGTGCAGGTCAGCGACGGGAACGGCAACGTGGAGGTCACCTTCGCCGACCTTCCCGATGGCCTGGCCGTGGACGCCCGGACCGGCATGGGCTCGGTGTCGACCGACGTGCCCGGCGCCAAGGCCGTCGAGACCATGATGGGCGGCTCCATCACCCGCAGCGGGAACGCCTGCTCCCTGAAGGTCACCACCGGCCTGGGCGACATCACCATCCAGGTCGATTGAGCGAGCATCGATCAAAAGACCGCCTTTGGGGGCGGTCTTTTTTTGCGGGCGGGCCTGTAAGCCGAATTCTGTACCCCTTCGTGCAAGCGGGTTGCCCACCGGTCCGGCGAGCCGGCCCTCCGACGGGGTGACGGCCATCCATCTTACGTCCCGGATCTCTCCGGGGCTCCAGCGACCTACCCGGAACCCCGGCCCGAAGGCCGTGAGGCGGGCCACCTCTGGGATTCCCTATTCGGTCTTGCTCCGGACGGGGTTTACCTAGCCGACGGCGTTACCGCCGCCGCTGGTGGGCTCTTACCCCACCGTTTCACCCTTGCCGGTCCGCCTAGACGGACTTGGGCGGTCTGCTCTCTGTTGCACTTTCCATACCCTTGCGGGCCCCGGGTGTTACCCGGCGTCCTGCCCTGCGGAGTTCGGACTTTCCTCGACGCGGTTTATTGGGAGCCACTTAAGGGCTTAACCCCCAGTCTGGCCCCCTCGCGTCGCGGCCGTCCGGTCCGCCCGCGTGGATAAAATAGCACAAAAACGGGCCCGCGCCAAGTTACTCGAAATTGATCTCAGCGATGCAGCAGTCGTCCCACTTTTCTCCGGGATATACGCTCTTTATTGTCATTCTGACGAAGGTTACCGGACCGCCGGGGTTCAGTTCGAAGGATTGTGCCTTCATCAGGTCCGTAAGCTCAATGACCTCGGATACTCTCGTGGAGTAGGTGAGCTCGAGCTCGGTAGGTCGCGCGTTGGCCCGGTACAGATCCTCTTTGTCTGCGAGACCGGGAGTGATTGTGACCCGGCTGAGTGCCCTTTCCTTCTCCCACCAATACTCTATCCACTCACCGACTCCTCCTCCTTCTACTCCCTCACACCAGCAGGTGGCCAGGTCGCCGTCGTCGGCCTTGACAGCGTGGAGGCGGAATGGGTCCGCGATTGATTCGACGAGCGTTGAGGAGGCTCGGTGGTGGGTGCCCGGCGTGTAGTAATCCAACTCGATTCCCCCAAGGCAGGTATCGTCCCAGGACGCTCCACGGTAGACCGACTCCAGGGTCAGCTCTATTGAGTCGGTCAAAACCGCTTTTTCAAAATCCAGGTAGCCTATTTCGGGGACGAACCAGTTGGTGTAAGGGCTTCGCGGTTCGTAGAAATCGTATTCCGCGGTCGCCCCCACCGGACCGGCTTTGCTTTTCAACGTCTGGGCCGTTATCCTGGACACCCGGCCGTTCTTCCAGTACAGCTCCCGGTCGGCGAAGTAGCCGTTGTAAACCGACAAGCCGCTCACCTCAACCGCCTCGGGAAAACTTATCAGCAGGGTTTCCCCCTCGCCGTCGCCCGGTGCACCCTCGACCCAGGGATCGGTGAAGGGGGCGGTGTCCATCTGGTAGGGGGAGGGGGGCGTGGTTACCAGTATCTTCTGCGGCTCGTAGCTGTGACCCTCCTCCGGCGGTAGGATCGAGCTGGCGGTGAGCGCCGGGTCGTTGTCGGCAGCGGTGCGTTTGACATCGAATCCCAAAAAGAGGTTCAGCAGGGGGTCCTCAAGCGTGGAATAGTAAAAATCGGTGAGGGGTGGTTCGTAATCGGTGAAACTGAAGGTGAGCCGGTTTTTCGTGAGCTCCGCCTGCCACGGCAGGTCTGCGGCACTCTCCTCTGGCAAGGATGTAAAACCGCCGTTGCCGATGAAGAAGAGGATGTCCTCCCAGGTCAGTTCCGGGCCCAGGATGAGCTCGACCTCGCCGTAAAAGACCATGCCCCGCCAAAAAGAGGCGTCGGCGAAGGAGAAATCACAACGTCCGTCATACCCATTTCCACCACCCGTTCCATACCCCGCCGCGTACCGGATCCATACCGTACGGTCTTCGTACTCGCCGAAGTCAACGTTCCAGACCGCTCGTGAGTCGTCGTCGTTTGAGATGAACGCGGGGACGATTTCGGTAGGTAGTTCGTCGCCCACGCCGATCTGAATCAGGCTCGGATCGGCCGGCCACACGGGGTAGGACATCTCCACGGTTGTTTTTGGGCCGTCGTTTTCAAAGACACATGCAATGAAAACCTCGGCGAAGCGCTGGTGCAGCGTGATCGATACGCGCAGATCGCTCAGGCGGACGGTCTCGTGCTCGGGCAGGTTGGTATAGTAGTAGTTGATAACCCCTTCCTCTTCGGGCTCCCAGAGGTCGGAGTACTCTTCGGGGATGGGGCAACCGATGTACGACGCGCCCCATCCGGCGAGGGCGGGTTCCTCCACCAGCGCGAGACAGAGGAACGGGATCATGAAAATGGCTTTCACGATTTCTCCCAGCGAAGGGTAGTCTTTAATCCAGCACCGCCCCACTTTGTGCGGTGTTTGAGCATCTTTCAACAATCGTCCAACGGTTCCCAGTCCAGGTATTTATACGCGTCGCAGCGGGAGCAGAGTTTTATTTTATCCCTCTCGCCCCGTGAGAGCAGTTCGCGGTAGCCCCCCGCGACGGGACCGTTCCAGATTTCGAGCACTGTCTTCGAGTTCACGTCGCCTATAACGCCGCGTCCCTCCACGTCCCAGCAGCACAGCACCGCCCGGCCGTCGGTGAAGAAGAACATCTCGTTTAAAATTTTCAGGCAGGGCTTGAGGACTACGTCGGCCTCGGTCTGACCGGACCAGGGCCAGCGGTAGAGCTGAACGAGCTCCACGCTGTCGGCCAGCGGCTCCCAGTAGCGCCGGAACTCCTCCCGCTCGTCCGCGTTCTCCGGCATCTCTATCATCCGCACGTGGGTGGCGCAGGCGGTGCCCTTCGCGAGCTCGCAGAAACGGGTGACGCGCTCGTACACCGCGTCGCGGTCTATTCCGGGCCGCGTCTTTTCGTAAACCTCGGTGGAGACGGCGTCGATGGAGAAGCGGACCTCGTCGAGGCCGAGCGCCAAAAACGCCCGCGCCCGCTTTTCGGGAAGAAGCTCGCCGTTGGTGTTGAGCTCCGCCCGCGCCGTGGGGTCCTTCTTGATGTAGGCGACTATTTCCTCCAGCCGGTTGTCGCACAAAGGCTCGTTTTGCAGGAACGGGCGGTAGGTGATGCCCAGCCCGCGTGTTTCGTCGATGATTTTTCGCCACAGGCGCTCCTCCATCCTCACCGGGCCCCGCGTGAGGTCCTTCTGCAGGCAGAAGGGGCAGGCGGCGTTGCAGGCGGTGGTGGTCTCGATTTGGATGACCCGGGGAGCGGGGGGGAACTCGCTGAAGCGGTCGGTGTTTTCCATCGTAATCTTTTCGGTGTGCCATGGAGGTCGAGTTTCGTTTTATACTACCCCCGACAGGCTTAAAATTCCACCCCGGAAGGAGCGATATGAGGAAGGTCCTGATTTCGGTTTTCATGGTGGTCGCCCTGGTCCTCCTGACCGGCGCCGATACGGGCGACGTCTGGGGCCCCGACGCGCCCAAGACCACGAGCAACCACGACCACGCCCGGCCGCAGGTCATCGTCATCATGCTGGTGCCCGGCGCCGACATGACGGCCGTCAATAACTTCAACTCCGCCCAGCACGTGAACCGCATGGAGCACGTCTCGGGCCAGATTTACCGCGTCTACCTCGAAGCAGGGACGGACATGGTGGCCGCCCGGCAGGCGTACGCCCGGAACGTCCTGTTCTCCAGGGTGGACTACGAGGTCGACGTCAGCTACGAGGTTCACGCCGGTTGCGCGGCCGGCGGAGGGGTACACGCAGGGACATAGGGCGCTTCCCCGGTTGCGGTTTCGGGCGTGTAGGTCGGGTCATCGTGGAGACCGTCGTCCCCATCGGGAGATGGTCCGGTTCTTCGTGCTATAATCCTGAAAAATTCCACAAACGATAAGCTCCGGGGGTCACGCGATGAAGACCACGGTACGACTCGTTCTTTTGTTCACGCTTCTGTGCGCCGTGACCGGTGTCTCGGCGCGCCAGGTAACGGCGGTCCGAACCCAGGTCGCGCCCATTATCGACGGACGGCTGACCGACATCGGCTGGACGCAGGCCGAGGCGACGACGGGTTTCGTTTACCGCGGGGTCGGTCTCCCGTGGCCCGCCTCCCAGCAGACCCTGGTGCGCGTCCTCTACGATGACGACGCCCTCTACATCGGCGTGGCCTGCTACGAGACCGAGGTGGGCGATATAGTGGCCGACATGGTGTACCACGACGACCCCCTGTGGCTGGATGACTCTTTCACCGTCTTTCTGGACACCTTCGACGACGGCCGCTCGGCGTACATGCTCGTGGTCAACCCCCTGGGCACACGCTACGACGCCTACTTTACCCAGGACGGCCAGTACATAGACAGCTCCTGGGACGGGGACTGGAAAGCGGCGGCGGGCATCGAGGAGGACCGCTGGGTGGTCGAGTTCCGAATCCCCTGGCGGGAGCTGCACTACGTGGACCCCACCGACGGCTGGGGCATAGATTTCTGGCGCAACGAGATTCCCAACGATGAGTCCTCCATCTGGAGCAACCTGGACACCAACCTCTACAAGGTCAGCAAGTTCGGCCGGCTGGAGGGCATCCGGGACCTGGAGATGCCCGTGACGGTGAGCTTCGTCCCGTACGGCACGGCCAAGCGGCAGTGGAACGACGTGGAGGACGCCATCCTGTGGGAGGACCCGTCGCTCATCACAACCGGCGTGGATGACCGGTTCTCGGGCGGTATAGACATCGATTTCCGCCCCTTCCCGGCCATGAGTATCGTGGGCAGCATCAATCCCGACTACGCCCAAATCGAAAGCGACCTGGACGAGCTGAACCTCTCCCGCGACGAGCTGTACCTCGACGAGAAGCGGCCCTTCTTCCGCGACGGCAAGTCCCTGTTCGACCTGCCGCTGGAGCTCTTCTACTCCCGGCGGCTCGAGGACATCTACTACGCCGGAAAGCTCTACGGCAAGCTCGGCGGCCTGCGATACTACCTCCTCGACGTGGAGGGCACCGTGGCCGATAAGGCCGACCTCACTTACTACCGCGGCGACTGGTGGAGGGAGCGCTTCAACGCCAACGTGGCGGCGGTACGCCTGACCCACGACATCTTCGAATCCAGCGCCATCGGGCTCACGGCCGTCAACAAGTACCAGCGCGAGCGGATGACCCTCGAATCGCACGGGCCTTTCGATTGGGAGTACGTGACGGTGCCCGAGCAGCTCAACGATACCACGCTGGGGCTGGATTTCAGCTGGGCCACGGATTTCGGTCTCCAGGCCACCGGCGAGTTCGCCTACGAGTCGAACCCCGAGCGCGAGGTGGACGACTACGCCTGGTACGTGGGCGCCGAGTGGAACGACCCCAACTGGACGGTCGGGGTGCAGGCCCAGCAGGTGCAGCCCAAATTCGACGCCGAGATGGGCTACCTGCCCTACACGGACCTGGACACCCTGGGGGGTTACGCGTACGTGGAGTACCTGTGGAGTATCTGGGAGGGGTGGTTCAAGGACGTGTACGTCGGCGGCGACTACTACCACTACAACCAGAACACCGATGACCTGCTGGCCTACCAGGGCTGGAGCTCCTACGTCGGGGTGGATTTCCTCTGGGGCCTGACGCTCTACGGCAGCTACTGGAACTACTACGACACCGAGGAACTCTCCGAGACCGAGCGCTACAGCTACCAGAACGGCACCTACTCCGGGACCCTGGGGTTCAACCTGGACCGCTACTCGGGCCTGGGGCTGACCTACGTCGGCGGGGATTTCTACGGGTACGACCTCAACTACTGGGAGCTGAATTACTCCTACGCGCTCTTCTCGGGGCTGACCCTCGAGGGGGGGGTGGAGTTCGAGAAGCTGGCGGACCAGGACATCATCGGCGCCCCGGATTTCGACGACCTCGGATGGGAGGGCCAGCACTGGTTCGTGAACCTCGGCATGACCGCGAAGTTCGTAGACGAGGTGTGGCTGCGGGTTTTCACTCAGCGTAACACCTTCGGCGGGCGGGAGGAGCTCAACGCCCTTCTGGCCTACAACTACCTTCCGGGCAGCTACGTGTACCTGGTGTACAACCTGCTCCAGCCCACGACCCGCGAGGAGGCGGAGCACATCCTGTTCCTGAAGCTCACCTTCGCGCTGGACATCTGAGGCGGGCGGGGATGGTCGGTTATCGTTTATTAGGGTCGGGCGGAGCGGTTCACGACTTTCTCGGAGCGGGGGTCGATAGATGAGCGGCTCCGGCGGGCTGTCCACGGGCACCAAGGTCCTCATCGGCGTCCTGGCCGTCGTCGGGGCCTTCACGCTGTTGAGCTCCATCTTCTGGTCCATATGGATTTTCCTGCGCTGGATTCTGGGGCCGATGCTCGTGGTCGGATTGGTCGTGTACCTCGTGGTGCGCTGCCGTGAAAGGAAAAAGCGATGACCGGGGGCTCCGAGGGCGCGGGGTGCCTGCTGGCGGGATTGGTCTTCCCGCTGGCGCTGGTCGGCATCGGTATCATTGCGATTCTAGGCCTCGTTGCCGGAATTTTCGGCCTCTTCATCGGCCTGTTCTGGTTTCTTCTAAAGTGGATTCTCGGGCCGCTCGTCGTCGTCGCCGTCATTTTCTATTTCATCGGCCGCGCCCACCGGCGGTAGCACGGCCCAGGGAGGGAAGATGAAACCTCTTACCGGAAGCAAGGGCACGCTCATCGCCTTCGGCATCCTGGTTCTGGCCATCCTGGTCGCATGGCTGTTGTTCAAGAGCCTGCTGTTCCTGGTCATCTACGCCCTGCCGGCGGTGGTGGTCATCGGGCTCATCGTGTGGCTGGCGGCCCGCAGGCGGGAGCGGTAGAAAGGCCCCCTCTCCCCGCGGAAAACGGCCCCCTCCCCCCTTTGGGGGGAGGGTCGGGGAGGGGGGTGCCGATATTCCCTCTCCCTTTCAGGGAGCGGCGCGCCGACGGGACTAAGGGTGAGGGCTACCTTAATAAACGCGGGCGGACCTAAAGGCCCGCCCCTACGTCATCGCAAATCGTGGGCATGGGTAGATGTATGTGTGTAAAAAGCGGCGGGGATAGGAATCCCCGCCCTACATTTACGCGAATGTCGGTGGATAAACAACCACGGGCGGGTGTGGACACCCGCCCCTACGGCATCGCATTTTGACCAAGAAACGTAGGGCGGCAACCGGCGTGTGCCGCCCGGATTCATGGTGATGAAAAAAAGGGCGGGGTACAGAGCCCCCGCCCTACATTAAAAAAAGCGCGATTTATTCCAACTCCGTTTGCCTCTAGCTGAACCCGTGCTCCGCGCCGGGGAACTTCCCCTCCCGCACCTCGCCGGAATACTCCCCCACCGCCTTTTTCATCATCTCGAAGCCGTCCAGGTAACGCTTCACGTGCTTGAGCTTCTTCCCCGGCAGCAGGTGCAGCATGTCGTGGAAGACGAGGATTTGGCCGTCGGTGTGCGGTCCGGCGCCGATGCCGATGGTGGGAATTCCCGCGGCCTCGGTGATGCCGCGCGCCAGCTCCGTCGGGATGAGCTCGAGCACGATGGCGAAGGCCCCGGCCCGCTCAATCTTCTTCGCCTCACGGAGCATCAGCTCGGCCTGGGCGTCGTCGCGCCCCTGCACCCTGTAACCGCCGATGCGGTGAATCGCCTGGGGGGTCAGGCCCAGGTGCCCCATCACCGGGATGCCGGCGTCGGATATCGCCGCGACTACGCGCTCGATTCCCGGCTGCCACTCGATTTTTACCCCCTGCGCCCCGCACGCGACGAATTCTCCGGCGTTGCGGACCGCCTCTGTCTCGCCCAACGAGAACGACAGGAAGGGCATGTCGCCCACGAGCATGGCCCGCTTCAGGGCCCGCTCCACGATTCGGGTGTGGTAGAGCATATCGTCCATCGTCACCCGGAGGGTGGTCGGCTCGCCGTGGATGACGTTGCCCAGGCTGTCGCCCACCAGGACGAGGTCCACTCCCGCCGCGTCGCAGACCAGGGCGCTGGAGTAATCGTAAGCCGTCAGGCAGACGATTTTAGAACCCTCGGCCTTCTTCGCGGTAATCTGGGCGGCCGTCATCCGCTCCACGGACTGTTCCGCTCCCATCGTCTCCCCCTAGGGTTGGAGCTCCGCCACTCGCTCGGGCTCACGAATACCGGTTCTTTTAAGGTTTTCCCACAGCTCGGCCACGGTCAGGCCGTCCTCGGGGTCCATGAACCCGGGCGCAATCTCGTTCGCCGGCGCGAGGACGAAATCTCTCCACCGCCGGCGCGGATGCGGTACCACGATGCCGTCCCGGTCGTAGAGCTCCTCGCCCAGGTAGATGAGGTCCAGGTCCAGCCGCCGGCCGCCGTCTTCCCGCCGACGGTCCTCGTCGCGGCCGAACCGCCGCTCTATGCGTCCCAGAAGAGCGATGAACTCTACGGGGTCGAGGGCGGTTTCCACGAGCGCCGCCGCGTTGTAGAATTTCTCTCCGGAGGCCTTGCCCTGGGCCTCGGTCTCATACACGCCGGAGACCTTGACGACCTTCACGCCCCCGTCTTCCGCCAGCCGGACCAGGCCCTCGGACAGGTTTTTATACCGGTCGCCGGAGTTGGAGCCCAGGGCGACGAGGGCCTGTCTTTTCACCGTGCTCATCGTTCCCGAAGATGTTCTTCGATAAGTGCCAGGCCGCGTTCGAGCAATGGCTTGGGCTGCGTGAGCGCCAGGCGGATGCGGCCCCGCCCCGCCTCGCCGAAGGCCGAGCCGGGGGTTAGTACGACGCCCGTTTTATCCAACAGCTCCCGGCAGAAGGCGACGTCGTCCGTCTCGACTCCCGGAATTTTCAGCCAGAAGTACGTGGCGCCGCCCGGCTTCTCGTGCCGCCAATCCATTCCGTCCAACAGGGCCGAGACGGTCTCCCGCCGGTCGGCGTACACGGACACCGCCTCCTCCACGGCCGCATCTCCATCGTTTAACGCCACCACGGCCGCCGCCAGGGACGGCGCGAAGATGCCGGCCTGGTAGTAAACCTCGATTTTCTTGAGCGCGGCCACCGCCTGCGGATGCCCCGCCGCGAAGGCGATGCGCACCCCGGCCATGCCGTAGGCCTTGGACAGGGTGTGGAACTCGACGGCCACCTCGGCGGCTCCGGGGATGGACAGAATCGAGAGCGGCCCGTGGCCGTCGAAGGCGATGAACTGGTAAGCGTTGTCGTAGATTATCAGGGTCTCGGTTCGCCCGGCCCACTCCACCAGCTCCGCGAGGAATTTCGGTGTCGTCGCCGCGCCCGTGGGATTGTTGGGATAGTTGAGGATGATGAAGCGCGCCCGCTCCGCGACCCCGTCCGGAATTTCCGCAAGAGCGGGATGCCACCCCAGCTCCGGCTTCAGCTCCAGCCGGTGGACCTCCAGCCCCGCCACCCGGGCCGAGCTCAGGTAGGACGGGAAGGCGGGGTCGGGCAGAATCACCAGGTCGCCCGGGTCGGCCAGCGCCAGGTTCGCGTGGGAGAGCCCCCCCTTGCTGCCGGGCAGGAGGACGATTTCATCGGCGGAAATTTTTGCGCCGAAGTGGCGGGAGTACCAGCCACGGATGGCGCCGACAAGCTCCGTCGAGCCGGTGTAGGGAGTGTATGAATATTGGGCGGGGTCGGCCGCGGTTACGGCCAGTTCCTCGACGACCTCGGCGGCGGGGCCGATATCGGGACCCCCGCGGCCCAGGTCGATGATTTCCAGCCCTTTGGCCGCGGCATCCCGGCGCCAGAGGGCCGTCTCCGAGAAAATGTAGGGTTTGACCGAGGCGAGGCGCTGTGCGGGGGAAATATCCACGGGTTTCTCCTTCGGGCGCCGCTATTGTAACAAATCGGCGGGTGCGGTCGGGGAGATGGAGGTGATAGACAGCAGCGGGCGACCATGGACGGTCACCCCTACGTCAAATTGTCGTCGTCCGTAAATGTAGGGCGGGGCTTCTACGCCCCGCCGCTTTCACCCCTCACCCCGGCCCTCTCCCCAAAGGGGAGAGGGGGACGGAAGCCCTCACCCCATCCCCGTCGGTGTGCCGCTCCATAAACGTAGGGCGGGGATTCCCATCCCCGCCGCTTCCATGCGATGCCATAGGGCGGGGATTTCAATCCCCGCCGCTTCAACGTTCCTTATCTCGACCATCACTCCACTCTCTCCCCGGTACGGAGAGAGGAATGGCAGGGGCGGACGCGGCCTGTTACAGGTTCAGGCTCTGGCGGGAGATGACCACCCGGTAGTGCCGGCTGTTCTCGGTGTCGTCGTCGGAGAGGTAGATGTAAAGCTGGTCCTCATGAAGCCGGTAATCCTCGGGCGCCAGCAGGTCCCAGCGCGTGTACGGCTCCCCCGGCCCGTCGCCGTCGTCGTCGGCGTCCTGGTCCCCGTCGCCCCAGACCTGCACCCCGGGTGCGTCGTCCACGGAGTTGTACTCCAGCTCGGCAATCTGAAGCCAGCCGCCGCCGGCCTCCACCTCGGCCCTGGAGAACTCGTAGGAGACGTATCCGGCGAAGGGCTCGACGATGGTGTCCGGGTCCCCGCAGGCCGAAAGACCCAGGGCGAGGACCACTGCCGCGCCGATTAAAAGCCAGTTGCGCATCTTACTCCTCCATCTGGTAGAGGATGACGATGCGGTACCACCAGTTGGCGTTGGCCTCCATGTGCATCTCCCCGTCGCGCACGTGCCAGTCGTTCGAGGAGACCGGATACCAGGTGGCCTTCTCGGAGCCCTGGTCGGTGTAGATGAGTAGCATGGGGGAGGTGTCGTCGTTGTTGGGGTCGAAGTGGAGCTCATCGAATTCCACGTACTGTTCGGCCATGAAGTTGGAGCCGGGTATCTCGTACACCTTTACCTTCGCGGCCCCCTCCTTGGTGATGCCGACGGGGTCGTAGGAGCAGGCCACGGAAAGGATGTAGCCGGCCGCCACGGCCGCGACGAGCATCAGCACACCGGTCACGGGTTTAATTGTCATTTTTGCCCTCCTCGGGGCGGGGGGTCGTCATCATCAACTCCTGGGGAAGGGTGACGAACCCCCTCGACTCGCCGTATATTTCAGCGTAGCGGGGGTCAATGGTAATCGCCGTTTTATAGTAATTCTCGGATTTCGAGATGTCGCCCAGGGCCCGGTAGCACTGGTAGAGGTCGTAGTAGAGGGCGGGCGTGTCGGGCTGGAGCTCGAGGGCGGTATCGAGCCGCGCGATGGCGTCCGTGTACTTCCCGGCCAGGTAGTACAGGCGGGCGACGTTGCCGTAGGCGTGCGGCAGGTCCGGTCGCAGTTTGATGGCCGCCTCGTAGGCCTCGAGGGCGCCCGGAAGGTCGCGCAACTTTTCGCGGGCGCACCCCAGATTGAAGCTCGCCTCGTAGGATGACGGGTCGAGCTCGGCGGCGCGCTCAAAGGCTTTACAGGCCTCGTCGAAGCTCTGATTTATCTGGTGGATGACCCCCAGGTTTATCCAGGCCGGGGCGTAGTTCGGGTCGAGGCTGATAACGAGCCGGAAAGCCTCCTCGGCCTCCGGGTATTTTTGGGTCTGGGCCAGGCAGATGCCGTGGTTGAAATGGGCCTCGGCGAAGGTCGGTGCGAGCTCGGCGGCGCGGCCGAACTGGACGGCGGCCTGTTCCCAGTCCGGGGGTTCCTCCGCCAGAAACGCCTGGCCGAAGCGGAAACGCAGCTCCGGGTCGTCGGGGTTTTCCCGCACCTGGGCGGCCAGCTCGTCGAGCCCGTGGCCCGTCTTGGGCTCCTCGGGTGCGCAACCGGCGAGGAGCAGCGACAGGACGGGGCAGAGGATTGAGAAGACCCGCGGGGGATGGGGGAAGGTGAATCGGCGCATATCAGTCCGTATACGGTGGAGGACTCCGTCGGGTTGCGACCGGGTCTGCGCAGCCGTTCTCCCCCTCGGGCGCGGTACCGAACGGATTTACAGAACCCGTCGAACGGACTAGAAAGTCCGTTCTCCACGTCATCTTCTCGGAGTGCGGGTTCTCCAACCCGCGGAACGGATTGGAGAATCCGTTCTCCACCCCTATTCGAAGGCGTAGAGCTTTCCGTCCTCGCAGTTGACCACCAGGGTGCCGTCGGCGTACGCGCCGGAACCGATGACCCCGGCGCCCAGTTCCTTCGACCAAAGCTCTTTGCCCGTCTGGGTATCCACCGCGTGGATGACCCCGGCCTTGGTGGTGATGAAGACGGCCTGGTCGATGACCGTGGGACAGGAGCGGATGGGGGTCTCGGTTTCGAACCGCCAGCGTTTCTGGGCGTCGTCGGCCGTCAGCGATTCGAGATAGTTCTGGGCCACGAAGTAGATGTTGTCCTTGGCGATGGCCGAGGTGCAGGCGAGTGAGGCGATGGTTTCGTGGCGCCAGTTGATTTTCGCCGTCTCGGCGTCGAGGCTGTAAAGGTAGCCCCGGCTCTTGTCCGACTCGGGAAGGGAGTAGAACAGGTTCCCGGAGTAGAAGCTCGCGGAGCTGGTGGCCTGGCCCAGGGACTTCGTCTTCCACTTGATGTCGCCGGAACCCTGCCAGACGTTCATCAGGCAGCCGTCGTAGGTGCCGATGAATATGTTGACCATGCCGGTGGTGGGCTCGCTGAACGCCGACTCCCAGGGGCTTATCCACTTGAGCTGGCAGTGCGAGGCGTCCAGGGCGACCAGGTATCCCTCGCGGCTGGTGAGATAGACGTTGGTGCCGTCCACGCAGGGGGTGTTCTGGACGATGTCGTCCAGGTGGAACTTCCACTGTATGAGGCCCGACTCGATTCCGATGGAGTAAAGGTGCTGGTCTTCGCAGGGGACGTAGGCGAAGCCGTCCCACGAGGTGGCGGCGGGGCTCGTGATTTTCGCGTCCAGAACGGCCTTCCATATCAGCTCGCCGGATTCCAGGTCGAGGCAGTGGAACTCGTTGCCGTCGCCGGCGGCGGTGAATATGTGCTGGATGGTTACGGTGGGCGAGGTTTTAACCTCGGGGCCGATGTCGTGGGTGAATTTCAGCTTGCCCTCGACCATCCGTTTGGTCGGTCCGACCGTGCCGGTGTGGGCGGGATTGCCGCGGTACATACTCCAGGTGTAGGAGTCCTCGGTCTTGAAGCGGAGGAAGTAGCTGTTGATGGTGTCCTTGAGCTTGGAGGTCAGGCGGTCGATTTCGGAGAGAGCGCCTATACGGATGGATTCCAGCTCTTCCCGGAGGATGACGATTTTTTTCATGGCTCTCCCTGTAGCTTCCCCCACGGCGCCGAACCCCGGCGGGTCGCTCTCGGCGGATTTTCGGGCCGCGACTGCGGTATAAGGCACAACTTTTTCTAAGATTATATCTTTAACCCCTCCCCCGGTCAACCGAGGACTCCCCCACGAGGTCCACCAGGATGCGGTCGGCGACGAGCTGGTGCTCCCGCGCAATACGCCAGTGGTCTTCACCGGGGATTGACCCCGGCATGAGCTCCAACCTTCCCGCCGCCAGATGGGCCTCGAGGGCGGGAAACGCCTCCGCCACCCCCACCCCCCAGCGTGCGCGGAACCGCTTCTCGGACAGGCCTTCACGGGTCCGGAGGGCCAGCATCGCCATCTCCAGCCGGCGTTCCCCCGCCGAGGGCCGCTCCTCCTCACCGTCCGGTAGCCCGCCCCGCTTCACGGCGGTGAGCCAGGCCTCGAGGTCCGGCGTGTTGCGCCGTCGCACCGTCCCGTCGTCGGAGACCGCCGAGGGGCCGAGGCCGACGAACGGTCCGGCCTCCCAGTAAATCTCGTTGTGCCGGCAGCGGTGGCCCGGGCGGGCGAAGTTGGACAGCTCGTACTGCAGGAAACCCTCGGCTTCCAGGCGGTCCAGGGCGGCGTAGTAGATGTCGGCCGCCGCGTCGGGGTCCGGCGGGGGGAGCTCGCCCCGCTCCACGGCCAGGCCCAGGGGGGTTGACGGCTCCAGCTTGAGCGCGTAGAGGGAGATGTGGTCCGGCGAAAGCGCGAGTGTGGATTCGAGGGTTTTACGAAAGACGCTCGGCCTCTGCCCCGGCAGGCCGTACATCAGGTCGATGGACAGCGACCGGACCCCGGCGCGTCGGGCGTTGGCGAAAATTTCGGTGTCCGTGGAGCGGTGCGACCGCCCGAGCATCCGCAGCTCGCCCTCGTCGAAACTCTGGAAGCCCACCGAGAGCCGGGTCAGTCCGGCCCTAAGCAGCGCCTCGAAGTAGCCGACGCCGGAGTTGGCGCAGGGGTTGGACTCCGTGGAGACCTCGGCCCCCGAGGGGATGCGGAACCGGTCGCGCGTCCGGGCGATGAGCTGGCCCAGGTTTCCCGCGCCCAGGATGTTGGGCGTCCCCCCGCCCACGTAGAGCGTTCGCCCGCGGACCTCTTGCGCGTGCTCCAACTCCCGGAGAAGCCCGGCGGTCACCCTCCCTCCCGACTCCGGCGTCGCGACGTAGCTGGTGAAATCGCAGTAGTCGCACCGGCGCCGGCAGAGCGGGACATGGACGTACACGCCGAACGAGCGGCGTGTGATGCTCAAGACGCCGCCCTCGGGCTATCCGCCGCCGGCCGGACGTAGATGGGATTGGAGAAGAGCCAGAGTCGCTGCACCTTGCCCCAGGGGAGGTTGGGCGCCTCGACCCAGGCCTCGACCCGGTACACGCCGGACCTGAAGACCCGGTACACGAACCGGTTGTCCGGAATACGCCGCAACAGCTCGCCGTCACGGATGAGCCGCAGCTCGATTCCCTCCGCCGGGGGGCAGTAGGCCTCCAGGGTCGTGGGCTCGTCGCCGAGGTTCGTCTCGTCGCCCATAATGACGGTTCTCTCCCCCGTGCGGGCGGTGAACCGGAATCCCCGGCCGTCCCCGATGGGGGCGATGCAGCCGAAGCAGTGCCCCCGGGCGAGGGCCCCGGTGATGAGGGCCGAGGCGACGCCGGGGTCGTTCGGCAGGCGTTGCGGCAGAAGGACATAGGTGTGGATTGTTTTAAAGGCACTCTCGTAGCTCGGCACGTTCATGTACCAGTCGCCCAGGACCTTGGACCGCCCCAGGGCCTCGACGGAGGCCAGCCCAACCACCGGTCTGGTCCGGCACAGCTCGTCCCAGAGCGTGAACACCGCCCGGTCCACGCCGAGACGGGCGTAGGAGCGGGGGCCGTCCAGGAGGTTCACACTGACCGCGCCGAGCCAGGTCAGGAGGTCTGCTCCCCGCCACAGGCCGCGCAGGTTGACCACCTCCAGAGCGGTGAAGTTGGACAGACTCCAGTCGTGCCAGGGTTCTTCGGCGTCCAGCGGCCTGGCGACGACCGACAGCCCCTTCTCGTTGACCTCGGCGCAGATGCTCGCCGTGGAACGACTGAGTCCCTTGGGCACGGTCTTGGGGCCCAGAATCCACAGCTTCCCCTCGGGCCGTTCGAGCTCGGCGCCGCAGATGAGGTACAGGTGACCGTAGTTGCCGACTTTGCCGTCTTTGCGGGCCCGCATCGACTGCACGTCGGTGAAGACGACGAAGTCCAGGTCCGCCTTCCGCGCCAGGACGGCGATTTCACCGTACGTCGAGGCGCCGTCGGAGTATAGGCTGTGCACGCCGAGCACGCCCCGGTAGGCGTAGTACCCGCCCAGCCGGGGGTAGACGGCGAAGTTCTTCGCGGGGAACTGGACCTGGAGGTTGTAGAGGGAGAAGAGGGTGAAGGCGGCCACCAGGGCCAGGATGACGTCCCGAACCATACGGCGGCGTTTCTTGCGGCGGGTTTTCGCTTCCGTCGTGGTCGGGGCGTCGGGGCCGTGGGTGAGGTCCTGGGCGCGGGGGTGGGGACTCTCGGGGGGCGCCGTTTTGCGGGTCTTCCCTCGCCGGAACAGGCGCCGGAAAAACGCGCCGACCGCCCCCGTGAGGCCGGTCCAACACTTTTTGAGCCTGTGGGATTTTTCCTGGGTCAACGGTCGCTTCCGGGGTGGCTATTCGAGAAAACTCCCCCGAACCCCGACCCAGAGCTGCTGCACCGTGCCCGTGGAATTCACTTCGGCGTAGAGTTGCAGCCAGCGCTCCAGCCGCGGGTCGGCGAAAGGAGGGAGGGGCAGCTTCGATGCCTCCAGGAGCCAGCGGCGGTCGTCGTTCCCGCCCGTGCAGTCCACCGCCCGCCAGGTGAGGGCGCGGAAAGCCGCCGGGGTCGGGCGGAAGTCGCCGTTGTGCTCCGGGTGGGCCGAGAGGGCGTCCAGGTTCAGCTCTTCCAGCCGTCCGAGCCAGGCCTCCGGCAGTTCGACCGGGGGGGTGGCGGTCGTGTCGGCGGAGGCCGCTCCGCCGGACAGCCGGACGCCGTACCCGTAAACGTCGGTTTCGGTCACGAGGGCGTCGGACAGGAGGACGAGCGAGCCCGAGAGTTCGGGAAGCCGCGGCTCCAGGAAGAAAACCTCGCGCGTGATGCCGCCCGCGTTCCAGGTGTACGAGGTAAGGGTGGTCAGGGCGCCGGTGTCGCGCACGAGGCCGTTGACCGTGACGCGGTCGCCCGGCTCGTAGCCGGAGGCGGTCGCCCGGTCGGCCAGGTCGCCCCCGGGCGCGACGGGGTGGATTTGGGGGGGAGTGTCCTCCCGGCAGGCGGCGCAGAGGACGAGGGCCGCGAAGAACGGAATCAGGCGGCGAGGCGTGTCATTCAACGGAATACCCGGCCTCCTCCTCGGTGATGACGTGCACCTCCTCCGGGGAGGCGGTGCTGTCACGCAGGGCGGCTATTCGGTTCCGGGCGAAGGCGATGTCCCCCTCCCCATCCGAGAGGCTGATGTAACGCTGCCAGTGGCGGATGGCGTCCAGAGCGTCGCCGGTCTTCTCCAGAAGGAGGGCCAGGTTCCAGTGGGCCAGCGCGTAATCGGGCTTGATGTTTAGCGCCTGTTCGTAGGACTCCCGCGACAGGTCGTAGTACGACAGCTCCTGGTAGGCGTTGCCCAGGTTGTTGTACGCCTTGTAGTAGTAGGGCAGGACCTCGATGGCCTTCTCGAAGTAGCTGACGGCGAGGGAGAAGAGTTCGGACTCCATGTAGACCAGGCCGAGGTTGTTGTTGACGAAGGGGTCGTCCGGGGCGATGGCCTGTGCCTTCTCGTACTCCCGGGTCGCGCCGCGCAGGTCCCCGGCGGCGAGGAGGGCGTTGCCCGCGTCGATATAGCCGGACAGCTCGGAGTTTTCGCCGGGCTCCTTGACGGTCGTCTCCTCGGTGAGGGGGGCGGGCTGGGAGCCGCCTCCCCAGTCGAAGAGGGTACAGCCGGTGGAGAGGATAACGAGCAGGCAGAGGCCGAGGACGAGGTTTTTCAATTGTCTGCTCCGGGGGCTTAGTTTCGGGTATTCTAGCGTTACGCCGCGCGACAGTCAATGGGTGCGCCGGGCTATACCGTGGCGGAGCACCCGGAAGCGCGCGGGTATAACTGCATAAAACCTTGACAATTAAAGAAATTCCGGTTATGTTTTGACCGTGATGACCCGGCGAACGGGTCTGAATAAGACTGTTGAGCATACCGCACGATGGCCGACGACAGCCGACGCAGTGACGAGCCCCGGGTAAGCTTTCGGCGCGGCACGAAACCGCGCTCCAAGTACGGCTCCATCACGCACATCATCCTCCTGGGCGCCGCCCTGGCCGTAATCATCTGGCTCATCTTCTTCCTGAAGGATTCGAGCCTCTTCAGCGGCGAGGGTGAGGGCGGGGAGACGGGGCACACCCCCGTGGTCCGCGGGTCCGGTCTGGACATCGACGAAAATCTCATCAACTACTTCGACGAGGACATCCAGCTCCTGCGGCCCGACGGCAATTGGGAATTCGCCTACGGCACCAGCCTGCGCCACGAAGAGGCGGACGCGTTCAGCGCGGTCGCCTGGCTCGACGCCACCGAAATCTGCCGGCTGACACTCTACGACGCCGAGCGACCCGTGGCCCGGGTGCGGGTGGGGAAGCTCCAGCTTCAGGAACCGCGCACGACAAGTTCGCTGGCCCGCCAGTCCTTCGAGAACATCATGCTCTACGCCCTGAACCCGGACCACCCGTACAACGTGGACACCTGGGAGCCGACGACCACCCTCGATTCGGACGGGCTCCAGGGCACATACTACGTCATCAAGGTGACCCACACCCGTAACACCCAGGCCGACATCCGCGTCGTCGCCTTCTTCGTAAAGGACCTCTGGGTCTATACCCTGATGGGCGAGGTGAGCTACGAGGAGTACGATATCTACCGGGAGAAGTTGCGCTATATCTTCGGTCATTTTGTGTTTATATAGCCCTTTGCATTTGCATATTTATCCGCCGTGTGGCAGACTAAACCTATGAGTCTTCATCTCCGACCCCCCACGTATCGGGGCCGCGGTGAGAGGGAAACCTGTGTACGGTGAGAGGACGGCGTTGTACGCCGGTCATTCCCCGTTGACCGTTCCCGACCGTTCCAGCTTCATAAACCAGCCGGTTGTTCGGAAGGACCCGTCATGGTTGACCAGAGCTATATCGAGGAGATAAAGCGGAGAAACGCCGAGCGGGCGGCCAAGCTCAAGGAAAGCCTGAAAATCGGCGATTTCTCGAAGCTCGCTCCCTCGGGGGCCGGTGACGAGCCGCCCGGAGCGGTGGTCATCACCCCCGGTGGTGCAAGGAAGGCCGCCGCGGGTCCTCCGCCACCTCCCGAAGGTAAACCGGCCGCCGCGGGACCGTCGGTCGCACCGCCCCCTCCACCGCCTTCCCGGGGCGAAGCGGCCCGCACCGTTCCGCCGCCTCCGCCGCCCGCCGGCAGAGCCGCGGCGGCTCCCCCTCCACGCGAAGACAGGGCCGAGAGACCGGCGGCCCCGCCGCCCGAAGCGGAGAGAGAGCCCCTCGTCCCCTCCGAGGGCATCTGGGACGAGATTCTCGGCGAGACCGTGGAGGCGGCGCCCGAGGAGATGCCGTCTCCCCTGGATGCCGGCCCCAGCACCTCCGAGCTCGAAGAGTTCAAGGTGCCCCTCTTCGATACGAGCCGCATCGAGGAGGAGGAGGAGGTAGAGGAGGAGGAAGAGGTCGCCGCGGTGGCGGAGGAGCAGGAGGGTATTACCGACGAGTTCGTAGTCCCCGCCTTCGATTCCGGAACGACCACGGAGTTGGTGGGGGAGGAGTACGCAGTTCCCGCCTTCGATTCCGTGGAGGCGGAGACCCCCGTCGAGGTAGAGGAGGAGGAGTACGCGGTCCCGGCCTTCGACTCCTCCGTCGCGGAGCCCGCTCCCGTCGAGGAAGCCGTCGAAGCCGCCGAAAAGATGGAGGAAGTCGAGGAGGAGTACGCGGTACCGGCCTTCGATACCTCCGCCGCGGCACCCCCGCCCGTCGAGGAAGTAGAGGCGGCCCCGGTGGAGGAACCGGTCCGACCGGCCGCCGCCGCGCCCGCCGCAGCCGTGCCCACGGTCTTCGACAACTACGTCATCCTCGAGGTCAAGGGCTCCGAGCTCCGGCTGAAACGCCGCAACATTTCACTGCGCGAGGCCGTCTCCCTCTTCGAGGTCGCCCTGGAGGAGTGCAGAAAGCTTCTCGAGGACTAGGCGCCCTTTCGGGTCGGTTTACTTGGGGGCGCAGAGTTGCGCCCCGATTTGGACTCCGTTCGAGTCCAGCGAGCGCGCCTTGCTTTTCAACAAAATCCACCCCCGTTACATCGCCCTGGACCTGGGCACCACCAGCACCCTGATTCACCTCGAGGGTCAGGGGGTGGTCGTGAACGAGCCCTCGGTCATCGCCGTCAACGAGAAGGGGCAAATCGAGGCCCTGGGCCGGGAGGCCAAGCGGATGCTGGGGCGCACCCCGCCGAACATCCGCGCCATCCGGCCCATGGAAGACGGCGTCATCGCCGATTACGAGACCGCCGAGCTCATGCTCAAGGCCCTGTTGCGCCAGGCGCTCAAGGGGGCGTCCATCGTGAAGCCGAGGGCGCTGTGCTGCGTGCCGTCGGGAATCACGGAGGTGGAGAAGCGGGCGGTGCGCGACTCGGTGAAGAACGCCGGCGTCCGGGAGATATACCTCATCGAGGAGCCCATCGCCGCCGCGGTGGGGATGCGCCTGCCCATCGAGGAGAGCACCGGCTCCATCGTGGTGGACGTGGGCGGCGGCACCACCGAGGTCGCCGTGATGAGCCTCGGCGGGGTGGTGGTGTCCGAGTCGCGCAAAATCGGCGGGAATTTCATGGACCAGGCCGTGGACCGCTATCTCCGCAGCCACTACAACGTCTTCGTCGGCGAGCAGATTTGCGAGGAGATAAAAATCACCATCGGCTCCGCCGTGCCCCTGGAGGAGGAGGAGACCTTCGTGGTCAAGGGCCGGAACATGCTCAACGGCATCCCGACCACGGTGACCATCAGCTCCACCGAGGTGCGCGAAGCGCTGCGCGAGAGTATCGTGCAGGTCATCGGCGCCGTGCGTTCCACCCTGGAGCAGACGCCGCCCGAGCTGGCCTCCGACATCGTCAACGCCGGAATCAACATGACGGGCGGCGGTTCGCTCCTGAAGCGCCTGGACGACGCCATCACCCAGGAGACGAACCTGCGGGTCCACCGCGCCGCCTCGCCCCTGACCACCATCATCGAGGGGCTCGGGATGATTCTCGACGACTTCCGCCGCTACCGGAGGCTCTTCAACCTCTACCCGACGTAGGACGCTTGCTCCCGCCGCATGGAGGGGCTCGGGGCCCTCTTTTTTTATGGGAGGATTGACCTCCGCCCGCGTTTAATGAAAGGCACTTTCCGCCGCGACCGCCGGAGCCGCCGCGCGACCCTCTTCGCGTGGTATAATCCGGACCCGTAAGAACCGAATCCACGCCGGATTACCGATATTTTTCAAATGACCGTCACCGCCGCAGGCAGGATTTTCAAGAACGAGGGCGTGCGCTGGGGACTGACCGTCCTCGGCCTGGCGGTCGTCGTCGCCGGCTCGACCCTGCTCCGGCGCTCCCTCTGGAGCGACGACCCGCTGATGGTTTCCGACGCGGCCTTCCGCTTCCGCCTGGCGCGGATGTACGCCCAGGGGGAGATGCCGCCTTCGCGGGACCCCAGGGTGCTGCCTCCCGAGGGACAGCCGCTCCACGACGACCTGCTCCTCGTTGAGGACGCCCTGGTGGGGTGGACCTACCGCCTGTTCCACGCCGGGTACGACGAGGCGTCCTTCGAGAGTCACCTGGCGACATGGGTCTCGCTGGTGAGCTCCCTGGGCGCGGCGGCGGTCTTCCTCCTGGGTTACGCCCTGTGGCGGAAAAGAAGCGTGGCTCTCGCCGCGGCGCTCATCGCCGCCTTCGCCGTGGCCTGCGTGGACCGGACGGTCAACGTCTACCTGCGGGAGCACATCGCCGGACCGTTCATCCTGTTGGGCTGGGCGGGTCTTATCGGCGCCCTCGGACCGCCGGCCGATGGTTTCGGTTGGAGGAGGCACCTTCCCTGGCTCGTCGCCTGCGGGGCGGGGTGGGGCATGGCGCTGGCCGCCTGGCACCTGGCGGGCTTCCTCCTCACGGTGACGGCGGTCCTCCTGGTCGCATACCTCGTCTGGCGGAAGGAGTGGCGGTCGGCCGGCCCGACGGCGCTCGTTCTGGGGGCGGTCACCCTCGCGGCCGGTTTTATCGTTCCAGCGCTGCGGGCGAAGGGGCTGGCATTCTCACCGGGCGCCTGCCTGCTGTACCTGACCGCCCTGGTCTGCTTCATCCCCCGACTGCGGAAGTTTATCGAGCCGAGGCGATGGCGCGCCGTACTGGCGCTCGTCGGCGGCGCGGCGGTCCTCTACCTCGCTGGAAGGCTACTGGCCGGTCAGGAGTCCCAGTTCGGCCACGTCTACACCCTGTTCTGGGATAAACTGGTCCTCCTCGGCCAAAAGCCGGTCGAACCGGCCCGACTGTCCTGGATAAGCCGGGCGCTGTGGTCCGGTCCCTTCGACGGCCCGACCCTCGCCGGTTTCCTCGCCTCGAACTGGCTGCTCCTGCCCCTGGGAGCTGCCGGGACGGCTTTCTGCCTCGTGGATTGGCGCCGGGAGAAAATCCCGCAGGCCGCCGTTCTCTTCCTGGCGCTGACCGCGGCGCTCCTCGTCGGTTTTCTCTTCTTCCGCCGACTCGAGGTCTTCCTCGCCCCGCTCCTGGCCGTCGCCGCGGCGGGGCTCATCATCCGCGTCAACTCGTGGCGGAAGCTGCCTCTGGCGGTGGGGCTGGCCGGTCTCGCCTTCTTCAACGTCTACCAGTCGGCCAACATCACCGGCGATGACGCGGTGCGGCGGGTCGTCTCCCGGCTGGATGAGCAGCCGCCCCCCTGGCCCCACGACATCGGCGACGAGCTGCGGGTCGTCATCGGCTGGCTGCGGGAGAACACGCCGCCCGACGCCGTGCTCGCCGCGCGGTACAACATCGCCCCCATGCTGCTGACCTACGCCGACCGCCCCATCGCGCTGCACTCCATCTGGGAGTCTCCCGAGGTCCGGGAGCGGGCGCGAAGGTTCACCCTCGGCCAGTATGGGGCCGAAGTGGATTTCGAGAACCTGCTCGCGGGGTGGGGGGTGGACTTCCTGGTGGTGAGCGCCGCCGACTACCTCGACGCCGGTCCCGAGTCGGCGCGCTATGAGGCCGACGCGCTCCGGCCCGCCGGGAACGAGGCCGTCGCCACGCTCTGCCTCCATCCCGAGGAACTGGCCGGCTTCGACCTCCGGTTCCAGACGCCGTCTTTCCGGGTGTACGCGGTCGGTGATAAACCCCGCGGGCGGCCCTTCTTCGGCGATGATAAAGCCTGGGCCCTGGCCGGGAGCCCCCCCGATTCCAGACCGGTCGGCGGATACAGCCCGCTCTTCGACCCGGACTCCCCCGTCGTCGCCGGGACGGAGCCCGCCGACCGGGCCTCCGCCATCTACGCCGCCCTGGACGACTACAACCTCGGCGCCTCGCTCTACAACGGCGGCCGCTACGCCCAGGCCGTCCCCCGTTTCCGCCGCGTTCTGGAGCGGGTGGGCGACCTGAACCGCGCCGGGTACTGGCTGGCGGAGGCGCTCTACCGGTCCGGCGACCCGGCCGGGACGGAGGTTGCGTTGAACGCATTCCTCACGCGCAGCCCCGGGGACCTGGACGGCCTCCTGCTGCGCGCCGAGGTCCTCCCGGCCCTGGGGCGGACCGCCGAGGCGCTGGACATGTTGCAGACGGCAATCGCCCGGCTGCCCGACGAGCCGCGGCTGTACGACGCGCTGGCCGACGTGTACCGGGGGCTCGGTGATTTCGGACAGGCGGAGCTTCTGTCCGACCGGGCGCGGGAGGTGGCCGGTGCCTGACCGGGTGCTCATCCTGGGTGCCGGTCTGACGGGGCTCGCCGCCGCCGACGAGCTGGCGGCCGTCGGTGTCCCCGGCCTGGTCCTGGAGCGGTCCGCCTCGGTGGGCGGCCTGGCCGGCGGAATCCGGCGCGGGGGGTTCAGCTTCGATTACGGCCCCCACCGCTTCCACACCCCGGACCCCGCCCTCGAGCGCTGGTTCATAGACCTCTTCCCCGACGGCGCCTACCGGCGCCCCCGGCGCAAGAGTGAAATCCAGCTCGTCGGTCGGCGTTTCGCCTACCCCCTGGAGCTGGGCGACGTGGTGCGCAAGCTGGATTTTGTGGACAACGTCCGGGTCTTCTCCGACTATCTCGTGAGCGCGCTGCGGCGGACACTGACGCGCCCCGCCGAGGCGAGCTTCGAGGACTGGGTGGTCGACCGCTTCGGCCGCACGCTCTACGACCTGTACTTCAAGCCGTACACGGAGAAGCTCTGGGGCGTTTCCACCCGGGACATCTCGCCCGACTGGGCCGCGCAGCGCATCAGCCTGGTGAGCCTGTTCGACGTCCTCAAGCGGCTTCTTTCCACAAACGCCGGCGATGACCCCCGGACCTACGCCCGGGAGTTCCTCTACCCGGAGGCGGGAATCGGCGAGCTTCCGCGCCGTCTGGCGGCCCGGGCCGCGTCCCGCGGGGTGGAAATCCGTCTGAACGCGCAGGTGACCGCCCTGAAGGCGGGGAACGGTTCCTTCGAGGTCGAGGTCGAAGGGGTAGGCGGAAAGGCCTACCGCGAATCCGCCACCGCCGTCGTCTCCACGGTCCCCCTGGCGGAGTTGGTCGGATTCATCGAGCCGCGTCCCGGGGCGGATGTGCTTCGAGCCGCCGATGGATTACGCTCCCGCGCCGTGGTCTTCCTCCATCTGGCGCTGGAAGGCGAAACGCCCTCGGACAACCACTGGATTTACTTCCCCGAGCCGGGTTACATCTTCAACCGGGTCAGCGAGCCGGCCAACTTCTCGGAAAAATTGACGCCGCCGGGACGGGCGGCGCTCACCGCCGAGGTGAGCTGCGACGCGGGCGACCGGTTCTGGCGGATGGGCCGGGAGGAGCTGTGCCGGGAGTCGTACCGCGGCCTGGCGTCGGTGGGCCTCTTGAAAAAACCGCCCCGGGGCTGCGCCGTGTCATACCAGCCCCACGCTTATCCCCTCTACGACCGGGGGTACGACGAGCGGCTGGCGGCCTGCCTGGGGCACGTGAACCGTCACCCCGGTCTCGTCACCACCGGGCGGCAGGGGCTCTTCCGCTACGGGAACATGGACCACGCGGTGGTCATGGGCCGGAAGGCGGCCCTGTCGCTCCTGGGTAAAATCGACCGCGGGGAGGCCCAGGCGGTGGGCACGACGCAGGAGTACTTCGGCTGATGCGGCGTATTCTCCTCATCGTCAAGAACTTCCCCCCCTTCCGGACCGAGCCGAACACGGCCAACCTGGCAAAGTACCTCGGTCGGCAGGGGTGGAAAATCGACGTCCTGTGCTCCCGGCCCGGCTGGGGGGTGGAAACGGGCGGCCTCACCCGCGATGAGGCCCAACTCCGGGCGCTCCACCCGAGCACCACCGTTTTCCCGGTGGCGACGGCCAACCCGGTCCACGGCCTCGCGCTGCTCCTCAAGGGGAAAAAAGGTGGAGGGGCGCCGACGCGGAGGCTGTCGCGGCGCCACGTTTCACCCCTCGGTCGCCTGTTCCGCTCCGTTCTGCACATCCCCGACTCCGACCACTACTGGTTCCACCCGGCTTTTTGGCACGGCCTGCGGCTGATAAAAGACCGCCGCCCGGACCTGCTTGTCACCTCGGGGCCGCCCTTCACCACCCACCTCGCCGGCCGGGCGCTGAAACAGGCGACCGGTATCCCGTGGGTCTGCCACAGCCGCGACCTCTTCCTGGAAAATCCGCTCTACACTCCCTGGCTTCCCTGGCGGCGGGGGCTGGACCGGACGCTGGAGCGTCTGGTGATGCGGGGCGCCGACGCGGTGACCACGGTCTATCCCGAGGCCACGGAGCTGCTCCGGCGGCGGTACGGGAGGCCGGGTCAGGTTTTCCTGACAGTGCGCAACGGCTACGACGAGGAGATGTTCGCCGGGGCGGAGCCGGTCCGCTCGGACCGCTTTACCGTCCTGTACGGCGGGCGCCTGGCGGCCGACGACGCCGACGGGCGCACCGGCTGGTCGCTCCTGGACGGCTTCGAGACATGGCTCGGGCGGCGTCCCGACCTGCGGGGAGTCGTCCGCCTGAAGCTGGTGGGGAACGTCCACCCCGTCTACGCCGGGGAGGTCGCGCGGCGGGGGCTGGCCGACGCCGTCGAGATTCTGCCGCCGGTGCCGCTGGCCGAGATGATTCGGCTGGAGCTGGGAGCCGATATACTCGTAATCATCCTGGAGGACTCGCCGAAGAACTGGTTCACCGCCGGGGGAAAAATTTACGAGAGCGCCCGGGCCGGCCGGCCGATTCTGGGCATCCTGCCGGAGAACGCCGCCGCCAGGCTCATCCGGGAGAAAGGCCTCGGACTCGTTGCAAGTTACGGCTCGGCGGAGGAGGTCGCCTCGGCCCTGGACGCGCTCCGCGCGGGAATCGGGTCGGTAGGTTTCTCCTACGGCGGGCCGGAACGGGACGCCTTCGTGCGTGCGACGAGCTTCGAGCGTCTGGCGGCGAGATTCGGCGAACTTTTTAATGAACTTCTCGGTTGAGCGGGGTTGGTGAAATTTATATAAGGGCTTGTCGGTTGACCCGCCTCCGGCGGGCGTGGTAAGCTAAATCCTCAATTGACGCGGTCTTATAGACCCCGGAGGTGACTTGGACCTGTTGCAGGCCGCCGCGCTCGGATTCGTCCAGGGGGCGACCGAGTTCCTCCCCGTTTCGAGCTCGGGCCATCTGGTGCTCACCGGGGCGCTCATCGGCGTGGAGCCGGATTTCAACCTGGCCTTCGGCGTTTTCCTGCACTTCGCCACGGCGCTGGCGGTGATGGTTTATTTCGCCAGGCGCTTCGTCGGGCTGGTGCGCGTCCTATTCGTCAATCCGGTCCGGTGGCTCGGCCGGAAGGAGATTCCCGACGGCGACCGGCGCCTGGGCCGCCTCCTGGTGGGAATCATCCTCGGCACGCTGCCGGCGGTGGCCGTGGGGCTTTTGCTGAAGGCCCAAATCGACGAGGCGTTCCAATCGCCCGTCCTCGCCGCCGGGATGCTCTACGTCACCGCGGCGATTCTCTTCAGCCTGCTTCTGCGCCGGCGCGGCCGGGTGAAGGCCGAGACGGATGAAACGGCGGAGCCCCCCGCCCCGACGTGGTGGCGCGCCCTCCTCATCGGCGTCGCCCAGGCGGTGGCCGTCCTGCCGGGAATCAGCCGCTCCGGGGCGACCATCGTCGCCGGCATCCACCTGGGCGAGGAGCAGAGGCACGCCGCCGAGTTCAGCTTCCTCCTCTCGCTGCCGGCCATCCTCGGGGCCAACATCATCGAGCTGGGCGACGTGATTTCCAAGGGCGCGTGGCTCCCCTGGCCGGTGTACCTCGTCGGGGGGGCGGCGGCCTTCTTCACCGCTCTGGCGGCCATCTGGGTCGTCATGCGGACCGTGAGGAGCGGGCGCTTCTGGCTCTTCGGCGTCTACTGCGCGGTCGCGGCCACGGTTTCCCTCATCGTCTGGTAAAGCCTTGGTTTCACGGAAAAAGAAGAGGGATAAGGAACGGGCCGTCGGGACGGGCCTGTTGCTGCTCGTCGCCGGGGCCCTGTCTTTCGTCAGCCTGGTCGTCTTTCTGGATTCGGGCGCGCCGGAAAGTATCGGTGAGGCAAGCTCCGGTGTCGTCGGCGACCTGGGGCTGTCCTGGGGTCGGGCTCAGGTCTGGCTCTACGGTTACCTGGCCCTGGCGCTGGCCCTGGTCATCGTCTATCTGGGGGTGGAGCTCCTGCGGGGGACGCGGGAGAAGCTCGGCCGGAGAATCATCGGCTTCCTCCTCCTGGTCACCTCCCTGGCGGTCCTCTTCGGCCTGACCGGCGTGGGCGCGGCCGACACCCCGTGGCACGGTTACGGGGGGTGGGTCGGGGTTGGCATCGCCGAAGGGCTGCTCGGCGCCGTCGGCTCCCTGGGCACCGTCGTTTTGGCACTCATCGGCCTGGTTTTCGGTTTTACCCTGTCCACCGGCGTCCGGCTCGCGGCCCTGGCCGGCGGCGTGTCCGGGGCGTTCCGTTGGACGGCGGGGAAGGTCGGACGCCTGTTCCGGGGCCGCGACTGGACGCGCGCGGTGCCCGAGGCCGCCGCGCCCGTCGAATCGGTTCCGGTGGAGCCGGTGCTCCCCGTCGAAGAGGTAAACCGAGCGCAGCGAGCTACGCCCCCGGCGAACCCCGAGCCTCCCGAGCCCGAGGCGGACGACGCGCAGGTTGCCGAGCTTCCCGAGTGGCAGCAGCCCGGGTCGAGCGCCGTACACGAGGCGCCGCCCCTGGACCTCCTCGGGCCCCTGAATCCGGATGACCGGCCGGACGACCCCGAGGAGCGCCTGGCCCGCGTAAGAATCCTCACGAGCTTCCTGGAGCAGAACCAGCTCGCGGCCAACGTGGTGGAATACACCGAAGGCCCCAGCCTGGGCCGTTTTGAGCTGCGCCTGGCCCCGGGGGTCCGAATCGCCTCCCTCGACCGCCTGCGGGCCGAGCTGGCGCTGGCGCTGGGGTGCAACCAGGTCCGCTTCGCCCCGAATCCGGAGCGGGGCACGGTGTCGCTGGAGGTTCCGCTGGCCCGACGGCGGACGGTCCGGCTGCGCGAGCTCCTCGAGGAGCCCGGCTGGCAGGAGCACGAGAGCCCGCTGGCCTTCCCCGTGGGGCTGACCCAGGACGGCAAGGTCGTGGTGGCCGATTTCTGCGAGCTGCCGCACCTTTTGGTCGCGGGGACCACCGGCTCGGGCAAGAGCGTCTTCCTGAACGCGCTGCTCGTCTCGCTTCTGTGCCGGGTGGGCCCGAAGCACCTCCGGCTGGTGCTGGTGGACCCCGGGCGCGTGGAGCTGGCCCCCTACGACGGGCTGCCCCACCTCCTGACGCCGCCGGTGTACGAGCCCTACGGTGTGCTCGCCGTTCTGGGACGCCTGGTGGACGAGATGGACCAGCGGTACACTCGGCTGTCGGCGGCCCGGTGCCGTTCCATCGCCGACTTCAACGCCACCGTGGGCGAGCGGAACGACACGCCGATGCCGTACATCGTCCTGGCGGTGGACGAGCTGGCCGAGCTGATGGCCGCCACCGGCAAGGCCCTGGAACAACCTTTGGCCCGGCTGGCCCAGATGTCGCGCGCCGTGGGAATCCACCTCGTCGTCGCCACCCAGCGCCCCAGCGTGGACGTGGTGACCGGGGTGATGAAGGCCAACTTCCCCAGCCGCATAGCCTTCCAGGTCCGCTCGAAGACCGACTCCCGGGTCATCCTGGACCAGGGCGGGGCCGAGGAACTGTCCGGGGGCGGGGACCTCCTGTTCCTCCCCGTGGGGGCGACGGAGCCGCTGCGGCTCCAGGGGGCCTACGTGGGCACGGCCGAGGTGGACGCCGTGGTGGGCTACTGGACTGGAACCGCCGGCCGGAAGCCCTCGTAGCTCGAAAAAATACCGGAGTGCCATGCGCCGAATAGCCCTTCTTGCGTTGCTCCTGACGTTCACCGCGGCCCTCGCCGGGGACCTGACCACGGAGGAGGTCGTGGCGCGGGTCAAGGCGTCCTACGCCGCCGCGCGCACCTTCACCTGCGACGTGCGCCGCGTAACCGCCTCCGGCATGCTCGGCCAGCGGCACGTCATGCGCGGCACGATGACGAGCCTGTTGCCCGACGAGTTCCGCATCGACTACGTCAGCCCCTTCGAGCAGTCCCTGGTCTGCAACGGCGAGACGGTCTGGCTCTACACGCCCCGCAACAACCAGGTCATCGTCTCCTCCGTGAACGACTACGCCGAGCGGGAGATGCTGGGGGACCTCATCGGCTATTTCGAGCGGGACTACGCCTACGAGCTGGCGGGCGAGGAAGAGGTGGACGGCTGCCGGACGGTGGTGCTGAAGATGACCGCCCTCGCCGCCGACAACCCCTACCCCCGCGGCCGGATTTGGATAGGCCTCGACACCTGGCTCCCGGCCGAGGTGGAGCTGACCGACGACATCGGGAACACGGTCTCCTACCGGCTGTCGAATATCCGGCTGAACGTGGCGGTGGACCGGTCCCTGTTCAATTTCACCCCGCCGCCCGGGGTCGAGACGGTGAGGGTGGACTAGATGGACGCGGGCGGCATTAAAAAAGAGCGTCTCCGGAAGAACCTGCGCACGACGGGGCTGGCCATACTTCTGGCCGGCGCCGGGCTGGTGCTGATTCTTCAGGGCGGACCGCTGGGCATCTTCTTCGGCATCCCCCTGGGGGCCGGGGGCCTGGTCGCCCTGGTTATCGGCCTCGTCTCGCTCGCCAAGGGAATTCTCGTACCGCCGCGCCGCTTCGCCTGCCCGCGCTGCAAAACGGAGCAGGGCGTCCTGCGCGACCTCCCCTGGACGCTCTGCGTGAATTGCGGGTTGCCCCTCGTCTTTTTAGGGGAAAAGTATCTGTCGCTCATCCACTGCGGGCGGTGCGGGGCGGAGTTCGGCGTGGGCGCCAGGCAGGACGCTCCGGTGGCCTGCCCCGACTGCGGCCAGCTCCACCTGGTAACCGGCGGCGACATCCAGCCCGACGGCGAGCACCGGGAGGCGCTCCGGCTGGAGGATTTCACCCCCGACGGGCTCTACTCGGGCGAGAAGGGGGACCTGCGCGTATCCCTGTTGAGCGGCCGGGGGCGCGTGTTCTTCGCGGAGAGAATTTCCGAAATGCTGGCCGAGAAGAGCACCGCCGTGGTCTGGGGAGAGCTGGTGGCCCGCACGCGCGCGTTGCGCCTCGCCTTCCGCCTGCTGGCCGAGGCGGCCGAAGCGGGGGACCTCGAATCCGCACCCGCCTTCTGGCCCATCCTGCGCGGCTGCGCCGTGAACACGGTCTACGCCTGGGCGCGCTACCTGGAGCTCACCGGCCCCCACGAGTTCCACGCCGCCGACGTCCCCGCGGAGTTCCCGCTGGGCGAAATCATCGAATGGCAGCACGACCTGACCCGCCGGCCCGGTTTCGGCGAGAAGTGGGACCTGGACGCCGCGGCGCTGGAGGAAAAGCCGCGGTGGTTCGGGGCGCCACGCCTGGAGTTGGAGGATTTCCGCGCCCTGGAGCGCCTGGCCCGGGAGATGGACCCGGAGAAGGGGATGCCCTCCCTGGACGAAGAGGAGCGGACGCGGCTTATAGACGCTTTCTCCCTCGACCGTCTGTCCGCGGGGAAACGGAGGCGCGTCGAGACGATTCTGGGCGAAAAGGGCGGCCGGGCCGCCGCCTTCTGCGACCTGTCTTACAACGGGAACGCCCGCTGCGGTCTGGTGCTCCTGGACGACGGCGGGTTGGCGGCCTACAACCGGGACGACGCGCGGTTCTACGCGCCAGACGAGATTGCCTCGGTCTACTTCACCGACCGGAACCTCGTCGTCGAGCCGGTGGAGGGCGAGCCGTTCAAAGTCCCCGCCGGCATCCCCCGGGAGCGACACTCGTTCCTCCTCCTGCTCCGGTCGGGGGGCACACGTGGATAAAGATAAAGCCCCCAAGAGGGTCCATGTCGTCTCCCTGGGCTGCGCCAAGGCCCTGGTGGACACCGAGGTCATGCTGGCCCAACTCGAGCGGCGGGGGTATCTGCCGACCAACGACGAGGAGGCCGAGCTCTACCTCATCAACACCTGCGGTTTCCTGGAGGAGGCGCTGGAGGAGACTTTCGGCGAAATCGAGCGCCTGGTCGAGCTGAAAGAAGCGCACCCCGGCTCGCGGCTGGCCGTGGTGGGCTGCGCGTCCGAGGCGCTCAAAAAGGGGATGGCCGAGCGTTTCCCCCAGGCGGACCTCGTGGCCGGGACCGGGTCGCTGGCGCACATCGGCGAGCTGGTGGACCGCCTGGAGCGGCGCCGCAAGGCGCAGCCTACGGTCGAACCGCTCCTCGACTTTCCCCCGCCCGGCGGGGCCTACGACGGCAATCCCGACCCCCTCCCCGAGCGGGTGGCGCTCACCCTGCCGCACGTGGCCTACCTCAAGCTGGCCGAGGGCTGCGACCTGGGCTGCACCTTCTGCGCCATCCCCGCCCTGCGCGGGCCCCAGCGGAGCCGGCCCGTGGAGCACCTTATCGCCGAGGCGGTGTCCCTGGTCGAGGAGGGGGTGCGGGAGCTGATTCTCGTCGCCCAGGAGACCACGGCCTACGGGCGGG
The DNA here is from genome assembly GCA_964436465.1 of uncultured bacterium. GTDB lineage: Bacteria > RBG-13-66-14 > RBG-13-66-14 > RBG-13-66-14 > RBG-13-66-14 > RBG-13-66-14. The sequence goes on from CAYTCV010000001.1 coordinate 61,876, forward strand.
ACCTCTACGGCGAGCCGTCCCTCGTGCGGCTTCTGGCCGAGATGAGCCTCCAGTTGCCCGAGGACGACGTCTGGGTGCGGCTCCTCTACCCGAACCCCGCCCGGGTGGACGCGGAGCTGCTGGAGTGCATCGCCGCCTACCCCCAGCTCGCGCCGTACCTCGATTTCCCGTTCCAGCACGCCGACGGGTCCGTGCTCAAGTCCATGGGCCGACCCGGCGACGCGGAGACACTCGCCGAAATCATCGCCCGGGCGCGGGAGACCGTGCCGGGGCTGGTCCTGCGAGGAACCGCTCTGGTCGGCTTCCCCACCGAGGACGGGGCCGCCTTCGAGAGTCTGGTCCGCTTCGTGGAGCGGACCGGGTTCGACCACCTCGGGGTTTTCACCTACTCCGCCCGACCGGGGACGCGAGCCGCCGATGAGCTGGGCGACCCCGTGTCGCGGGAGATTAAGGAGCTGCGCGCCGAGGCGCTTCACGACCTCCAGGAAGCGGTTTCACTCGCCCGGAATGAATCCCTGGTGGGCACGCAGGACGACGTGCTGGTGGACGCCGTCGCCGCGGGGGGGGCCGTTGCGCGGAGCCGCCGATTCTGTCCCGACGCGGACGGGGTGGTCGAGGTGGTCCTGCGGTCGGGACACGGATGGCTGCCCGGTGATTTCCGGCGCGTGACCTACACCGTGGCGGGGCCCTACGACCTCTTCGCCGAGCCGGTGATAGAAAAATGACGCTGCCGAATAAGTTGACCCTCGTCAGAATCGCCCTGGCCCCGCTCTTCGTGGTGGCGGTGAGCCTGGGACATTTTTATTCTTACCTGGCGGCGCTGGTCCTCCTGGCCCTGGCCGCCCTCACCGACCTGGCCGACGGCCGCATCGCGCGGAAAACGGGGACCCGGTCCGCTTTCGGGGAGTTCGCCGACCCCCTGGCCGACAAGCTCTTCGTCGTGACCGCCCTGGTCTCCTTCGCCGCCGTGGACGCGGTGCCCTGGTGGCTGGCGCTCATCGTGATTTGGCGCGAGCTCCTCGTCACGACGCTGCGGGCCTACGCCGCCCATCGCGGCGTGGACATCCCGCCCTCCCGGCTGGGCAAGGCCAAGACCCTGCTGCAGATGGTCGCCGTGCTGGCGGTGCTGGCCTACCTGACGGCCCGAGCCGGCTTCCCCGTCCTCGGCGGGGAGTGGACCGAGGGCCTGGACCGCCTGTGCCGGATAATCTACCTGGCGATTCTGGGGCTTTCCGTGGTGCAGGCGGTCGTCTCCGGCGTACACTACATCTGGAACGCCAGGAAGCTCCTGCGGGGCGGAATCCGCGGGGAGGAGGACTGAGATGGCGTTGGTGAAGCGGACCCGAATTCCCGAAAAACCGCCGCTGCAGTGGTGGGAGTTTCCCTATCTGGCGGTGGCCAGCTTCGGCGGCACGGGGTTTTTTCCGCGGGCCTCGGGGACCGTCGCCAGCCTGGCGGCCTGCGTCATCTTCGTGCTGCTGCCCCCCTGGCCCTGGCTGGTCGGTGTTCTCGGTGCGTTGCTCTTCCTCTTCGGCGTCCCGGCCACGGGCTGGATGGCCCTCCGTTACCGCGATAACGACCCCAGCCAGGCCACCGTGGACGAGGGCGCGGTGATGCTTCTGATTCTCGCCTTCTTCCCCCGGGAATGGGGCTACCTGGCGGCGGCCTTCCTCCTCTTCCGCTTCTTCGACATCGCCAAGCTCCCGCCCTGCCGCCGCATCGAACGCATGTCCGGCGGGTGGGGAATCATGCTCGACGACCTGGTGGCCGGTGTTTACGCCGCGGTCATCCTGGTCGTTATCCACCTGACGGATATAATGCCCGCCTGGGCCCGCGTCCCGTTACCCGACCTCTGGTTTTAGAGGAGCAGCCATGCCCGACGAAGAACAGGTTTACAAAAGCCCCTTCGGCCAGTACATCGACGCCGTGGTATCGCCCGGCGAGGCCTTCCGCGGCCTGAAGTCCAGACCGCGCTGGCTCGTTTTCTTCCTCATCACCATCGCCGTTTCCATAGCCACCGTCCCCATCATGATGCCCTACTCCGTCGCGGCCCAGCGGGATGCAATCAACGAAATTTTGAAGGAGAACCGGGACGCGATGCCCCCCGAGCAGGTCGCCCGGCTGGAGGAATTCCGGGACCAGGCCGGCACCGGCTTCGTGGGCGAGGTTTTACCCTACCTCGCCTTACCCGTCTTGTTTTTACTCTATCTCCTCATCGCCTCGGCGGGCCTGAACGTCGGCGTGGGGCTGACCGGGGAGAAGCTGGGCTTCCGAAACGCCGTCTCCATCGTTTCCCTGGCCTCGGTGGCGATGGCCGCGGGAGCGGTGGTCTCGGTGGTCCTGGTGCTGGTGAAGGGCGACGTTTACGTGGGGACCAACCTGGGGCTTCTGTTTCCCCGGATGCCAACGGAGTGGTACACGCGGGTCCTCAAGGGCTTCGCCTCCCAAATCGACGTTTTCTCCGCCTGGAGCGTTTTTCTGCTGACCACGGGCGTACGCGAGGTGACCGGCCTTTCCACGAAGCGCTCCTTCCGCGTCGTCATCATCCTGTGGCTGCTCTGGGCGGCGTTGATGACGGCCCTGAGCTACTTCGGCTTCGCCGCCCGGTGAGGATTTTCCCCCGATGAGCCGCCCCCGGACAGACCCCGCCTTCCCCGACGGGTACCGCGAGTACACGGGCGTCGTTCATCTGCACTCGACCTATTCCGACGGGCACTGGCCCGTGGGCCGCATCCTCGGGGAGGGCATCCGCGCCGGGCTGGACTTCGTCTTCATCACGGACCACGACACCCTGGAGGCGAAGGAGGACGGCTGGGGCGGCTGGTACGCCCCCGGCGGCTTCGAGGGCCCCTGGCTCTCGGTGCGGCCGGTGGAGAGGCGGGGCCCGTCCGCGCACCGCGTCTTCCTCGGGGTGGGGGCGGAAATCACCCCGGCCCGGTCGCACTACCTGGCCTTCGGCGTGGACCGGCTCCCCGCCCCCAACCTGCCCAGCCAGAAAATCATCGACTTCGTCCGCGCCCGCGGCGGCCTCGGCGTCATCACCCACCCCGACCACCGGGGGAACGCCCGGTTCGGCATCGGCTGCTACAGGTGGGAGGACTGGTCGGTCACCGGCTACGACGCGCTGGATGTGTGGGACCTGATGACCGACTGGCAGGACTCGCTGCGGGGCATCGTGAGCGCCTACGCGGCGTACCACCGGCCGGCCTGGGCCCTGCGCGGGCCGAAGCGGGTGACCCTGGAGCGCTGGGATAAACTACTCGCGCGGGGTCCGATGCCGGTCATCGGCTGCTGCGACAACCACGGCCGTCCCTACCGCCTGGTGCGGACCTACGACATCCTCCCCTACCCCACGGCCCTGCGCCTGCTGCACCTCCACCTTTTCACCCGGCCGCTGGAGAGTCTGGACGCAGCAGAGACCGAGCGGGAGCTTCTGGGCGCCATGCGGGCCGGGCGCGGTTTCGTGGCCCAGGAGTTCTGGTGGCCCGCCCGCGGATTTTCTTTTTTCGCCGGGAACGGGGCCGAGACCGTGCCGATGGGCTCCACCGTTCCGCCGGAAAACGGCCCCTGGACCCTGACCGTGCAGTTGCCGGAGCGGGGGCTCATCACGTTAATCAAAGACGGCGTCCCCGTCGCCGCCCGAACCGGGCGGGAGCTCGTCCACCGGGCGGACGCGGGAGTCTATCGGGTAGAGGTTCACCGGAGGCGGAAGTGGCTGAAAAAACCGTGGATATTCTCCAACGCCATCCGCATCCGGGATTTGAACGGAGGTTAAAATGCGTTTCGTCTTGTTGTTTCTGATGCTGCTTGGAGTCGCCTGCGGTGCCGAGGAGGCTCCGCCCACCGAAGAACTCATCTCCGACGAGGACCTCTCTATCTCGCCATGGCACTGGCACTCCACGCCGGTCATCGAGCCCGGCGGCTCGCTGTGGCTGGGCTTTACCGCCACCAACCCCACATTGGAGACGGTGACCGGCGGGGACTTCTGGGGTAAATCGACGCTCACGCTCATCTCCCTCTCCGGTGCGACGCAGACCGTCCCCGGCGCCCGGATGCTCGAGGTGGGCGATTACATCGGGGACATGGAGCCCGGCGCCGGCGACACCGCCGTGGTCAAGATAGAGGACCTGTTCTCCTTCACCGAGACAGGTCCGCACGTCCTGCGCTGGGAAACGCCCTTCGGGGTCATGGACTACATCGTCATGGTGCTGGACGGTCTCGACTACCTCTACTACCGCCTGGAGAACGACGTGGTCTACAACGAGTGGGGGCTTTACCTCTACGGCATGGACGGGGTCTTCCTCTCCAACTCCTTGGCGACAAGGGTCTTGGCCTTCGGTGAAGAGGCGATAGACGGCCTGGCCGCCTTCCTCGACAGCGAGAAGGAATGCTCCATCGAAGGTTCCGAGGAGGCGACCATCGGCTCGATGTACGAACACCGGGTGAAGGACTACGCGGCCATCATGCTCGCGGCAATTCTCGGCGCCGGAGTCCCCGAACTGCGGTCCATGGACCCCGCCGAGCGGGACGCGGGCGTCGAGAAGGTCAGGCTTCTTCTCACCGAAGGCGGGTACTGATGTCACTCCGTACGCTGGCCGTCACCGACGAAATCTACGCCTACCTGGAAAGCACCCTGCGGGAGCCCGCGGTCCTGCGGCGGCTCCGCGAGGAGACCTCGAAGCTGCCCAATCCGGAAATGCAAATCGCCCCGGAGCAGGGGCAGCTCATGGGGCTGCTGGTGGAGCTCATCGGGGCGAGGCTCTGCCTGGAGCTGGGCGTCTTCACCGGCTACAGCTCCACCGCGACGGCCCTGGCGCTGCCGCCGGACGGGAAGCTCATCGCCTGCGACAAGAGCCGTGAGTGGACCGACACGGCCCGGCGGTACTGGGCGGAGGCCGGGGTTTCGGATAAAATCGAGCTCCGACTCGGACCGGCCCTCCAGAGCCTGGATGCGCTTCTGGCCGAGGGCTACGCCGGGCGGTTCGACTTCGCCTTCATCGACGCGGACAAGGACAACTACGACGCGTACTACGAAAAGGTTCTGACCCTCCTGCGCCCCGGCGGTCTCGTGGCCCTGGACAACGCCCTGCGGCACGGGCGGGTGGCCGACGCCGCCGACGCCGACCCGGGGACGGTCGTCATCCGCGACCTGAACCGCAAAATCCGGGACGACGCCCGCGTGTCCATGTCCCTCGTTCCCATCGCCGACGGGCTGATGCTGGCGAGGAAGCGTTGAGTCGCGTCGCCGTAATCGGCTCCTCGATTCTGGATGTGGCGGTGGTTACACCGCGCTTCCCGCGTCCCGGCGAGACGGTGCGGCCCGACGCGCTCGGGCTCTACCCCGGCGGCAAGGGATTCAACCAGGCCCTGGCGCTGGCCCGGCTGGGGCACGAGGTCCTCTTCATCTCCAGATTGGGGGACGACCCGCTGGCGGAAGTGTTCCGCCGGGAGATGGCCGCCGCCGGGATTGACGGCGCCCACGTCGGGACGGACCCCGCGGGGACCGGCGTGGGGATTCCCATGATTGCCCCGGGCGGGGACTGCCGCATCATCGCTCACCCCCGGGCCAACCTCGCCCTGACGAAGGCCGACGTGGACGCCGCGGCGGATGAACTCCCCCGCTGCGCGGCGGTCCTGGCCCAGCTCGAGGTGCCGGTCGCGGTCGTGGCGCGGGCCTTCGCAATCGTGAAACAAGCCGGCGGCCTGACCATTTTAAACGCGGCTCCGGCGGCCGGACTTCCCGATGATATTTGGCCCCTCGTGGACGTGCTGGTGGTAAACGAGGTGGAGGCTTCGTTCTACGCCGGCGTGGAGGTGGCCGACGTTGAGTCGGCCGGAGACGCGCTTCCGCGATTGCGGAAACTCGGGCCGCCGCGCGTCGTCGTCACCCTGGGGGACAAAGGGCTGGTCGCCGGGGACGGGGAAGGGACTGTCATTCTCCCCGCGGTCGTGGTCGAGGCGGTGGATTCCACCGGGGCGGGGGACGCCTTCTGCGGGGCGCTGGCGGCGGGATTGGTGGAGGGGCTGTCTTTCGCGGATTCGTTGAAGCGGGCGAACGCGGCGGGGGCCTTCGCCGTGACGCGCATGGGCGCCGGACCGTCCATGCCGACGCGGGCGGAGCTGGACCGCTTTATAATGTAGGGACCGACCGACCGGTCGGCCCGCGGTTTCCCTCTCCCCGTGGGAGCGGCTCGCCGACGGGCTACGGCGAGGGCTTCCATTGAAAAAGCGGCGGGGATGGGTATCTGCGGCCGAAGGCAAATCCCCGCCCTACATTTCGGCATACTCCCTCCCCTCTTTGGGGGGAGGGCGGGGGAGAGGGGTGGAACGGCGGCCCGCAGAGGACTCGTCCTACGGGGCCGCCCTACGTCATCACAACCCGGGGTGAGCGTCGGGATTGGAGGGGCGGGCGGGTGTGGACACCCGCCCCTACGTCGTAGCGAGCGCGTTTTAAAAAAACCCGGCGCCGTAAAGACGCCGGGCGTTTTTTTGGTGGACCCGAGGGGATTCGAACCCCTGACCTCCTCCACGCCAAGGAGGCGCGCTCCCAACTGCGCCACGGGCCCTTGAGGTGCGGCATGCTAGCACAGGGGCGGGATTTTGTCAACGTCGGCCGCCGCCCCCGAAATGCGGCCTAATGGCCGAAGAGCTCCTCGTACTTCTCCGCGACCGCTTTCACCTTCGGGTCGTCCTCGGTGTACTTGAGCGTGTTGTAGGTCAGGTAGAGGTCCTTGACCACGACCGGATTCTCGGGGTCCACCTCGAAGAAGGCCGTCTCCAGGTATTTCACGGCGATGACGAGGTCTTCGAAAGCCATGTCGTTGCGGGTGATGTAGTAGACTCCGGCGTCGGAGAGCGCCTCGGCGTAGTCCGTTCTGGCTTTCTCTGCGTTTTCGGCCGTCGCGGTGTTGTAGTCATTCTCGGCGTCGACGACGAGGGCCTTGTAGGCGTCCTCGGCGCCGGGGTCGCCCATGTCGTAGAGGACGCGGGCCCGGGTGCGTTCCACCTTGACGTAGCCCGGGAACTTCTCCAGCCCCATGTCGCAGACCTCGAGGGCCTTGTCGTAAAGCTTGGCCTCGGCGATGGTGGCGCTGCCGACGTAGTACACCGTCCGCTGGGTTTCTTCGTCGGGCATGGTGAAGCGTCCGACGGTCTCCATGTTGTACAGCTTCTGGATGGCGAGGTAGTACTCCTCGGCGGCCTCGGTGTTGCGCTCCATCAGCCGCAGGCATTCGGCGGCGATGTAGAAGGCCTGGTAATGGTCGGGTTCCAGCTCTTCGGCGAACCGGGCGTAGGAGAGCGCCTTCTCGTATTCGCGGCCGTTTATGGCCTTGGCCGCTTCCTGGCGCGCCACGAGGAAGTACTCGAACTCGACGATGATATCCTCCATCTCCTTGCGGGATTCGGGGTCGAGCGCGATGGCCATGTCGTAGTACTTCATGGCGGTCTCGAAGTCGTGGAGTTGGGCGTAGCCCCAGAAGAGCATGATGTAGGCGCAGGGCTCGTTCTTGCCTTCGCCGGCAATGTAGTCGAGCATCTTGTCCACGGCCCGCTGCGGCTCCTTGGCGCGGCGGATGTCGGTGGCGGCCCCCTCGCACTGGTACGTGCGGGCGGTCTTGCAGGAGCCGACGAGTGCGAGGCACGCGGCGAGCAACAGAATCGCAACGAGGGTCTTACGCATCTAAACTCCTTTAACTGGCCGGTTTCTAAGGCTCTCGTCCGGTCGAGTGATGATACAACCGGGGGTGGAAAAAGTAAACCGGACCCGTTTTTCGGGTTACGCGCGCCTGGCGGCCGTATAAAAACCGGGGCCTGGCCCCGGCGGTGAGGCACGCGTGTGCTAAAAGTCCGGCGGGAGCTCGTCGATTTCCGCCTGGCTGAAGACCGGCCCGTCCAGGCAGACATACTTGGCCCCGACGTTGCACCGGCCGCATTTGCCGATGCCGCACTTCATCCGGTTCTCCAGGGTGGTGATGACCCTTTCCGGCGCGAAGCCCATCTTGGACAGGCTCTGGAAGGCGAACTTTATCATGATGGGCGGGCCGCAGGTGACGACGAAGGCGTCCTTCGGGTCCAGCGCCGCCTCCTCCATCACCGGGGGCACGAAGCCGACCTTGCCCTTCCAGTCCGGGGTCTCTCCACCGGGGTCCACGGTGAGAATGAGCTTCGCGTCGTGCTTGGCCCACTCGTCGAACTCGCGCTTATAGAGGAGGTCACCGACGGAGCGGGCTCCGTAGAGGATGGTGACGTTTCCGTAATCCTTCCGGTTGTCCAGGACGAACCATATCAGGCTGCGCAGAGGGGCGATGCCGATGCCGCCGCCCACGATGTGCAGGTTCTTCCCCTTCATGGACTCGTAGGGGAAATGGTTTCCGTAGGGGCCGCGGAAGCCGACGGGGTCTCCCGTATTCCGGCGCGAGAGGCCGCCGGTGACACGGCCCACCTCCTTGAAGGTGCACTCGATGTACCCCGTGCGCGAAGGTGAGCTGGCGATGCAGAAGGTGGACTCCCCTTCGCCGAAGGCCGAGTACTCGCCGAACTGCCCCGGCTCGAAGGTGAATTTCTCCCGGACCCCCTCGTCGGCGAACTCGAGCCGATAGGTCCGGGTGTCCGGGGTTTCCTGCACAATGTCCTTGATTTCCGCCAGCTGGGGCGCGTAGACGTTGGGCATGTTCTCCGTCCTTTCGGGCGGTTGACTCGTCAGAGCAGGATATCCTTACGCCGATATAAGATGTGCGAAACCAGAATGCAGAGCGCGGTCAGGCCGATGAAGTAGGCCACCCGCCACCAGTCGCAGCCGAAATGCCCGACCGCGATGTTGATGTCCACGAAACGGAAGGGGCTGATGTATCCGTAAGCCCGGGTGGTTTCGGATATTTGGGTGAAACCGTTGATGAAGTAGAACCCCAGGACCACCCCGAGGCCCACCTTGGTGGCGGACCGACCCCTCGTCGTCAGCGTGGAGATGAAGACTCCCATTGCACCGAGGGCCAGCATCAGGAGCCACGTCTGCAGGGCGACGATGAGGAAGATGCCGGCGTCGTAAGGGCCGTCCGCCATTATCGCCATGGTAATGAGACTGGCCGGGACTACTATCAGATTCAGGGCGGTGAGTAGGGTTCCCAGGGCAGCCAGCTTGGAGTTGAGCACCTCGGCCCGTGTGATGGGCTTCGTCAGGAGGAATTCGGCGGTTTTCCGGGATTCCTCGTCGGCGATGAGCCGCGAGCCCAGCAGCATCGCCACGATGCTCCCCAACAGCAGGGTGTAGAGCCCGTAGTAGGTTACGAAGAACCCGAGCACGTTGGTCATGTTGTCCAGGTTTACGCCGAAAACGGTCAACATGCTTTTAAAGAAGGGATTGTTGAAAAATGAGTCCAGTTGTTCGAAGACCTTGCTCTGAATGATGATGGGGTAGAAGAATGTTATCAGGGTATTCAGGCCGACGAGAACCGCGCTCCAGACGAGGACCTCCTTCCAATGCCGCCGCAGCTCCATGAGGTAGACGTTCGCGTTCAATCTTCCCCGCCGTCCCGGTAGTAGTGAAGGAAAATTTCTTCCAGGTCCGGCTCCTCGAGGGTCAGGTCGGTGACCGGCATCCCCGCCAGGAGCGCGAGCAGGTCCCCGATGCGCCCGTCGAAGAGGAAGCGGCAGTCGCGGTCCCGGATTTCGAGCTCGTGCACACCAGCGACGTCGAGCGCGCCGGGCGCTGGAGTTTCACTCAGGCTCAGGCGGACCTTCCTGAGCTGCTTCTGGCGCAGGGAGCTAATCTCCTCGACGTCGACGACGTGTCCCTCCTTGAGAATCGCCACCCGCCCGCAGATTTTCTGGACCTCGGACAGGACGTGGGAGGAGTAGAAGACCGTCGCCCCCCGGGCGTTCTCCTCGCGCAGCGTCTCGGTGAGGCGGGCCTGGATGAGGGGGTCGAGGCCGCCCGTCGGCTCGTCCAGAATCAGAAGCTCCGGCGAGTGGAGGAGCGCCGCCAGGATGCCGACCTTTTTCTTGGTGCCCAGGGAGAGGTCGGCGAAGTTTCGGGCCAGGTCCACCTTGAAGCGCTCGGCCAGCACCCGCGTCCGCTTCCCGTCCACCGCCCCGTAGAAGCGGGCCGAGTAGGCCAGAAGCTCGCCCACCCGCAGGCGGTCGTAGCAGTTCACCTCCGCGGGCAGATACCCGACGCGCCGCTTTATCGCCTTCGAATCCCGGACGATGTCCAGGCCGAAAATCCTCCCCGCGCCGCGCGTCGGGTACAGAAGGGACAAAAGGGTGCGGATGGTGGTGGACTTGCCGGCGCCGTTGGGCCCGATGAAGCCGAAGATTTCCCCCGGCTCCACCTCCAGGTCCACGTCCTGGATACCCCGCGTTTTGCCGTAAAACTTGGTCAGGCCGCGGGTTTCAATCGCCGGGTGGTGAGCGGTGTCCGTCACATGTCCCTTAATCCCGAGCGGGGTTCCATCCGTCGCCTATTCCCCCTGCTCGGCCACGGCGCCCATGACCTCGGTGATGTCCTGGCCGACGGGGCAGACGCGGATGCAGCGCCCGCAGCCGACGCAGCCGGGCAGGTTCCACTTGTCCAGGAAAATCTTGAACTTGCAGGTGAAGCGGTTGCGCCAGCGCAGCGGCTGCCGCCCGCGCGGGTTGTGCCCCGAGGCGTGGAGGGTGAAGTGGTCGAACTGGCAGGCGTCCCAGTTCCTTTTGCGCTCGCCGGCGCCCAGCTTGCCCTCGTCCACGATGTCGAAGCAGTGGCAGGTGGGGCAGACGAAGGTGCAGGCGCCGCAGGAGAGGCAGCGGAACGCCATCTTCGGCCACTTCTCGGAATCGTAATTGTCGTAATCGTCGAGCCAGGCCTTGATGCGCTCCGGTGTTTCCGCCAGGTCGTGGCGCAGGTCCTTGTACGCCTTCTCGATGGCCTTGTCGCGCAGGGCGCGCTCGGGCGCCGGGGCGAAGACCTTTTCGTGCCTGGCCAGGAGCTCCTCGCCCTTTGTGCTGCCGGTCTCGACGTAGAAGCCGTCCTCGAGGGGGGTCAGCAGGATGTCCGCCCCCTCGACGCCGTCGGGCCGCCCGCCGGTGGAGGTGCAGAAGCAGGCGTCGTCGGCGGCGGTGCAGCTCACGGCGACGATGACGGCGGCGGCGCGCCGCTTCAGATAGAACTCGTCCTCGTACTCCCCGGCGAAGACCGCGTCCAGGCTCTGCATGCCGCGGGCGTCGCAGGGCCGGCAGAAAATCACCGTGGGCGGGTACACGTCGAGGAGGAGGTCGCGGACCCGCGTCTCGGCCGCGTCGTAGTCGTAGGCGAGAATCGGCTCCGTCCGGGCGAAGATGAAGTCCTTGGCGGAGTTGGCGGTGCAGACGTAGTCCGCCTCGTACTCCTCCATCGAGGAGAGCTCGGCGAGGACGACGTCGTCGCCGCGCCTGGTCGGCCCGACGATGCGGTAGTTGTCGCCCGTGAGCGCCTGGAAGAGGTCGCTAAAATCCCGCAGCTTGCCCTCGCGCATGGCATCCCTCTGGTTGAAACGGCTGGCCGTTTTTTAACGGATGAACTCCTCCGCATCCTTCTCGGTGTAGGTGGTCAGCGGCGGCCGGGATTCGGGGTCCAGACCGGCCACGTAGCCGAAGCGCTCGCTGACGATTTTGCGCAGGTGCTGGTTCAGTAAATCCAGCGGTATTCCCACGGGACAGGCCCGCTGGCACTCGCCGCAGCCGATGCAGCGCCCGGCCAGGTGAAACGCCCGCACGATGTTCCAGCTCCAGCTTCCCAGCTCGTGCCCCGAGGTGGGGACCCACTGCGGCTGGTTCGAGTCGGCGATGCACCGCTCGCAGGAGCACAGGGGGCACGCCGCGCGGCAGGCGTGGCACCGGATGCATTTGGCCAGTTCCTCGCGCCAGAAGGCGTAGCGCTCCTCCCGGGATTTTTTCGCCAGTTCCGCGGCCAATTCGCTCGGCGCGTACTCCGTGCGCGGCGCCTCTTCGGGCAGGTCGCCGATGACGTGGGCCGTGTGCCGCGGCCGGTGGACGTCGCAGATTTCACACTTGAACGGGCGCTCGCCGTCGGCGGCGTCGAAGTTCGGGACCACGCCGGAGCAGCAGACGCCGATGAGGGTGACCTTCTCCGGGTCGAGCTGGGCCTCCTGGATGAGCCCCACGGCGGCCTTGGCGTCGCAGCCCTTCAGCACGACCGCCGGCTTGGAGAACTCCGCCCCCAGAAGCTTGTAGCGCTTGTTCAGATACCCGGCAAGGTTGTTCAGGCAGCGCTCGTCGAAAACGAGCCGCTCCACGTCCGCGGGGTCGGTGATGAAGACCGGCGCCCGTCGCCTTTCGTCGTGGTGCTTGCCGTAGCCGATGACGACGTCGGCCTCGCCGGATTCGAGGAGCTTTTTCGCCAGCTCGCGCAGTTGGGTTTCCATGTCCCTACCTGGAGAGATTGTGGTAGTCGGTGTGCGGCCCCAGCTCCCGCACCTTGTCCGTGACCTCGTTGATGACCTTGACCCACTTGACGCCCTCGGCCGCCGAGACCCAGGAGAACTGGAGCCGGTCAAGGTCCAGGCCGAGGAAGCTGAAGAGCTCGCGGAAGACGGTCCAGCGCCGCCGGGCGTGGTAGTTTCCCGTGTTGTAGTGGCAGTCGCCGGGGTGGCAGCCGGAGACCAGCACGCCGTCGGCCCCGTTCTCGAAGGCCTTGAGCACGAACAGCGGGTCTATGCGCGCCGTGCAGGGCAGCTTGATGACGCGCACGTTCGCCTGGTACTTCATGCGGCTGGTGCCCGCCAGGTCCATGCCCAGGTAGGTGCACCAGTTGCAGACGAAGGCGACTATTCGCGGCTCCCACTCCCCGCCGGAGGGCTCCGGTTTTTCCGTCTTTTCCAGGGGGACGGCCGTATCCTCGACGACCAGCTCGTCGGCGGCCTTGGTGGTCAGGGCTTCTTTCTCGGCCACAAGATTCTCCTTATTCCTTCGCAGGAGGAGTCTCTTTCGGGCGGGGACGGCGCCCCGCCCCTACACCCGGATAGTCACGTCGTTAAAACTTACAGCGACTGAATTTCGGCGCGGCTTCGCCGTTTGTCAACTCCGGCTTTGGAGACGAGGGGTTTATCCACATTTTTCCAAAAGGGCTCACAGAGACTGAATCTCTGCGTAGAGCTGCCGGTCGTTGAAGCCGGCCAACTGAGCCGAGTTGGAGCGGCAGACCGCCGTGCACAGCCCGCAGCCCTGGCACAGGCCCGGGTTGACCTCGGCCACCATCCGCAGCACCGCGCCCTCGCGGTTCTTGATTTCCTTCTCGGTGATGGCCTGGTAGGGACAGGCGTTGACGCAGTCCCAGCAGCCGATGCAGGTCGTCTCGTTGATGTGGGCTACGACGGGCTCGCGCTCCAGCTCGTCGAAGGCGAAGAGGTTCTGAATTTTCGAGGCGGCGGCGGAGCCCTGGGCCACGCAGTCCGGGATGTCCATGGGCCCCTGGCAGACCCCGGCGAGGAAGATGCCGCCCGTGTTCGTCTCCACGGGCCGCAGCTTCGGGTGGGCCTCGACGTAGAACCCATGCTGGTCGTAGCTGATGGAGAGCTTGCGGGCCAGCTCCTTGGCGTCGGGCTGGGGAATCATGGCCGGGGCGACCACGACCATGTCCACGGCCACCTCGAGCTCCTCCCCGGCGATGGTGTCGGCGCCCTTGAGGACCAGCTTGTCGCCGTCGCGGTAAATTCGGGATACGCGGCCGCGCAGGTAGAGCGCCCCGTCCTCCTCGATGGCCCGGCGGACGAACTCCTCGTAGCGCTTGCCGCCCGCGCGCACATCCATGTAGAACACCACCGGTTGCCCGTCGTGCACGGCGTGCTTGTAGAGCATGGTGTGCTTGGCGGTGTACATGCAGCAGATTTTACTGCAGAACTCGATGCCCTTCTCCGGGCAGCGGGAGCCGATGCACTGCAGGAAGGCGATTGTTTGGGGGACCTTGTTGTCCGAGGGGCGCTTGAGCTGGCCCAGGGTGGGCCCCGACGAGGTCACGATGCGCTCGAACTGGAGCCCGTCGATGATGTCGGGGTCCTCGCCGTAGCCGTACTCGCCGTAGCCCGTGTACAGGCTCCCCTCCGGCTGGCGCCCCAACTCGTAGAGGGTGTAGCCGGTGGCCACGACGACGGCGCCGATGTCGAACTCCAGCAGCTCATCCTGCTGCTCGTAGTCGATGGCCCCGGTGGGGCAGACCTTTTCGCAGACCTTGCACTTGCCGGTCTGGAAGTAGGTGCAGTAATCGGGGTGGAGGACCGGGGTGTTGGGCACGGCCTGGGGGAAGGGGGAGTTGATGGCCTTGGTCATGGCGCCCTTCCGGACGTCGGAGGCCTCTTTGTAGCTGCCCTCGAACACCCCGAGGCCGGCCTCGAAGTAGTTGGGCATCCGGGAGGGGCACTTCTCCTGGCACAGGCCGCAGCCGGTGCAGAGCTCGGCGTTGACGTAGCGGGCCCGGCGGCGGATGGTGGCCTTGAAGTTGCCGATGAAGCCCTCCAGCTTCTCCAGCTCGGCCCAGGAGATGATGGTGACCTTGGGGTGCTTGGCCGCCTCGACCATCCGCGGGGTGAGGATGCACTGGGAGCAGTCCAGGGTGGGGAAGGTTTCGTCGAGCTGGGACATGTGGCCGCCGATGGAGGGATTCCGCTCCAGGAGAATCACCTCGTGGCCGCCGTTGGCGATGTCCAGGGTGGCCTGGATGCCGGCGATTCCCCCGCCGATGACCAGCGCCCGCTTGGTCATCGGGACCCGGATGCGCTCCAGCGGCTCGTCGAAGAACGTCTTCTCCACCATCATCTTCGTCAGCTCGACGGCCTTGGGGGTGCCCGTCTCCTTGGACGGGTGGACCCAGGAGCAGTGCTCGCGGATGTTTGCCACCTCGAGCATGAAGGGATTCAGGCCGCTGGACTGGGCGGTGGAGCGGAAGGTCTTCTCGTGCATGTGCGGGCTGCAGGCGGCAACCACCACGCCGTCCAGGTGATGCTCCTTGATGGCCTGGGCAATCATGTCCTGCCCCGGAGCCGAGCAGACGAACTTGTAGTCCGCCGCGTAGACCACCCCGGGGATTTTCTTGATTTCCTCGGCCACCCGGGGGCAGTCCACGGTGTCGCCGATGTTCTTGCCACAGTGGCAGACGAAAACGCCTATTCTGCGGGCCATTTAACTTTCTCCTTCAAGCGCGTCGGGCGCAGATGGCGGGGTCACTCGAAGAGGTCCGGCTTCTTCCGCTCCGTCTCCTGGTGGTAGAGGCGGGCGATGATGCGGCGGCTCTGCAGGTACCGGATGATGCCGACGGCGGTGATGATGCCTCCCAGGGGGAGGAAGACCCAGCCGAGTACCTGGAATATCAGCACGTCGCCGAAGAACTTCAGCATCGTGAATCCCACCGCTCCGAAGCCCAGAGCGGTGCGGATGTAAGCCAAAAGGGTTCTTTCGGCGGCCAGGAGGTTCCTATGGGCGGCCAGTTTATCCCGAATCAATGGACCCTCTCGCCGTATTTGCCGACCTTGAGTTGGTCGAACCGGCAGGCCCCGCCCGTCTCGCCGGTGCTCGGCTCATCGGGGGAAGCCTCCTCGGAGGATTCGGCTGTCGAGACGGCGCCTACCCTGCGGAAATCGTGGACGTACAAGCCGCGGACCAGGCCGCTCTTCGGCGACGCGCCGTCCCAGAGGGCCGAGTAAGCGGCGTCCAGGAGCGCGTCATCGGCGACTTTCTGGCCGCTCGAACGGATGAGCCAGACATCGAGCGCCAGCCCCACGTCGTCCACCTCGAGACCGATGACGGCGAAGCCGTCCACGGCATAGTCCACGCGGATGGGTGAATGGGGCCGGAGCTCCGCCAGCGGCTCGGAGTCCTCCGTTTCCGCGGACGGCTTGGTCAACGCCGGGCCCAGCGGGTCGCCGGGGTTGACGCCCAGCTCGAACCGGTAGGGAATGGTGAGCCGGCTCGATACGGGGACGCCCTCCAGGGTGGCCGGTTTCCAGTGGGTGGCCTCAGCCGCCTCGAGGGCGGCGAGGTCGATGTCCTCCCGGTTGCTCGACTGCGCGAGCCAGGCTTCGCTCACCTCGCCGAGCCCGTTGATTATAAGGCTGACGCGGCACTCCCCCTCGAATCCGGCCTCGGCGGCTTCCGGGGGGTAGGCCGGCGGCTCGATGGGCTCCAGCGGAACGGGCGCGGTGTAATTCACCGCCGCCCCGGCGGCGCCGGAGAGCAGGACTAGGATTGCGGAAATCTGTAAGACTAGACTCTTCATCGCGTTCAGGCAAATCTCGCCGAGACGGAACGGGTCGGGACCAGGTGCATGTTCAATCCGAGCTCCCGGGGCTTGTGCCCGTAGGCCAGGCCGATGAGCTCGGTGAGGTAGACGATGGGAATCCGCAGTTTTTTTCCGGCTATTCTTCCGGCGCCGCTCTGGCGCATGTCCAGGTTGGCGTGGCACATGGGGCAGGCCACGGCGATGCAGTCCGCCGAAACCTTTTCCGCCGCCACGAGGATTTTGGCCGCCAGGGCCTCCACGATGTCCACCCGGCTGAAGGGGAAGGCCGCCCCGCAGCACTCGGTGCGGTGGCTCCAATCCACCGGCTCCGCGCCGACGCTCTCGAGAATCCGCTCCATCTTGCGCGGCTCCTCGGTGTCGTCCACGACGGCGTAATCCGGCGGCCGCGTGAGCAGGCAGCCGTAGTAGCAGGCGACCTTCAGGCCCTCCAGACGGCGGTGGACCTTTTTCGTAATCTCCTCATAACCGACGTCGTCGGCGAGGAAATCCACGATGTGCTTGACCTCGACCGAGCCGTCGTAGGGTTCCTCGACCGTCTCGGCGACCCGGGCCGCCAGCTTCTTGTCGTGCCTGAGCTCGTAGTTCGCGGCCGAGAGCCGGGAGTAACACGCGGCGCAGGTGGTCAGCACCGGAAGGCCGAGCGGCTTCGCCTGCGACAGATTGTACGCCCCCAGGGAAACGGACAGGAGCTTCGAGTGGTGGTGTCCGGGGGAGGCGGCGCAGCAGACCCAGTCCGGCACCTCCGTCAGCTCGACGCCCAGGTCCTTGAACACGGCGAAGGCGCTTTTCTCGAACTCGCGGCTGGTGCCGTGGTTGGAACAGCCGGGGTAGTAGGCGATTTTCAAGAATCCTCCCAGGCTCTATTCGGTGCCTTCGGATTCGGTTCCGAGTACCCGCTTGTAGATGTCTTTGACGGCCTGCCGGCCCTTCTTCGTCCCCCGCTGGGGGAAGAGTCTGAGCTTGCCCTTGAACAACAGGCCCGGCAGCTTGGTCATGTTGTTGAAGAAGTGTCCGCTGGTCAGGTTATACATCGCGGCGAGCTGGGCCTCGAACAGGCGGCTGTGCATCCGCACCGTGCCCAGGAATCGGCGCTCGAAGGTCAGCAGGTCGCGGTTCGGCGGCTTGATGCCCCGCATCCGGGCCACCTGGCGCAGGGCGTCCATGACGGCGGCCACGGACACGCCCTTGGGGCAGCGCGTGTAGCAGGTCTCGCAACTGGCGCAAATCCAGGGGGTGTTCACCTTTAAGAGCCTCTCGCCGAGGCCGAGCTGCAGGTAGCGCATGACGCGGTTCGGCTTGATTTCCATCTCGTAGGCGGTCGGGCAGCCGGCGGAGCAGTTGCCGCACTGGTAGCACTCCGCGGCGACCTGGCCCGAGAGCGCCTCGACCTGTCGCTCGATGTCGCCCTGCAGCCGCTCAAGCTCGAGAATCAGCTCCATGAAATCCCTCGTGGGGTTGAGTTCGTGAAAAATGGTGCGCAGTGGGGGAACGATACGGCTCGCCCTGGAGCAAGCCCTTTTCGCGGAGGGGATTCGGAAAATCTTTCATCCCACGGCGTAACCTAGCAGACGGGTAAGGCTTTGTCAAGGCCGGTGTATAGCGACGGACCGCGGCCCCTGGTCTCCCTCTCCCCGTGGGAGAGGGATTAAGGGTGAGGGCTACCTTCTGCCCCCTCGCCCCTCTGGGGAGAGGGCTGGGGTGAGGGGAGGGCCGACCTAAACGGCGCGCCGTCGGTCGGCCCCTACGTAATCGCAGCGGCAATATGGTGCGGATGACCCACAGTTCGCCCTTACCGCTGACTAATCTGCGGCCCGGGTCTCCGCCTCCTGCCGAATCAGCCGCTCGACCAGCGGGACCGGTGAAATCTCGGCGTAGCCCAGCTCGGCGGCGAGCTCCCCGGGCGTCGGCTTGTACCCCTGCGACCACAACCCCTCCAGAAAATCCCCCGCCGCCGGGTCGCGCCACCACTCCCCGCCGAAACGGTCCAGGAGCGTCTCGCGGACCAGGGCCTCCAGCATCCAGGCGTAGAGGTAGTCAGTAGTGTAAAAATCCTCGTTGGTGGTGTAGAGGCCGACGTCGTACTCCTCCTCGGTGCGGGTCCAGACGCCGGCCCAGTCAATCAGCTCCCGGTAGCTTTCTCGCGGGTCGGCCTCCACGCCGTGGAGGGAGAGCTCGTACAGGAAGCTCACGCAGTAAGCCCGCAGGCCGGAGACCTCGCAGTAGAGCTGTTCGCGCCGGAAGCTCCGACTTTCCGCCTCGTCCGTCATCCCCACGGCCCGGCTCAGGAACGCCGGGTTCTCGAAGACGTTCTCGAAGGTGAAAGCGTAGGTCTCGGTCACCGCGTCGTCGCCGAGGAGCTTGAACTCGTAGGGCAGGCTCGGGTCGGTGAAGGCGAAGTGCAGGGCGTGGCCCATCTCGTGGAACAGGGTCTCGTAGTCGGTGAACCCGCCCGTGGGCTTGACCAGAACCCGGACGTCCTCGGGGACCCGCATGGGCCAGCAGGCGGCGCGGGGCTCCTTCTCCGGCCGGTCCTCGGAGTCGAGCCGGATGTTCGTCAGGCCTTCGAAATCGATGCCGAGTCCGTGGGTGAAATCGAGCCACAGGGGGATGAGCCCCTCGGCGGGGAAGTGCGAATCGTAGGCATCGGTGCGCCAGAGCTGGCCCCGGTCGTAGCTGCGCACGTCCGCCAGGGCCAGGTCGGGGAAGACCTCCGCCACCCTTTCGCGCGCCAGGGTCTCGAACAGGCCCCGCGTAGCGCCCAGGATGTAGAGGCAGTCGCCGGTGAGCTGGCCGAAATCCCGGCCGTAGATTTGGGCGTAGTAATCCACGAAGTCGTCGAAACCCAGCTCGCGGCACTCCCCGCGGGTGGCCTCCACGATTCCCGCCAGGCGCGGGTTGATTTCGTCCACGATGAACCCCCGCTCGGCGGTCCACAACTCCCGGCGGCGGTCGCGGTCGTCGGAGCGGAAGATGACGTCGTCCATCTGCCGGTAGGGAATCTCCTCCCCGGCGACCTCGAGGACCGCGGACGCCTCGGTGGAGACGTAGTCGTTGTAGAGCTCGTCGAGGGGGAACCAGAGAAGGTTATTCTCTAAGTCTCTCACCAGGAACGCGTAGGACCGGCGCTGGAGCGGGTCCGTCGCTTCGGCCTCCAGGGAGCGCAGCCAGTCCGCCAGGGCGGGGTCGTCCAGGTAGGCGTACTTCTCGTAGATGGGCCCGGTGTCGACCTCCTCGCCGTAGGCGTCCATGGCGTAGTACGCCTCGCCCAGCTCGTAGCCGAAATTCTCCAGGTCCCCGCGCAGCGTATCCACGGTGAGTGGCTCTCCGTCGGGGCCGAGCGGCGACGGGAGGGACGCGAGGGCGCCGGAAACGATGAGCAGCAGAAAGAGTGTGTTACGTCGCATGTGTCTCTCCGTGTCCGCGGAGGAGTTCGAGGGTTTTGGTAAATACCGGCGGTGGCTCCGAAGTAAAGGTCAAACGTTCGCCGCTCTCCGGGTGATTGAAGGCCAGCAACCGGGCGTGGAGGGCCTGGCCTTCGAGGGGCAGGCCGGCGGAGGCGCGGCGGCTGGCCCGTGTGCCGTACACCTCGTCCCCCAGGAGCGGATGGCCCCGGTGGGCGAGGTGCACCCGGACCTGGTGCGTGCGGCCGGTTTCCAGGCGGCATTCGACCAGCGCGGCCCAGGGCTCTTTGGGCGGCAGGGTTTCCAGGACGCGGTAATGGGTCACGGCTTGGCGGCCGCTCTGCACCACGGCGAAGCGCTTGCGGTCCCGCGGATGGCGGCCGATGGGCGCCTCGATGGTCCCCGCGGCGGGCTCCGGCACGCCGTAGGTGAGCGCCCGGTAGACCCGCTCGGTGGTGTGCGCCGAGAACTGGCCCACCAGCGACAGGAGAGCGGCCCGGGTCTTGGCCAGCACCAGCACCCCCGAGGTGTCCATGTCGAGCCGGTGGACCACCCCGGGGCGGCGTCCGTCTCCCACTACGGCCAACCGGATTCCCCGGGCGGAAAGGGCGTTCAGCAGGGTGTCGTCGGCGTGGCCGTGGGCCGGGTGGACGACGAGCCCCGCCGGCTTGTCCACCACGACTACCAAGGAATCCTCGTACAGGATTTCAATCTCCGCCTCGCGGGGGGTGAGCGGGTCGAGCGGTTCCGGCTCGGCCAGGGCCTCGGGCAGGATTGTCACCCTCTCGCCGCCTTTGAGCCTTTTATCCGACGAGGAGGGAGCTCCGTCGAGGAGAATGAGCCCCTCCCGGATGGCCGCCGTGATGCGCGAGCGCGAGACGCCGAGCCTTTGGGCCAGGTAGCGGTCCAGCCGCCCCCCGGTTGCTTCTTCGTCGGCCTGAAATTCCACCGTTCCAGCGTCCACGTTCAATCCCGTTTTACGGCGGTGCCGTCCCGGTTTGACCCCCGGTGTCGGAGGGCGGTAAAATCCCCTCGGGAGGCCCCATGCCCTACGTCCGGTACCGCGGTCGGTACGCCGTTCTGGTCCACGCCTGCCGCCGGGGCGGGAAGGTTGTGCAGCGGCACCTGGCCTATCTGGGGAAGCGGTCGAGGGTGGAGCCGGAGCTGCGGGCGAAAATCGAGGCCCGGTTCCCGGAAATCGCCTTCGACTGGGAAAAGCTGGAATCTTGTCTGCGCGGCGGCGCCGGGAGAAGCGCTTCGAGCTGGCTCGAGGAGGATTAGCGTCGAGACAGTGTATTCAAGCCCCGTGGAAGGGGCTTTTTTGGATTCCCTCGCCGGACCGGCGGTCAATCCTGCCGGAAGAGGATGATGCGCGCCTGGTCCTCCGGCACGTACTCCTCCTCCCACGGCTCGTACCAGAAGTAGGCGTCCACGACCCACAGGTCGCCGTCCTCCGTCACCGTCAGGTCCAGGGGGCAGCGCAGCCGCCAGTAACCCTCGCCGTAGATGACCGCCAGCAGCTCGCCGTCGCCGGAGAACTTCTGGATGCGGGCGTTGCGTGCGTCGCAGACGTAGATGTTCCCGTCGGAGTCCGTGTCAATCCCGAAGGGGGAGGAAAGCTGGCCGTTGTGGAAGCCGAATTTGCCGATGGTCCCCTGGTAGCGGAATATGTATGGATAGGTATATAACGGGTCGTAATCGGGGTCCTCGGGGTCGGTGGGCGTGGGCTCCATGGTGAATTTCTGGAGCCGGTGGTTGATGGTGTCGGAGACGACGACCGTCTCGTCGGGCGTCACGCAGATGCCCATGGGCCGGTAGAATCTACCTTCCTGGTCCCCCTCGCCGCCACCCACGGCCGTCACGGATTCCCCCTCGATGTGGAAGAGGTAGCCCAACGCGACGTCGGTGTACACGACTTTATCCGACGGGTAGTAGACCACTGGGCCGGGTTGATAGGTAACGGGGTACCCGACGAGGATGTCGGTTTGGGTTATCTGGGTATAGCGGGGACGTCGGTCGTCGGGATTGTCCAGATATGGCACGGGCAGTTTCAGCTTGGAGACCTGCCTCCCGAACTCGAACACGGGACCCATCTCCGACTGGGATTCGGAGACGTACATCAGCTCGTTATCGGAGGTCGATTCAGGCTCCGATTCGATGAAGAGCTGGTAGGTGGTTTCCAGGCGCCCGCGGGGCCAGACCCAGTAGGCGTCCCAAATCGCGCTGCCGTCGGGGTTGGGGATGAAGCGCTCGAGGTAACCGCCCCGGATGTTGGTGACCAACAGGTTGCCCTCGGAATCGGTCGTGATGGAGTAGGGGAACCAGAAGCCCCAGTCGGGGTCGCCTTCGGCGTCTCCGAGGGAGTAGGGGCCGGGGTCCGGGTCGCCGACCCGGGTGATTTCGAAGCCGCCGATGGAGGAGTAGCTTTCGGTGGGTACGGGGTAGACGGTCTCCTCGCAGCCGGTGAGGAGCAGGGTGGCGCAGGCCGTGCCCAGGGCGAACAGACTGTGTTTTTTCAGGACCATCGTCAGCATTTTACCACACCGCCCCGCGGCCCGCCAACGGTACGCCAATGGTATAATCACCGGTCGGAGGACTGTTGAGCCCAGAAATAATCACCCTGGCCCACGGCGGCGGCGGCATCGCCTCGCGGCGCCTGCTCACCGAGCACCTGCTGCCGCGGCTGGAATCGGCGGCGCTCCGGCCGTTGGGCGATTCGGCGCTGGTGGACGTCCCCTCGGGCCGAATCGCGCTGACGACCGACAGCTACGTGATTCAGCCCTGGCGCTTCCCCGGCGGCGACATCGGCCAGCTGGCGGTATGCGGGACGGTCAACGACCTGGCGGTGACGGGCGCCCGGCCGCTATACCTCACCCTGGGGCTGATTCTCGAAGAGGGCCTATCGCTCGCGGACCTGGACGCGGTCATCGACTCTGTGGCGCGGACGGCGGGGGAGGCCGGGGTCGAGGTCGTGGCCGGGGACACCAAGGTGGTCAACCGGGGCGACGCCGACGGCCTTTACATCAACACGGCGGGGGTCGGCGTCTTCGACGAAGGTCACGCGCAGCTTCCCGGGCCGCGGTCCGGCGATAAGCTCCTCGTCACCGGGGCCCTGGGGGACCACGGCCTGGCGGTGATGGCCGCCCGAGAGAAATTGCCCCTGAAAAGCGAGCTCGTTTCCGATTGCGCCCCGCTCGCGGGGCTGGTCGAGGCGATGCGCGGGGCGGGTGAAATCCACTGGATGCGGGACTGCACGAGAGGCGGGCTGGCCTCGGCGGCCAACGAGCTGGCGGAGGATTTTAGTATGGGCGTTCGCCTGGCCGAGGAACGACTGGTAGTTCACGACGCGGCGGCGGCGGTGGCCGAGCTTCTGGGTCTCGATATCCTCCACGTGGCCAACGAGGGCGTAATCCTGGCCGCGGTGGCGGAGAAGGACGCCGGGCGGGTCCTGGCGGCGGCCCGCGCGCACGTCTACGGCCGGGAGGCGTCCTTGGCCGGCGCCCTGACGGAGACCCACCCGCGCCGGGTCGTCCTCGAAACGGCCGTCGGCGGGGAGAGAATCGTGGACATGCTCAGCGGCGAGCAACTCCCCCGCATCTGCTAGTGTCCGCCCGGGGAATGTGTTAATCTTCCGGCGAATCTTATCGTTCACCCGAAGGAGACGAGATGGCAGAGGGTACTGGTGGGGAAAAGGCGCGCAACCTGGAGGCGGCCTTCGCCCAAATCGAGCGGAAATACGGCAAAGGCGCGATTATGCGCATGGGCGGGGAAGGCGAACGGGACATAGACGTCATCCCCACCGGCTCTCTCTCCATAGACCGCGCCCTGGGCGTGGGCGGTCTCCCCCGGGGTCGAATCATCGAAATCTACGGCCCCGAGGCCAGCGGCAAGACCACCCTCACCCTGCACGTCATCGCCAGCGCCCAGTCGTTGGGCGGCATAGCGGCTTTCATCGACGTGGAGCACGCCCTGGACGTCAATTACGCGAAAAACCTCGGCATCAACATCGAGGAGCTGCTTGTCAGCCAGCCCGACACCGGGGAGCAGGC
Organism: uncultured bacterium; assembly: GCA_964436465.1. Lineage (GTDB taxonomy): Bacteria > RBG-13-66-14 > RBG-13-66-14 > RBG-13-66-14 > RBG-13-66-14 > RBG-13-66-14. Next base: position 85,590 of record CAYTCV010000001.1, read on the forward strand.
GCTGGAAATCGTGGAGATGCTCGTCCGCTCGGGCGCCGTGGACCTCGTGGTGGTGGACTCCGTGGCGGCCCTGGTCCCCCGGGTTGAAATCGAGGGCGAGATGGGCGACAGCCACGTGGCCCTGCAGGCCCGGCTGATGAGTCAGGCCCTGCGCAAGCTTACCGGCGTGGTGAGCCGTTCCCACTGCTGCATCCTCTTCACCAACCAAATCCGCGAGAAGGTCGGCGTGGTTTTCGGCAATCCCGAGATAACACCGGGCGGACGGGCGCTCAAGTTCTACACCACGGTGCGCATGGAGGTGCGCCGCATAGGCTCGTTGAAGGTCGGCGGCGACAACATCGGCAACCGCAGCCGGGTCAAGGTGGTCAAGAATAAGGTCGCCCCGCCGTTCAAGGAAGCCGAGTTCGACATCATTTTCGGTCAGGGCATCAACCGCGTGGGCGAGGTCATCGACCTCGGCGTGGAGGCCGGCGTCATCGAGAAGTCGGGGAGCTGGTTTTCATACGAAGGCGAGCGGTTGGGTCAGGGCAAGGAAAACGTCAAGGAGTCGCTCGACGAAAAGCCGGAGATGCTGGCGACCATCGAGGCCAAGGTGCGCGACTTCTTCGGCATCCCGGCGCAGAAGGGCGCCGCGAAGCCCAAGAAAGAGGCCGCCGCGGAGTGACCGTCCGTGGTTTTCGGGGCGCATATACGGCGGGGGCTGCGGTCCCCGTTTTTTACCGCGCCCTTGTACGACGCGAAAAAAAACGGCGCCCGGGCGCCGACTTTTTTAAAAATTTTCCCAAGGGATGCCTAATACTCCGATGGCTTGTCGCCGATGACGCCCTTTAAAACCAGAATCCCAACCGCGACCAGCGCCAGGCCGACCCAGCCCGGAATCGAGGTCCAGAAGCCTATCCACAGCGGAAGTCCCATGAAGGTGCAGCCCAGAAAACACGCGAGGCCGATGAAGAAGAGTATCAACCCGGAGGTGAAGAATCCCGCCGCCCGCTGCCGGGGCGTTTTCGGCTTACGTTCGATGTCGGTAAGCCAGTCGGGCGGCGTGATGCCCTGCCGTAGCGCCTCCATCCTCTCCTCGTGAACCAGCTTCTTCCTCCGGAAGTCCAGCCAAATGGCCAGCATCCCGATGCCGATTCCCATGAAGACCGCGGTGAATCCGACTACATCCATGAGAGCCCCCGTCCGCAGTATTCGCCTCACACCCTAAGATACGCCCCGGGCGGGACCGGTTTCACTGGTGTGCTACCTCCATTTCACCTTGACGATACTACCACATCGTCCTACCATTGGAAAATAGAGTCAGGCGCAGGGAAACCCGTCGAAGCGAACCGGGTCGCGCTCCGGTGAATACTTGAGCGAAGGCGTATCCGCGACGGCGAGCCGTTAATCCGCGACGGCGAGCCGTGTATCTGCGACGGCGAAGCCGTGAATCCGCGACGGCGAGCCGTGTATCTGCGACGGCGAAGCCGTGAATCCGCGACGGCGAGCCGTGAAACCGCTCCGCCCTTTTTTGTATCGAAGGGTATGAAAGCCGTTTTTGTTGGAGACGGAACGGGAACAGGAACTGATTCGCCGGGCGATAGAGGGCGACGAGAACGCATTCGCCGAGCTGGTGCACGCTACACAGGATTTAGTTTATACGTGCTGTTACCGCGTCCTGCGGGAGCCCCGGGCGGCCGAGGAAGCCGCGAACGAGGCCTACCTGCGGGCCTGGCGCGGCCTGGCCGGTTTCCGCTTCCAGGCGAAATTCTCCAGTTGGATTTTCCGCATCGCCCACAACGCCGCGGTGAGGATGGCGACCCGTCGGCGCCTGGAAACGGTCTCCATGGACGACGAGGAGCACCCCGGCCTGGCGCAGGCGGCCGTGGACGAGCCTACGGCGGAGCGCGCCCTGGAGGCGGACGGCGAGTTGACGCTCGTGCGCGGGCTGCTGGACGAGCTGCCGGAGAACGAGCGCCGGGCCATCGAGCTGGCGTACCTGGAGGGTGTGGATTACCGCGACGCCGCCGCGGCCCTCGGGTGCCCCGTGGCCACCCTCAAGACCTGGGTTCATCGCGGAAGGAAGCGGCTGCGGGAGCTCTACATCGAGCGGACGGGCGGTCCGTTCCGGGTTGCCGAATGATTGTATATTAGGCTATGCTTTACGAGGGGTGAACATGGACGCCGACGAGCTGCGGGACTTTTTAGACCACGGTGGTCGGTCGAGCGGGGAGAGGGGGAGTCGCGGAAATATGAACGCCGACGAGCTGAGGGAGCTTTTGGACCGGTACGCGGCCGGTGAGCTTCCCCCCGAGGAGCGGGAGGCCTTCCGGAGCGCCCTGGAGAGGGTCCGCCGGAAGGCAGAAGGCGTCGAGGAGCGGGTCGGCCGGCTGGAGGAAAAAATCACCGACCGGGTGAACCGGGCCGTGGAGAAGATTGACACCCGGCTGGCCGAGGGCGGGGAGAAGCTCCGACGCAAGCTGGACCTCCTGGATGAGCTGAACCTCGCCCGGCGCATCGAGGAAAAACTACACCGGGTGGTGCTCTTCCGAGCACCGGAGAATCTGAGCGCCGCCGTGATGCGGGGCGTTTGTGCCGAGAAGCGGCCGAAGGTGGTCATTCCGCCGATGCGCCGCTCGCTGATGCCCGCCGTGCTACTGGGGGGCGGCCTCCTCGTGGCGCTGACCGTCGGCGCCGCCGCCATCCTGCCCATGTTCGGGGTAAACCTCGGGGTAAATCTCGGCGGGCTTCCCGACTGGTTCACCTGGATTCCCGCCGGTCTTTCGGCCTGCTTCGGCGCCGGCATGGTCCTGCGGACCCTTCTGCGCTCCCGGAACGACCCGGCCTTCCGGACCGCCGTAAAAAAAGGGTAGGAATAGATGGACGGGGACCTTCTGCCCGACGGACGGCGCGAGATGAGCGTCTTGTTCACCAACCTCGAAGGCTTTAAGGGGCTGGCCGAGAAGCTGGGCGATGAAGGGGCGGCCTCGCTCCTGGCCGAATACTACGACGCCGTGGGCCGGATAGTCGAAAAGCACGGTGGGGTGGTGGACAAGCTCATGGGCGAAGGCGTCCTAGCCACGTTCAACGCCGTGGCCGAACTGGAGGACCACGGCCCGGTGGCGCGTCGGGCGGCGGAGGAGATAATCGCCGAGGTCTCCCGGCTGACGGCCGGGGGCGGTCCGCTACGGGCGGCGGTGGGCGTGGCGTCCGGTCCCGCCGATGTTCGTACCTTTTCCGCCGGCTCGTACACCGCCACCACCGTAGTCGGCGGGACGGTGAGCCGCGCCGCCCAGGCCGCGCGCGGACGACGTTACGGCTCGGTTTCCGACACCGACGCGAAGTAGGCGTCCGTTTCACGATGAATCCCGCCCCGGCGGGGTTTTTTCCATATTTGACGCCCGCGGCGGCCTGGGATAAGATAGCCCCATGCTCAACGGGTCCCCAGCGGTCGAGCCCTACAGCGTCAGCGCGCTGACCGCCCTCATCAAGGGCACCCTCGAGGAGCGCTACGCCGGGGTCTGGGTGGCCGGGGAGCTTTCCGACGTGAAACTGGCCGCCAGCGGCCACCTGTACTTCCGCCTGAAGGACGAGGGCGCGGTGCTGGGCTGCGCCATGTTCCGGCCGCGGCCCCAGCGCCTCGGCTTCGTCCCCGCGGACGGGCAGGAAGTCGTGGCCCGGGGCGACGTCTCCGTCTACCCGCCCCGGGGCAGCTACCAGCTCATCTGCGACGAATTGGTCCTGCGCGGGCTGGGGGAGCTTCAGCGGGCCTTCGAGGAGCTGAAGCGCAGGCTGGCCGCCGAGGGGCTTTTCGCCGCCGAGGGAAAACGGCCGCTGCCGCGCCTGCCGAAACGGGTGGGGGTGGTCACCAGCCGCGACGGTGCGGCCCTGCGCGACATCCTGCGCGTCCTGGCGCGCCGTCACGCCGGCCTGGACGTGGTTCTCCGGCATGCACAGGTCCAGGGCGAGGGCGCCGGGGCGGAGCTGGCCCGCGCCGTGGAGGAACTCGGAGCCTCGGGGCTGGTGGACGTGCTCATCGTCGGGCGGGGCGGCGGTTCCTACGAGGACCTGTTCTGCTTCAACGACGAACGGCTGATTCGGGCGATTCGCGCCTGCCCGGTGCCGGTCATCTCCGCCGTGGGGCACGAGGTGGACGTGACGTTGGCGGACCTGGCGGCCGACGTGCGGGCCCCAACCCCCAGCGCCGCCGCCGAGATGGTCACCGCCGAGCGCGACGAGCTGCGCCGCCGCGTCGTCGCCGGGAAAAACTCCATCCGCCGCGTCGCCGCGGACCGGGTGAAGCTCGAGCGGCAGCGGCTCGAAAATATGGCCAAAACCCTCTCCGCGGAGCGGCTGGACGGTTATCTGAACCTCCGCCGCCAGCGGGTGGACGGCCTGGGCGAGCGCCTGCGGCACGCCTCACTTTCGGCTCTGGACGCGGGGAGGTCCGCCTTCGCGCGGCTTCGGCTGGCCCTCTATCGAACCCATGCGGTCCCCCGCCTGCGCGAGAGGGCCCTATCCGGCCTCGTCCGCCGATTGAGCCTGTCCGCCTCGGGCGGAATAAACGCCCGGCGCGTGCAATTGAGCACCGGGTCCGGAAAGCTCGTCGCCCTCGACCCCCGGGCCGTCATCGGTCGGGGCTACGGTTATCTTTCGCGCAGGGGCGCGTCCGTGCGTTCCATTAAAGAACTGCATCCGTCCGACGAACTGGGCGTGACCGTCCGCGACGGGACGGCGCTCACCGTGGTCAGGAGGACTTTTGGGGAAAAAGCCGACCTTCGAGGAGGCGATGGAGAGGCTGGAGGCCATCGTCGCCGAGCTCGAGAGCGGGGGGTACCCCCTGGACAGACTGACCTCCCTCTTTGAGGAGGGACTTGCCCTGGCGAAACTCTGCCAGTCCCAACTCGACGCCACCGAGCGCCGACTCACCGAGCTGGCCAAGGGCGACGACGGCTCCCCCGTCGAGCGCCCCCTGGACCTGCCCGACGTGGAGGGATGAACTTGGCCGTTGAGCTCAAGACCTATCTGGAACAGAAGCGGGCCTTCGTCGACGGCGAGCTGGCCAGGCTCCTGCCGAACCGAGGGGCCTACCCGCCCGACGTTCACGAGGCGCTGCACTACGCCGTCTTTTCCGGCGGCAAGCGCCTGCGGGCGATTCTGGTCCTGACAACCGCCGAGGCGATTGCCGACGAGTTGCCCGACGGGGCCTCCGAGGCGGCCTGCGCCGTCGAGTGCGTTCACAACTACTCCCTGGTCCACGACGACCTGCCCTGCATGGACGCGGACGAGCTGCGGCGGGGTCGGCCCACGGTATGGAAAAAGTACGGGGAGGCGGTGGCCGTCCTGACCGGGGACGCACTCCTGACCGTGGCGTTCCAGATTCTGGCCCTGGGGGCCACGCGGGAGCTCGAGCTCTCCGACCGCCTGCTGCTGTGCTCTCAGGAACTGGCGGTGGCCTCGGGCACCTTCGGGATGGTCGGCGGCCAGGCGGCGGACGTGGCCAACGAGGGCACCGACGTCGATGCCTCCATGCTGAACTTCATCCACACCCTCAAGACGGGGGCGCTCATCCGCTGCGCCTGTCGGATGGGGGCGATTCTCGCCCGGGCCGACGACCCCCGGCTCGTGGCCGCCACGCGCTACGGGGAGCATCTCGGCCTGGCGTTTCAAATCGCCGACGACCTGTTGAACGTCGGCGGCGACGAGGCGAAGCTGGGCAAGTCCGTGGGCTCGGACGAAAAGCGGGGCAAGAACACCTTTCCGAAAATTCACGGGGTCGAAAAATCGCGGGAGATGGCGAAAAAACACACCGATTACGCCGTGGAAGAGGCGAAGCGCCTGCCCCGGCCGGAGATTCTGGTGGAGCTGGCGCGGTTCGCCGTCGAGAGGGACCACTAGTTGCCGACCGCAAGTACCAGGCCGCTGCTGCTCAAGGGCGGGACGGTGGTGGACCCCGTCCGGGGCTTCTTCGCGAAAACCGACGTGCTGTTGCGCGGCGGGCGGGTGGCCGCCGTGGAGCGGGGTCTCGCCGACCGGGCGGCGGAAGTCATTGACTGCGGCGAGCTTTTCATCGTGCCCGGCCTGGTGGACATGCACGTCCACCTGCGCGAGCCGGGTCTGGAGGACAAGGAAACCATCGCCACCGGAACGCGGGCGGCGGCGCTGGGCGGATTCACCTCCATCGCCTGCAAGGCGAACACCGGCCAGTTCGTGGACAACGAGGCGGCGGTGGAGTACGTCCGCGCCATGGCGGAGTTGCGCGGGCTGGTGAACGTCTTCCCCATCGCGGCCCTGACGGAAGGACTGGCCGGGGCCGGAATCGCCCCGCTCCACGAGCTCCGGGAAGCGGGGGCGGTCGCCCTCTCCGACGACGGTCACCCGGTCCGCCGCTCCGGTCTCCTCCTCAACGCCCTGAAATACGCCCGGGATATCGGCTTTCTGGTCATCAGCCACGCCGAGGAGGAGGCGCTCTCCGCGGGCGGCGTGGTGTCCGCGGGCCCGTCGGCCACGGCGGCCGGGCTGGAGCCCATCCTGGCCGAGGCCGAAGAGGTGGGCACGGTCAGGGATATCCTCGTGGCGGCCCGCGTCGGGGTGCCGCTTCATGTGGACCACGTCTCCACGGCCCGCTCCGTGGAGATGGTGCGCGACGCCCGACGGCGCGGCTTCGACGTCACCGCCGAGGCGACGCCCCACCACTTCTGTCTGGACCGGACGTCCCTCCCGGACGATTTCGACCCGAAGACCAAGGTCAATCCGCCGATTCGCTCCGCCGCGGACCGCGAGGCGGTGGTCGCCGGGCTGCGGGACGGAACGCTGGAGGTCATCGCCAGCGACCACGCCCCGCACACCGTGGCGGAGAAGGACCAGCCGTACCAGACCGCCCCCTTCGGAATAGTGGGGCTCGAGACGACGCTGGGGCTGACGCTGACCTACCTGGTGGAAACCGGGCATCTTTCCTTCGGCGAGGCGGTGGAGCGGCTCTCCACCAATCCGGCGCGACGGCTGGGGCTTGCGGGAAAGGGCGAACTCGGGGTGGGCTCGGCGGCCGATATTACGGTAATCGACCGGGGCGAGCGGTGGACGGTGGACCCGGATAAATTCGCCGGCAAGGGGGTCAACACGCCCTTCGCCGGGTGGGAGCTCACCGGCCGCGCCGTGTGCACGGTGGTCGGGGGGCGGGTCGTGATGCACGACGGCGCCCTCATCGGGGATTGACGCATGCCGCTCGATAAATCGCTGACCAACGGCGACCGGGTGGAGACCATTCTCCATCCGGCGAAGGTCCTGGCCTTCACCCGGGACCGGGGGGTCATCGAGAACATCCCGGAGCCGCCGGTGGACCGCTCCCTGCTCATCGGGGACGAGGGACGCGCGTTCGATAAATCGGTGCGCCTCGCCCGGGGCCTCGAACCGGCGTCGAACGGGGGCTTTTTTTCGCCATGAGGACCGGACTCATCACCCGCAGGATGGTCTCAACCCGCGGCCAGCGCGGGTTGACCCTCATCGAGCTCCTCATCGCCATGGCGATTTTCGCGATTATCATGGTGCCGATGGTGCTTCTGGTAACCGGGGCCGGGACCGGATTCAACGAGTCGAGCCGGAGGGCCGAGCTTCAACGCCGGGGCCGCATAGCCCTCCAGACGATGGTGGCCGCCCTGGGCCAGGCCGGGGCCGACCCGACGGGTGGAGACCTCTTCGAGGCGATTCCCGAGGCGGGGCCCCACGCCGTCGTCGTGGCCGCCGATTACCGGGGTAACGAGCCGTACACGCCCCCCGACGGCGACGCCGATGACCGGGCCGAACGGGTCGGATTCCGCCTCGTACCCGGCGGCTCCCTGGTCGATGAAATCGGCGACCCCGAACGGCCGGACCTCTTCGAGCTCTCCCGCGACGTGCGCGATTTCAGCGTGGTTTACCGGGACGGGGCCGGCGAGGTCATCGCCCCCGAGGAGCTGGCCTCGGAGAAGGCCCCCGGCGTCATGGCCCGCCGTCGCATCCGCAGCCTGGAGCTCAGTCTGACGCTCGCCCCGGCCGACGACCCCCGGTTCGCGCCCATCGTTCTTTCCACCACCGTGACTCCGGTGAACCTGGCCTCCCGGTATCTCGGCGTGGCGGCGGGGGGCGTGTTTCCCACGGGCGAGGAGGCGGGCGGGGCCGGGGAGACGGCCGTTCCCGGCGAGGGTGCCCCGCCCCAGGGTCCGCCCGTGCTCCTGACCCAGGGGGCGGCGGCGGAGCTGCGCGATTCGGGCGTCGGCTCGCCCCGGGTCGTCTTCGATTCCCCCACCGACGGCGCGGTGCTGCGGGGGTCGGTCCCCGTGGGCGCGGCGGCCTACGACGCCGACGGCACCGTGCGCCAGGTGGAGTTCTACCTCGACGACCGGGTGCTCGGGGTGGACGGCTACGCGCCCTACGACGCCCTGGACGGCGGCTGGAATCCAGTCTCCGGCGACGCGGCCGTCCCCGACGGCCACCACCTGCTCTACGCCCTGGCGGTGGACAACCGCCACCAGGTCGGCTCCGACGCGCTGGTCGTGGACGTGCGCTCGGGCTCGGGACCGGCGCTCCGGCTGGATACCTCGCGCCCGGCCTACGTTCTGGCCAGCCGCGAGCTCACCGGCGCCTTCAGCATCGAAAATTCCGGCGACGCCGAGGTCCGCCTGACCCAGCTCCGGGTGGTGTGGAACCGCCGGGGGCTGCTCCTGTCGGGGGTGGAGTACGACGGGGTGAGCCGTTTCAGCGACGCGGAGGGCGTGGCGAGCGGCGACCTCGTTACGCTGAAGGAGACGCTGGTCCTGCCGCCGGGCGCGAGCGGGGAACTGGTTCTGCAATTCATCCCCGGACCGGGCGCCAATAATCCGCGCCTCGCGGGGACGCGGCTGGCCGTGCTGGCCGCCGACGCGCAGGGGCGCAGATGGGGGATGAGCTGCTACCTGACCCCGGCCTCCTTCATGCTCGACCGGCTCTTGGTGCAGGGCTCGGCCTACCTGGACCGCTGGGCGGATTATTACCGTCTGGCGCGTTTGGCCACGGGCGACGCCCTGTACTCGGATGAAAGGTATTCAATCCTGACCTTCCCAATCTCCTACGACGGCCTGGTTTGGCTCCTGACGGCCGACCGGGACAGAACCAAGGGTTGGGGTGAGGCGGCGCTCGGTCGGGACTTCCTGGGCCGCCTGAGGGCTGACAACCGGGTCCACGTTTACCTCCTCTACGACGACACCGCCACCCCGCCGATGTGGGTGCGCGATAGCTTCCTGAAGAGCCGCTACGTGGCGCTCACCGACAACTCCCGGGCCGACCGCCTGCGCGTGTGGCTGGACACGGCCGAACCGGGCGAGATTTTCTTCTACGGCAACCGCTCCGCCGGGGTCTCCGACAACGCGGACTGTATGTACATGCTGGGTTTCGGCGGGCTCTTCGCCCCGGGAACGGGCGATTGAAAAAGGGAGTAACGATGCGCGGATGGATTCCGGTCCTGCTGGTGCTGGCGGTGGTGGTCATGGCCGAGGGAACCGGGGAGCCGGCCTCGGACTTCGACACGGCGATTCCGGTCACCACCATCGACGAGGAGTACGCCTACGTCGCCGACCGGGTCTGCCCGGAGTGCGGCGGGGCCTACGCGGTGGCGGAGCAGTCTCTGGTGTTCGACGACGCCGGCACGCCCTTCGACCTTCTCCATGCCCAGTGCCAGAGCTGCGGCGCTGAGCGGGATTTCTTCTTCGACGTTTCGGCGCTGCCGTGGTTCTCCGGCGAGTGGGACGGGGAGTAGGTTCATCGGCGTTCCGTTAGAGGCTAGTGGCGGATTTTCGCACCCGCCCGATGCTTCCGGTGCATAAATGTAGGGCGGGGATTTTAATCCCCGCCGCTTTGTTTACATGGCAGCCATCACCCCTGACCCCTCTCCCACAGGGAGAGGGGGGACCGCTACACCCCCCTCCCTAGCCCTCCCCCCAAAGAGGGGAGGGGATTGGCGGCAACCCTCGCCCCAAATGTGTTTGCGATGACGTAGGGGCGGGGCTCCGTCCCCGTCCGTTTTGCCTCTGAATGTAGGGCGGGGAATCCTTTCCCCGCCGCGTCTACCCTCACCCTAGCCCTCTCCCTAGCCCGTAAGCGCGCTTCCCCCCAGAGGGGGGAGGGGACTTTATCAATGCGCGTCGAGCCAGTTCCCCCCGCTCCCCACCTCGACCACCAGCGGCACCTGCAGCTTCAAGAGGCCCTCGCAGGCGTTCTCCATCGCCTCCCGCAGAATCCCGCCCACGCGCCCCTTCTCCCCCTCCGGGCACTCGACGAGCAGCTCGTCGTGGATTTGCAGGAGCAGCCTCGCCCCGCAGTCGCAATCATTCAAGAATTTCTCGGCGCGAATCATGGCCAGCTTGCAGATGTCGGCGGCGGTTCCCTGGAGCGGCGCGTTGAGGGCGGCGCGCTCGGCGGCCTCCCGGGCCTGGCGGTTGGGCGAGTTCAGCTCGCCGAAGGGCCGCCGTCGGCCGAAGAGCGTCACCGTGTACCCCAGCTCCCGCGCCCGCTCCAGCCCCGAATCCATCCACTCCCTCACCGCCGGATACTTTGCGAAGTACCCGTCTATGAACGCTTTGGCCTCGTCCCGGCTTATCCCTAAGTCCGACGCCAGGCCGTACACCCCCTTGCCGTAGATGAGCGAGTAGTTGACGACCTTGGCGGCATTGCGCTGGTCTTGGCTTACGTCTTTTTTATCGACGCCGAAGATGACGGCGGCGGTGGCGGCGTGTATGTCGCCCCCGGCGTGGAACGCCTCAAGTAGCCGCACCTCGCCGGAGATATGGGCCAGCAGGCGCAATTCAATCTGCGAGTAATCCGCGGAAACCAGGACGCACCCCGCGGGGGCGATGAAGGCTTTGCGTATGCGCCGCCCGAGCTCCGTGCGGATGGGGATGTTCTGCAGATTCGGGTCGCTGGAGGAGAGCCGCCCGGTGGCCACGGCCGCCTGGTGCAGCGTCGTGTGCAGCCTTCCCGAAGCCGGGTCCACCTCGGCGGGGAGCTTCGCCGCGTAGGTGCCGTCGAGCTTCGCCAGTTGCCGATTTTCGAGGAGCACCGCCGCGATTTCATGTTCGGCCGCCAGTTTTTCCAGCACGTCGCCGGCGGTGGAGAAGCCGGTTTTCGTGCGCCGGCCGCCGGGCAGCTTCAGCTCGCCGAAGAGCACCTCGCCGGTCTGCTTGGTGGAGGCCACGTTGAAGGGGTGGCCGGCCAGCTCGTGGGCCCGTTTTTCCAGCTCCTCCATCCGGACGTGCAGCTCGGCGGAGAGCTCCCCCAAAGCCGTAGAGTCTAATAAAAGCCCCCGCTCCTCCACCGCGGCGATGACCGGCAGCAGCGGCAGCTCGATTCGCCGGTAAACGCGCTCCAAATCGAGTTCTTTTATTTTCTCTTCCAGGACCGGCTGCAGTTCCAACGCGGCGGCGGCCCGTCCAGCCAGGCCCTTCAATTCCGAGCCCCCCTCGGCGAGCAGGTCGCCCTGGGCGGATTGAGTCTCCTCACCGGCTGGCCTCTTGCCGAGGTGAGTCTGGCAGAGCGCGGCCAGGCCCCGTGGCAGGCGGTCCGCTTCCAGCAGCCACCCGGCGAGCATCAGGTCCTCGGGGTGGGAAACTCGCCGGGCGATGGGCTTCAGGTCGTAGCCGACCGCGGAGATTTGCGCGTCGCCCAGAAGCTCCGCCAGCCAGCCGGGCACCTTGCCGTCGCAGGCCAGTCCGTAGCCGACGCCCGGTTCCGCGGCCAGGCCCAGGGCCTTGACCCGATAGTGCCGCGCCGGGCCGCTCTCCGCTTCCAAGGCGATTCCCAGCCGCCCGCTTTTGCGAATTTTCTCGATGAATCCGTCCGGCGGGCCGGTCGAGACGACCTCCAGCCGCGCCTCCGTCCGCTCCACGAGCCCCATGTCCCGGATGACGCCGACGAAGCGCAGGTCCTGGAGCATTTCCAGCGCGCCGGGCCTGGCCGGGGAAATCACCAACTCGTCCAGCGGCGGAACCGGCGCGTCCTCGGCCAGGCCGACCATTTTCCAGGTCAACCGGGCATCTTCGATGTGTTCTGATAAATTCCGGCCCAGCTTGCCCGGGATTTCGGCGGCGTGGGCCAGGACCCCCTCCATGTCGGTGAATTTCGCCAGAAGTCCGGCCGCCGTCTTCGGCCCCACGCCGGGCACACCGGGCAGGTTGTCCGTGGAATCGCCGGCCAGCGCCAGCAGGTCGCGCATTCTTTCAGGACCGACTCCGTACCGTTCCAGGACGAAGCCCGCGTCGCGCAGGCTCTCCTCCCCCTTGCGGCCGTGGGCGATGTGGACGACCCGCGGGCCGATGAGCTGCATCAGGTCCTTGTCGTGGGTGAAGATGCGCACGTCGTAGCCCGCGTCGAGGCCCCTCTTAGTCAGCGCGGCGATGGCGTCGTCGGCCTCGTAGCCGGGGGTCTCCACCAGGGGCCAGCCCAGCAGCGGGAAGAGCCTGCGCAGGAGGTCGGCCTGGGGCCGGAGTTCGGGCGGAGCGGGCGGGCGGTTGGCCTTGTAGGCGGGGAATATTTCGTCGCGGAAGGTGGGGCCCGGCGCGTCGAGGACGAAGGCGACCCGAGCGGGCCTGTGCCGCTCCAGGAGGCCCAGGAAAACGCGGACGGCGCCGTAGAGGGCGGCCACGTTCGTCCCGTCCCGCGCCGTCAGCGCCGTCTTGATGGAGTGGAACACGCGGAAGAGGAGGGAGTAGCCGTCCACCAGGAGCAGGCGGGGCCTGGAGGAGCCTTCGGGCATGGGGATTCCCCTTTTTGCCCGGATTATACCAGCAATCGGGGCCGGGTGAAGGCCGGTTGCGATGACGTAGGGGCGGGGCTCTGTCCCCGCCCGCCTGCCACCGAGCGCCAAATGTAGGGCGGGGATTCTATCCCCGCCGTTTCTACCCCTCACCCTAACCCTCCCCCCAAAGGGGGGAGGGGACAGGCGGCAGCCCTCACCCCGGCCCTCTCTCACTGGGAGAGGGAAACCGTTTCGCTGTGTGCCAAATGTAGGGCGGGGATTTTAATCCCCGCCGCTTAATTCAACGGAAGCCCTCACCCTTAATCCCTCTCCCACGGGGAGAGGGGGATGACTGAACCCCTCACCCCCGCCCTCTCCCCAGAGGGGAGAGGGGGCCGGTTCACCGCGACGGGTCAATCGCCGTCGGTTTCTTCTCCATCGTCTTCGGCGGCGGCGGCCGCGGCGGCGTCACGGGCGGCCTGGGCCTCGGCCA
>CAYTCV010000001.1:98903-103854 GCA_964436465.1 uncultured bacterium
TCGTCTTCGGCGGCGGCGGCCGCGGCGGCGTCACGGGCGGCCTGGGCCTCGGCCAGTTCCTTTTCCTTGGCCTCGAGCTGGGCCTTGAGCTCCGCGTTCTCCGTCTCGGCGGTCTCCACCCGCTCGGCGGCGACCTCCTTCTCCGTCTTGGCCGCCTCGTACTCGCCCAACTCCTTTTCCGACGTGCCGCAGGCCGTCAGGAGCAGCCCCGGGATAAGCAGGATTAACCACCGCATCGCCGCCTCCTCGCAAAAAGGTGAACGTCAGCCCCGGATGAACTCCTCCAACTCGCACCGCACCTCGCCGAACCAGGTCAGGCCGGTGATTTTCACGGGAATCTTGTATTCGTCGGCGCTGACCCAGATGTACACCTGGCCGTGCTGACGGAAGATGCCGGTCTCCTCCTCCAGCATGGGCTGGACGAGGAAGCACTCGAAGGTGCCGGCCGGAACGGTGACGGTCTCCTTCTTGATGACCTTGACCTTGACGGTTTCGTTCCGGGTGGCGTCGGCGTAGGGGAAGGATAGCTCGCCGCCGACCCGGATGTCCTGGGCTCGGACGTGGTAGAAGGCGGCCAGGGCGTCGCAGCCGCTGCGGATTATACCGTCGCGCACGTCGCCCTCCCGGGTTATTGTGTGGTCCTCCTGGTCGTAGTAGAGCGTCTCGTCGGCCGCGTAGTCACCCTCTACGAGGTGCTTCTCGTAGCGCCGCGTACCGAGGAGGCTCACGTCGAAGAGGCTCTCGATGTCGTCCTTGACGTAGAAGAAATCGCTGAAGGCGGTGCTCGAGCGCAGCTCCATAACGAGCTTCAGGCACAGGTGCCCCTCGTAGGTGACCTGCTTGACCACCTTCATAACGCAGATGCCGGCCTTGGTGTCGCCGTAGGAGACGCTGTAGATGAGCTTCTCGCCGGGGGCGAAAGGTAAGTTATCCGTGCCGGCGAGGACGGGGAGCGCGAGGGCGACGAGAGCCGTAAGAAGCGCCGTCTTTTTCATGGTGAAGCCTTTCGCGTCGGCCGGTCGCCCCCGTCTACGGGAAGGGGGGTGGGGGCTCCGACGGTTGGCTAAGTATAGCGCTTAGTCGGGCGGGTTTCCAGTCAATCTCCGGGCGCGCGGTCGAGGATTGTGCGGTAGAGGGATTCGTACCGGTCGGCCATGCGCGGGACACAGAACTCGTCCCCGGCCAGGAGCCGGGCCTTTTCGGCGCAGCGTCGCCGCAGGTCGTCGTCGGCGAGCATCCTCCCCAACGCCGCGGCCAGGGCCGCCGGGTCTCCGGGGGGGACCAGCAGGCCGGTCTCCCCGTCGCGCACCAGCTCCGGGACGCCGCCCACGTCGCTGGCCACCACCGGAACTCCGGCCAGGAAGGCGTCGATGATTACGCCGCCCAGACCCTCGGACAGAGAGGGCACCGCCAGGAGGTCCAGGGCCGGAAGGACGCGCTCGGCTTCGGGGATGAAGCCGGTCAGGACGACTCTCTCCCCGAGGCCGAGGCGGCGGATTTTCCGCTCTATGCGCCGCCGGTCCGGTCCCTCGCCGATTAAGAGCAGCCGGTGCCGCTCGTCGAGGGCGCCCCAGCCTTCGGCGATTACCCCCTGCCCCTTATCCCGGAGGGACAGTGCGCCGATGACTCCCACCCAGAGCGCATCGGCGGGCAGGTCGTACCCGGCGGCCAGCTTTTTCCGAACGGCCGTTCGGTCCACGGGGGGAGGCGGTTCGGCGGCGGAGTGGATGGTCGTCAGGCGGTCTTCGGGTACGCCGTACTCGGCCATTCTCCGCGTGATGAACTCGGACACTCCCACCAGCCGGGTCGGCCCGGGGGAGAGGAACCGGCGGCGCGTCAGCGGGTCGCGGCGGGGCGGGAAGGCCACCCGGCGCGTCACGACCAGCGGGGGGCCGCTATCGCCTATGGTCGCCAGGGCGACGGCGTGTGAGTGGCCGTCGTGGGCGTGGAGTATGTCGAATCCGCCGCTCAGGAGGGCGGAGAGCTTCTTTCGGGCGGACCGGTCGAAGACGTTGGCGATGGATAGCGGGTGGCAGGTGACGCCCAGCTCCGCGGCCAGCGCGAACAGCCGGCCGTCGGGGGGCGCCGCCAGCTCTACGTTAAACCCCCGCCGGCGCTGCTCCCGGATGAGCAAAAAAACCTGGCGCTGTCCCCCGCGCCAGGCGACGCCGGAATCCAGGTGCAGGATTCGGGAAAAATTCATTCGAAGGATAACCCCTCCGAAAGCAGGGTCATGGGGTCCACGGCCCAGGTGGCGAGGCGGACCTCGAAGTGGAGGTGGGGGCCGGTGGCGACGCCGGTCCGGCCGATGGCGCCGATTTGCTGCCCCGCCTCCACCATCTGCCCTTCGGACACGTTGAGGGCGCTCATGTGGTTGTAGAGCGTAAAGAGGCCGCGGCCGTGGTCGATGCAGACGAAATTCCCCCGGATGACGAACTCCCGGGCGAATACGACCCGTCCACGGGCGGCGGCGTACACCGGCGTGCCCTCGGGCAGGCCGCCGAAGTCGGTGCCGATGTGGGATTCGCTCCCGCCGGTGGAGAAGTCCCGCTTCTCGCCGAAGGGGCTCGTAACGTACCCGCCTTCCACGGGCCGCCGGAATGGACCGGGTTCCCACAGCTGCTCCGGGGTGTAGACCGCCACCGCCTCGTTGACCTGGGCCGACTCCCGCTCGATGGTCTCGGTGTCCAGCTTGCCCCCCACGCTGGGGGTCAGGACGATGTAGCAGGAGGCGAAGTTGCCCCTGTACACGGTGAGGTCGAGCTCGTCCGTCGTGGAGCGGCCGTAGGCGTCGGTGTAGGTGACCTCCAGGGGGACCGACCCGGGCTCGGCGAAGAGCCGGCAGGCGGCCAGCGCGCGCCAGCGTCCGCCTTCCGTCGGGTAGAAGTTGAAGGACCGGTCGAAGAGTTTCCCCACGGCGCCGGCCACCGTTCCCGAGAACTCCGCGTCCAGCGTTATTGGCTGGCCTTGGACGACCCTCTCCGGCGAGACGGTCAGGCTCTCCAGGGCGGCGGGCGGCAGCTCGATGGTGAACACCCGCCCCACGGCCGCCGCGGAACGGGCCTCGCGGTCCACGGCCACGGCGCTCACCAGTATTCCGTGCTCCCCCGCGCCCAGCTTGAGCGCTACGAGGGGGACGCGGAACCGGCCGAAGCTCTTCAGCTCCACTGCGGGGAAGCTCACCGGGTAATCGTCCACCCGGACTTCCACCTCCCCCAGCACACCCTCCGGGGCCAGGACGGTGAAGGTCAGCTCGCCGTCCCCGGTGAGCACCTCCCCCTCCAGGGGCGTGACCAGGGTGATTTCCGGGGGCGGAATCTCGAGCTGACAGGCCGCGACGGCGAGAGCCAACAGCGGGATTATTCTTTTAAACGACAAGGCGTCCGTCCTGGAGTTCGAGGGCCCGGTCGGCCCAGTCGGAGACTTCGGAGTCGTGGGTCACCACGAGGGCGGTGAGCCCCCGGCCTGTGACCTGCGCCCGGATGAGGTCCAGCATCTCCCGTCCCGTGTTGCGGTCGAGGTTCCCGGTGACCTCGTCGCCCAGGAGCAGCCGGGGCTCGGTGGAGAGCGCCCGGGCCAGGGCCACGCGCTGGGCCTGCCCGCCGGAGAGTTGGGAGGGGAGGCTCGAGCCCCGGTCTTCGAGGCCCATGTCGGCCAGAAGCTCCGCCGCTTTGTCCCGGGCCTCCTCGAAGGAAAGGCCGCGCACCAGGAGCGGCACCGTCACGTTCTCCAGCGCCGTCAGATGGGGCAGCAGGTTGTACGTCTGGAAGACGAAGCCCACCTCACGGTTGCGATAGAGCGCGAGCTCCCCGTCCCCCAGGCCGCCGAGGGACCTTCCCCCGACCCGGACCTCCCCCGCCGTGGGGACGTCCAGCCCGCCGAGGAGGTTCAACAGGGTCGTCTTTCCCGAGCCCGAGGGACCGGTAAGCGCCACCACCTCACCGGGGAGCACGTCGAAGCTCACGTCGGCCAGGGCGTGGACGGTAACGCCGCCCGTGTAGTCCTTCGCCAGTCCCCGGACCTGGATGTACGGTTCAGGCATTCTCCGCTTCCCCCAGTGCATCGTGGACGAGATTCAGCACCTCGTCCAGGGGCGGCCGCGAGTCGGGCGTGGGGTTCTTCTCGGCCAGCTTTACGTACCGTCGGGCCGATTCCGCGTCGCCCGCCTTGGCGTCGTAGAGGGCCCGTACGGCGTACGCCAGCCCCTTCCGGTTGTCGAAGTCGTGCTCCTCGTAGAGCCGGAGGGATTCCTCGATTATGTCTTTGGCTTTCCCGAGGTGGTCATGGCGCGTGAGATGGTAACCCAGAAGCGACGCCGTCCGTGCGACGCGGGGGAGGTTCTTCATCCGGCGGGCGAAGACGAGGCTTCGCTCGAGGTCCAAAATCGCCCGTTCCCAGTCGTCCAACTCCAGCTCTATCTGGGCCATGTTGAACAGCGCCGTGGACAGCCCCTGATGATACCCCATCGCCTCGTACTCCTCGGCGCAGCGGCGCTGGAGCTCCAGGGCCTCGTCGAACCGGGAGGACTCGGACAGGATGACGGATAGATTCGTCTGGTTGTCCAGGACGAGGGAACGGTCGCCGGTTCTCTCCGCCAGCTCGATGGCCCGGCGGAGCTGGTGTTCCGATTCGTCTCGGATGCGCATCTTCGCGTAGAGGATGCCCAGGTTACCGTGGACGAGGGCCATGGCCCGCACTTCCTCGTCGGTGCGGGGGTCGGGTAGAAGGGCGGCCGCCCGTTCGAGGATTTCCGCCGCCTTGTCCAGCCGCCCCGCGAACATGTCGGGATAGGAACGAATCGGCGCGATGCAGATTTCGAGGAACGGGTCGTCCCCTGCCGCCTCTTCGGCCCGGCCGACCCAGACCGGTATCTCCGGGATGCGTCCGAGCCGCAACAGCGATTGAACGGCCAGACGGCAGACCGTCACCGCGAGACGGGATTCGCCGGGGG
>CAYTCV010000001.1:103954-127740 GCA_964436465.1 uncultured bacterium
GCCGGGGGTATAACCAGCTTCGCTCGGTTCGCTCGGTTCGTGAAGCTCCATAGAGCTGGAGAAGGTTTCCTCCAGGAGGGGCAGCGACTCGTCGGACCGCCCCAGAAGGGAGAGGAAGTCGGCCAGCGCCAGGCGGGCCTGATTCGCCAACCCCGGGTCGCTCAACTCCCACGCGATTTCGAGAGCCTGTCTCGCCTCTTTCTGCGCCAGCGCGTAGGAGCCGTAGTGCTTCTTGCCTTCGGCGCTCTTCAGAAAATACCCGGCGGCCTCGGGCAGACATCCGGCCCGCTCGAAATGCACGGCGATTTCGCCGGGGGCGTAGCTCGCTTCGCTCGGTTCGCCGGGCGGTTCGTCCAGGTCCACCATCGCGCGGGCCACGTCGTGGTGGAGCCTCTTGCGCTGCTCGACCAGCAGGGAGCGGTAGGTGACCTCGCGGACCAGGGAGTGGCGGAAGAGGTATGCCAGCTCCTCCCGGGAGTCGCGCACGGCGAGCCCCGAGGTTTTACCTTCGGCCGCGGTCTCCCCCAGTGCTTCGAGACGACCCGGCAGGAGGGTCTCGATGAGCCTCTCGTCGAAGCGCCGGCCGATGACGCTGGCCAGACGGAGAACCTCCGCGGAGGCCGGGCTCAGGCGGTCCACGCGGGCGAGGATGGTGGCGAAGACGTTGACCGGCAGCCGCTCCGGGATGTAACCGCGACTCGGGACCCACCGGTTCCCGCGGCGCACGATGAATCCCCGCTCGATGAGGTCCAGCACGAGCTGTTCGAGGAAGAAGGGGTTGCCCTGGGCCTGCTCCAGGACCCACCGGCGGATTTCCTCTTCCAGCGGGAGCCCGTCCAGGAGCTCGTCGCCGATGCGCCAGACTTCGTCCCCGAGCTCCCCGAGTACCATCTCCTCGGCCCCCAGGCCGGCGAACGGCCGTTGAGCTTTATCAACGAAGCGGCCCTCCCCGCGGGCCGAGGCCACCAGCACCGGACCGTCGGTTCCGCCGCAGGCCTTGAGCGCGGTTTCCAGTATGGCGCAGGAGGACTCGTCGGCCAGATGGAGGTCGTCGACGGCGAGAAATAGCCCATCGCCGACGAGCTTCTTGAAAATGGCGCTGACGCCTTCCACGAGGCTGTTCTGTACTATTTCCGGCGCGTATCCGGAGATGACGTGCCGGTCCTCTTCGAGATGGAACAGGAGGGCGCCGATGACGGTGCGCCAGCGGCGGCGGTCCAACTCCGGGCAGGCCGTCAGCTCCGTCTCGAAGAGGGCGTCGAGCCGTTCGGCGGTCGAGACGGAGGGGTCGGTTTCCAGGACGCCGGCGAGATTTTTGAAGATGCTCTGCAGCAGGCCGAAATCACGGTGCGTCTGGTCGACCTGTCCCGTGACGGTGCGGTATCCCGCGGCCCGTGCGCGGTCCTCCGCCTCCGCCAGGATGAACGATTTGCCGATTCCGGCATCACCCATGATGTATAGAACACCGGAGCCTCCCGCCAGGAGCCGGTCAATCCGCGACAGCTCCTCGCGCCGTCCGACCTGCCCGTACCGGTGCCGTGTCGGCTTGAGCCCGCCGTGACTCCCCAGGGCCAGCCAGGCGGTAACCTCTCCGGTCTTCCCTTTTACCCTCTTGCGCCAGGCCAGCTCCAGGTTGACGTCCGCGCTGCAGAGTCGGCACGTGTCCTCGGAGACCAGTACCTGCCCCGGACCCGCGGCTTCGAGGAGCCGGGCCGCCAGGTTCACCGGGTCGCCGATGGCGGTGTACTCCCAGGCCGAGGCGCCGCCCACGGGGCCGACGTAGACGTATCCGCCGGCCACCGACGCGCCGGTCATCCCCAACTCCCGGACCAGTTCCAGGGCCAGGTTCACCCCGCGGCGGGGGTCGTCGTCGTGGGCCCGGGGGGTGCCCAGGAGCGCGAGCGCCGCCTGACGCTCGTCGAAGGGGACGATTTTCGCCAAAAGGGCCTCGTAGCGCTCGCACCGGCGGTGGACCTTTTTCACCAGCTCGTCGAGGTCGTCCGGCTTCGCGCACCGGGGAAGGAGGGCGAAAACCGCCGTGGTGGGGCGCAGGCCGGCGCGGTGCGGCGGCGGGGCGGGACGGTCGGACAGGAAACCGGCGACGTCATTCCCCGATTTCCCGTGAATTTCGCCGTGGAGGACGGCGTACTCCCCGGGGCCGACGAGCTTCTCCGCCCGTGAGACCTTGACCACCGCGTCCCCGGTGAGGACGATTTGGCACCGGTCCGGGCCGACGCGCCACAACTCGAAGGCCATCCCCCGAGCGGCGGCGAGGTCGGCCTCCAGCCTGTACCGCCGGTTGCCGAACTCCTGTTCGCCGAGCCCTGCCACGCGCTTCAGCATCCTGCGGCAGGCCCTCTCACCGGCGTCGGCGTTCCGGAAATACGCCCAGTAGGCGTCGCCGCCGAACTGGAGGGTATGGCCGCCGCCCTCGGCCACCTCCTCGGTCAGGGCCCCGAAAAAGGCGTTCAAAAGGCCCGTGAGGTGCTCGTTGCCCTCGGGGCCGAGTTTGGTGAGCTCTTCGGTGAGGGGGGTGAAGCCCGTGACGTCCACGAGGCAGAGCAGGCCGCCGTCGGCCCGCCAGAGCCTGTCGGCGCCGGTAGATGAAGTCTCGGTCATGGGCTTCCGCCCCGGCCCGCGCCCTCGCGGCGGACGAGCTCGGCGGCCCGGTACAGGGATTCGAAGGTCCCGGCGTCGGTCCACCAGCCGTCCACGAACCCGTGCTCGAGCCGGCCTAGCTCCAGGTAGGCGTTGTTCACGTCGGTGATTTCCAGCTCGTTCCGGGCGCTGGGGGAGAGGCCGCGGATGATGTCCCACACTCCGCCGTCGTAGAAGTAAACGCCGATGACCGCGTACGGACTGGCCGGCTTCTTCGGCTTCTCCTCGATGCGCCGAATCTTTCCATTCCCGTCGAAGACCGGCACGCCGAAACGGCCGGGGTCGGGCACCTCCTTCAGCAGAATCCTCGCCCCGGCGGGCTGCGCCTCGAAGGCGCGCGCCTGGTCGCCGATGCCTCGCTGGAGGAGGTTATCCCCCAGAATCACGCACATCCGGTCCCCGGCGACGAAGTGCTCGCAGAGCCCTAGCGCCTCGGCGATGCCGCCGTGGCCCTTCTGGTAGGTGTAGTTGAGGTGCGCCAGGCCCAGCTCGCGGCCGTTGCCCAGAAGCTCCAGGAATCCCCCGGCGTTCCGGCCGCCGGTGACGAGCATGATTTCGGTGATGCCGGCGCCGATGAGGGTTTCCAGGGGGTAATAAATCATCGGCCGGTCGTAGACCGGGAGGAGGTGCTTATTCGTGACCCGGGTCAGGGGGTCGAGGCGGGTTCCGAGGCCGCCGGCCAGGACGATGCCCTTCACGATACACCTTTCTCAGCCGTCGACCCGGTTCCAGTCGAATGGTATGTCGTTCGAGTGGGGGTCGAGGCGCTGCTCGTCGGGGTGGAGGTAGTCGTAGGTTTTGGTGGGGATGTTGAGCACCAGGGCCGGTTCGGTGCCCAGGGCGGTGAAGCCGTGCTGCACCCCGGCGGGGATTAAAACGAGCCTGGGGCGCAGGTTGCCGAGGATGAACTGGTTGACCGAGCCGCGGGTGGGGGAGCCGGGGCGTCCGTCGTAGAGCACCAGCCGGGCGGTGCCGGATACGCACGAGAAACGGTCGGCCTGCCCGCGGTGCGCGTGCCAGGCCTTGATGACGCCGGGATAGACGCAGGTGACGTACGCCTGGCCGAAAGGGGCGTCGTCGCCGAAGAAGCCGAAGTCGTCGGCGCGCAGAATCTCCATGAGATAGCCCCGGGCGTCGGGGTAGATGAGCAGCTCCTTGACCAGCACACCCTCGATGAGCGCGTGGTCCACCCGGTGCTCGCCCGTCTTCGACCCGGCGGAACGGGGGGCGGGCTCCGCTGTTGCCTTCGGCCGCAGATAATCCGGCGCCGCTCCGAGCGTCTGGAGGATTTTCTCCATCTTCTCGACGGTCGAGTAGCGGACTTTCGGCTCGTTGGAGTACAGCAGCCGGCGGATGGTCGTGACCTTCAGGCCGCTCTTGTGGCCGAGTTCCTCGAAAACGCTTTTCCAGAAGCGGGGGTTCTGGCCCCGCTCTCTGGCTATGACACGGCACCGGTCGCGGATTTCGACGGCCATTCGTTTCACGTCCTGCACCGTTACGTCCTTCATCAAACCCCCTGTGCATGTAGGCACCAGACGCACGTCGAACGACGTAACTATAAACCAGCCGCCCGATTTGGTCAACATGCGGACCCTTGCCCCGCGGTAATCGGTGAGTTAGAATAACAATGCACAATGATAAAGGCTATTTACGGAGGGACATGCCCGCGCACGTGGATAAAAGGCGCTGCGACGGATGCCGGGCGGCGGTGGAGCCCGCCTGCGTGGCGGCGTGTCCCGGCGACCTGATGGCCATCGACCCGCAGACACTCTCAGCGTTCTGTAGAAACGTCACCGACTGCTGGGATTGCTGCGCCTGCGTAAAGGCCTGCCCCACGGGGGCCGTCGCGCCGAGGCTCCACTACGCACTGGCACTCTACGGCGTGAAGGGCTTCTACGAACAACGCCCGGGCGGATGCCGCTGGGTCTTCAGCGGCGTGGAGGGGGTGGGGACATTCGACCTGCCCGGTGACGACGGGTGGGAATAGATAGCCGGACCGTCCGGGGACGGTCCGGGGAGTGGTGGCGGGGAATCGGGGGGGGTGGCCCAGGTCACCGTGCTGTTCACGGCCGTGGGAAATACCCGAAATAAAACCGGCGGGACTGCCCGCCGGTTCGTTAATCGTTCCACCCTACCGTGTTACGACCAGCCGGGTGCCGTAAATCCCGTCTCCGGCGGTCAGCCGACAGTGGTACACCCCCGGCGCCATACCGTCGGTGGACCAGACCACCGTGTGCCGCCCCGCCGTCAGCTCTCCATCCACCAGGGTCGCCACCCGCCGCCCCGCGAGGTCGTACACCGACAGGACGACGCCCTGGGCCGAGGAGAGGTCCAGGGTGAAGGTCACCGCGCCGCCCGATTCCGCTGGATTCGGGTAGGCGGCGTACAGGGCGGTGCGCCCATCGGCGCTGTCCCCGCGGCGGACCTCGACGGGCCCGAAGTCGGTGCGGGCACCCGAGTCCTCGACGACGGTGAGCCGGTACTCGTACACCGTTCCGGCCCGCGCGCCGCGGTCGAGGTAGCGCGGGCTCTGCGGCGGGAGTAGCGCGTCGTTCAACTGAGTCCAACCCTCGGAGTCCTTCTCGCGCCGGTAGATTTCAAATCCGGCGGGGTAATCCCCCCCGAGCACCCAGGCCAGCAGGACGCCCTCCTCGGTGTCGCGGCCGGTGAAGTCCACGAGCTCCACCGGGGTGAAGTCGTCGTATAAAAGCCGGCAGTTAATCTCACCCACGGCCCATCCGTGTCCGTAATCGGGCGCGTCCTCCCAGAAGTAAACGTCGTAGATATCCAGCCCGTCCGTGTGGGCGCGGTTGTCCTCGAAGGTGTAGCTCACGCCGCCGTTCGTCGTGACGTAGATGTACCCGTCGTCGCCCACAATCCAGCCCTCGTCATCGTTCATGAAGGACACGGACTTGTAGTCCACGTCCGCCAGGCCGTGAACCTCGCGCCACTGGGTTCCGCCCGAGTAAAGGTAGTACACCTGTCCACCCTCGCCGACGAGCCAGGCCTTGCTGTCGCTCCGGACGTCCACCCCCCGCATGTCGCGGTCCGCGGATGAAAGTCCCGTGGAGAATCGGGTCCAGGCGCCGGCCGTCTTCCGGTACACGATGGCGTAGCTGCCGTCGGTCTCGCCCGCGGCCCAGCCGTTGTTTACATCCCGCATGGCCACGGAGTAGAAGTTGAAGTCGGCGCCGGTCGAATCCTGCGTCCAGGAGGCTCCGCCGTTGGTGGTGTAGTAGATACCCAGGTTGCCCCCGCAAACGAACCAGGTGTTCTCATCGAGCACGTCGAGCCCGAACCAGTTGCGGGCGGGAAGGTTGCCGGAGACGTCGGTCCAGCTCGCGCCGTTGTCCGTGGTCTTGATGACCGTTCCGCCGGTGCCGCAGGCGACGAAGTCGTTTGATTCGATGTGTCCGATGTCGGTGAGGTTGTTCGGGACGCCCGAGCGGCCGTATGTCCACGAGCGCCCGTGCGTCGTGCTGCGCATGACCAGTCCGTACTCACCCACGGCCACGACGAATGCGGGGTAGGGTCCGCTGGCGGCCACGCCCTCGAGCCGGTTGCCCACGCGAATGAGCTGGTTCCAGCTCGTACCGTTGGCCGTCCCCAGTATGGTGTAGAGAGAGCCTACGGCGATAATATGGTCTGCGCTGAAGGGTGTGGCCACGCCGGATAGGGGGTTGAAGACGTAGGGGTCGTCGAGCTCGTTCCAGGTTGCTCCGCCGTCCGGGGAATGCAGCCCTACGCCGTTCTGCCCCACGGCGTAGACGTGGAAATCTCCGCCGTCCTGGATGACCGCGACGCCGTTGAGGGTTCGGGAGACGCCCGAGGATTGGGCGGTCCAGTCGTCGCCGCCGTTGGAGGTGGCGTAGACCGCGCCCCCGTCGCCCACGGCCCAGGCGTAGTCCTCGTCGTAGATGCACACCGACCGGAGACCGGGCGAGACGTCGAGCACCTGGCCCCACGAGGAACCGTTCCAGCGGAAGATGCGCCCGCCGGTGTCCACGGCCAGCCCGAAGCCGGTCGAGTACATCGCGATGTCGTAGAACTCGTATCCGCCGGCGAAATACTGGCTGTTCCAGGAGCTGCCGCCGTTGTTCGTCCGGGTGATATAGGAGCCGCCGCAGGCCCAACCCTGGGCCTGCGTCAGGAAGTCTATGCCCCGCACGTTGGTCATGCTGGGGGGCTGGCTCGTCTGCGTCCAGTCCACGCCGTTGACGGTCTTGAGCACGACCCCGGCGCCGCCCGCGTAGACGTGGTCGGCGTCGATAAGGCTGACGCAGTAGAGATTGGCGGAGGTGGGGGTCGTCTGGATGTTCCACGTGCCGCCGGAATTGGGAGAACAGACGATTAGCCCCGAATCCCCCACGCAGTAGAGCTTTACGCCGTAGCGGTCCACGTCGCTGATGTCGGTGTCGTTCCAGCCGCGACGGTAGAATGCGTCCCACCACCAGCCGAGGGCCTGGGCGGAGAGGGAGAGGGCCGTTAGAAGAAGGACGAGGCATATGAATCGGCGAGACATGACGCCCCTTTACGTGGAATTGAGCCGAGCCGGCCGGTCACCGGTCGGGATGCGTTTTTTTAATGAAGGCGCACCCTCGGAATCCTGCGATTCGGGACGGGTGCGCTTTTATCCGTGAGGCAGGCCCTTTCTCTTTTTTAAAAAGAGCCGGCACCCTCCCGTAACACTATAAATATAGGCCTAAATACCCTGAGCGTCAAGGCGATATGCCGTTTCATTTTCCGTAACCCGGTAGCCCAGTGAGTCGTAGAGTGCGGCTGCGCCCTGGTTCGACGCGCCGACCTGCAGGGAGCTGCCGGCGAATCCCGCGGCGGCGTATGCGGCGAGGGCGTGCGACAGGAGCAGGCGGCCCAGCCCCATGCCCCGCCGGTGGGGACTGACGGCGAGGCTGACCACGAAACCGAGCGGCACGGCTTTCTCTCTCTCCTCCACCGTGGAGATGATAAAGCCGGTCGTTACCCCGTCCCGCCGCCGGGCCACCAGATTCCCCGACGGGAACGGCCGACCGAATTTCCCTGCCAGGCAGCCTTCGAGCATCGCCTCCGATTCGAAGGGGTCGGCCAGGGCGGGGTGGACCAGGGCGTCGGACGAGCCGTGGAAGGCCGCGGCCTGGATGAGGGCCAGCACGCGCAGGTCATCTCGGCGCAGGCGGCGGACGGTGTATCCCTCGACGGTCGGCGGCCGCGAGAGCCCCGCTTCCCGAAACAGGAGCACCCTCCGCTCCCGGGGGACGAGGTTCCAGCCGGCGCGCTGCATGGCCGGCCCGAGCTCACCCGGCGGCGGGCTGAGGGTCGCCCCCGAGGCCAGCGCATGGTTTTCCTCCCGGACGAGCCGGTCCAGGAGCGCGATGCCGCCCTCGGCGTTGTTGTGGCGCCCCGCCAGGTAGAGCAGGCTCACCCGGAAGCCGTGGCTCTCCCGGATTCCGTAGGCGAAACCGACGATTTCCATGCCGTCGAGCGCCAGGGACCAGCGCCGAGCCCCGGATTCGCCCCAGGCTTCCAGGAGCTTCCGCCGCAGGCCCTCGACGGCGCGCCCCAGACGCGCGCCGAAGTAGCGCTCCGCCGAATCGAACAGCCCGTCCGGCGGAGGGCCGGAGTAGAGCTCTCTGGGAACGTAAACCAGCATAGTATGGGGCCATTATACCCCGAGTGCGGTTCTCCGGTTCGTTTCCTCCTCCGCCGCCGCGATGACGAAAGCCGAGGGAAAGCCCTCGGCTCACGACGTCGGGGGGATTTCTTCCGGCGACGGCCTAGTGCAGCTCCGCCAGCCTGGCCGAGAGTACGTTCACGTGGCCGATTTCCTCCCCGATTATCCAGTCGATTTTATCCCGGCCCCA
This sequence comes from uncultured bacterium, assembly GCA_964436465.1. GTDB lineage: Bacteria > RBG-13-66-14 > RBG-13-66-14 > RBG-13-66-14 > RBG-13-66-14 > RBG-13-66-14. Next base: position 112,471 of record CAYTCV010000001.1, read on the forward strand.
CTGCTCCGGCGTGGCCTGCTTCAGGCCCACGTAGAAGGCGATGGAATCTCGCTCCAGACCGATGGCGTACCGGAGTACCTTCTCCAGCGACTCCTTCCCGGTGAGCACGGAGGCCGGCTCGACGCGGGTGTCGAAGACGTAGCCGCCGGCCATGGCCTGGAGGTAGAGCACGGCCTGGTTGTCCGGGTCGAAGACGGTGGCCGCCCGGTCCTTAGTCTTCAGCTTCTCCCGCAGCTCGCGGAAGGTCTTCTCGTGCCGGTCCTCCATGGCGGCCAGGTCGTGGAGCATGCCCTGGGTGCCGGCGTCCTCGAAGCCCTCCGCGGCCTTGCGGTAGAAGGCGGCCCCGTTGCGCTCGATTTGCTCGGCCAGCTCGTAAATCTCGTCGGCGGAAAATCTCGTCATACTCATCGCCCCACCTCGGGGGTATATCGGTTTGGGTTGCGCTAATTCGCCGCGGGGAGGAGGCCCAGGATAATCGGCGCCGGGATGACCCGCGCGCTCATCTCCTTGTCCAGCATCAGAATCCCCTGGCCGTTGCCCTGGACCAGCTTCGTCTTCTCCACGTTGGCGGTGGCGTTGTCCTCCTCCTCGATTTGCTCGTTGACGAACCAGTCCAGGAGGGGCTTGGTGGCGTGGTCCTTCGTTTCGACGACGGCGTCGTAGATTTTGTAGATGGAATCGGAGATGAAGCGCTCGTGCTTGAGGGCCGCCTCGAAGGCCGCCAGGGGGCTGTCCCATTCCACGGGCGGTTTCTCGATGGCCTCCAGGACCACCCGACCGCCGCGCTCGACGATGTGATTGTAGAACTTGAAGGCGTGGATGACCTCCTCCTGCGTCTGGGCGTTCATCCAGTGGGCCATGCCGGGGAGGTTGCCGGCGGCGAAGTAGGCGGCCATGGCCTGGTAGAGATAGGCCGAGTACAACTCCTTGTTTATCTGCTCGTTCACGAGCTTTTCGACTTTGGGGTTCAGCATCTCGTTTTCTCCTGCAATGTCAAAGGGCCGGGCGGTGCATCCGGGTCCCGTTCATTCGCAAGTTGTCAGCTCTTCCACAGCCCGTGGACGTTGCAGTACTCGCGGGCCCAGACCTTGGCGTCCCCGCAGTAGCAGAAGTGGGCCTTGGGCTCGTCGCCGGGCTTGAGCCACTTGCGCATGACCTTGTCCCCCGCGTGGAGCTCAATCCACTCGATGTAGTGCTCGGGGACCATGGGGTGCAGCGTGCTGCCCACGGTCACGGTGTAGCCGTCGGCGTCCTTTTCGATGACCGGCACGTGCTTCTCGGTCTTGAAATCGGCCGTCTTCTCGTCCATGAGCTTCATCGGCTGGCCGCAGCAGACCAGCTCCCCCTCGCCGCCGTGGACGATTTCCACGACGTTGCCGCACAGCTCGCACTTGTACACCTCGCGTAATTTCCTCATCTTTCATTCCTTTGCGGTTGAGCGCCGACGTCGCGGCGCGCTGTTTCAGGTCTTGCGGGACTACCCCCCGGATTCCAGGAGGTCGTCGTACTCGATTTCGAAGCGCAGCTTGTGCTTCGCCTCCTCCTGGGCCAGGGCCAGGAAGGTGTTTTTAAGACCTTCGTCCTCCACCACTCCGGCGAGGTCGGTGTAGAGGAGGAAGGCCTTCTTCTCCTTGTGCATGGCGACCTGGAGCGCCTCCTGGTAGTCCATCTTCGGCTTGATTTCCGCCTCGACGATGTAATCGGATAGCTTCAGGTCCAGGATTTTCTGTTGGGCGGGCAGAAGGGTTTTCCCCATCTTAACCGCTTCGAGCTTTTTCCGGTGACCGGCCTCTTCGCGGGCGAAATCGGTAAAAACCTTCTGCATCCAGGGGCGCTTCACCCTCCCGGCAAGGTCGGTGTAGAAATCGTGGGACTCGATTTCCCGCTGGATGGCGAAGTCGAGGACCTCGTCGGCGGAAGAGAATTTTTGCAAGGCGTCTCCTTCGGCTTTTCCCGGTTTTCCTTCGGGCGGTCAAAAGTTACGCTGGGATTTTACAGGCGTAGGGCGGGCGGGTCAAATCGGATAAAAATGTATCCGTCGGCCGGCTTGAAAATCGGGAAAAGTATATCAGGAATTTTGAATAATCCCCAAAAATCAGACCTGGCATTCCGGGCAGAAAAACGTGCTCCTCTGCTGTTGGACGATTCGCGTTATCCGGCCGCCGCAGCGGGGGCAGAGCTCGTCTTTCCGACCGTAAACCCGGAGGTGGCGCTGGTGGCTTCCCGGCTCACCCCGCCCGTCCCGGTAGTCGGAAAACGTTGTTCCTCGATGGGTTATCGCCTCGGTAAGGACGGCGCGAATCGCGCCCAGTAGTTTTACGCGCTCCGGCGGCGTCAGTTCCGAAACCGGCCGGTCGGGGCGCAGGCCCGCGGCGAAGGGTATCTCCGAGGCGTAGATGTTGCCTATTCCTGTCAGGCGGTCCTGACGCAGGAGCCAGACCTTCAGCGGCTGCCGGCTTCCGTCAATGAGCCCGGATAATTTTTCGGGCGTGAGTGAGGGGTCGAGCGGCTCGACGCCGGCGGGCTTTGCGGCGTCCAGGGATTCGCAGAGGATTACCTCGCCGAGGCGCCGTGTGTCGTGGAAGAGCAGGCGGCCGTTCTCCAGCGTGACCACCGCCCGGAGGCGTTCCCGGCAGAAATCCGCCCCGTCCGGCGACCAGGTCAGCCGGCCGGTCATGCGCAGGTCGAAGCGCAGGCAGCGGCCGGTCTCCAGCTCAACTACAAGGCGCTTCCCGACGCGCAGGACCCGTTTCACTAAAAAACCCGACAGGCAGGCGGCGTCGAGGGCCAGACGGTCGTCGAGCACCTCGACGCAAATCACCCGCCGGCCCTCGAGGAGTGGGGCGAGCTGGCGGGCGATGGTCTCGACTTCGGGCAGCTCGGGCATGGCGGGGCAACTGTAGCACAGCGGGGGATTTTTATAAATGTAGGGCGTGGACTTTAGTCCCCGCCCCTTCACCTTGTCATTGCGATGTTGTAGGGGCCGACCGACGGGGCGCCGTTCAGGTCGGCCCGCGGGCGACCGTGGAGGATTCATCCTACCGGTCGCCCCTACGTCGAACCGACGTCGTCCGAAAATGTAGGGCGGCCCCTCTGCGGGCCGCCGCGTTCTAGGCACACCCCTCACTGGCCCGTAAGCGAGATTCCCCCCAGAGGGGGGAGGGAGTAAACGGGCCGACCTAAAGGTCGGCCCCTACGAGGTTGCCGTGCATTTTGAATGTTGGACGGGGCTTCTACGCCCCGCCGCTTCACCCCTCACCCCAACCCTCTCCCCAGAGGGGAGAGGGGGGCGGCAAGGCGAGACTTCAAAGAGAAACGAGATAGGCGACGAGGGTGGTCCGTTCTTCCGAGTCCAGCTTGGCCCCTTTGGAGACCATGTCGTCCACGACGGCGTTCCAGCCGGTCTCGTCCCGCTTCTCGGCGTACACGCGGTCCAGGTTGTGGCAGACCGTGCAGCGCTCCTCCAGGAGGGCCTTTCCGTCGGTCGGGGTGTCGCCGGCGACGGCTCCCCCGGTGGAGGTATCGGTCCCGTCGGCCGCGGCTTTATCGGCCTCGCCGCCGCAGGCCGTGAGCAGGCTGATAAGGGCAAATAGGAGGAGCACCAGTAGCCTCGTTTTCATTTCTTCAACTCCTGGATTTGAGTATCGCCCTGTTTAGTAATAATCACATCTATTTTAAACGCAGTCACACAAGCACTGTATCTTACCCTACCCTTAGGAGATGTATCATCTCCACTACAGCCAATTGATAAGTGTTTTTTTAAAAAACCACCCTTAATTACTTTGATAATATCTTCGGTAATGTCGTTATATTTACCACATCCGTACCCTTTATTGTCTATGTTATGGCATTTAATCAGCAGCCTACCGTTAATAAAGCTCTCATTGGAATAGTGTTTTTCTCTACGTTTAAAGTGACATTTTTCAACAACATTTATACTTATCCGGTTGTGTAATAAAAAGTCATGTAAATTGAACATTTTTACCTTGCTCTACCCCAGCACCCGCTCGATTTCCTCCAGGGTGGTCAGGCCGCGTTTGAACTTCTGCACCGCCGAGTGGCGCAGAGTCTGCATCCCCTGCTCCTCGGCGTACTCGCGCAGGGCCCGCTCGCCGGCCTGCTCACCAATCATGGACCGAATCGTGTCGTCGATGGTGAGAATTTCGAAGATGCCGACCTGCCCGGCGTAGCCCAGACCGAGGCAGTTATCGCAGCCCGAGCCGACGAAGCTCGCCACGCCTTCCATCTCCGAGGGCTTCAGGCCGAATTTTTCCAGAAGCTCGGCCGGGTAGGTTATAGGCTCTTTGCAGTATGGGCAGATGCGTCGGAGGAGGCGCTGGGCGATGACCGTGTTGAGGCTGGCGGCCAGCATGAACGGCTCCACGCCCATGTTGACCAGGCGGTTGATGGTGCTGACGGCGTCGTTGGTGTGGACGGTGGACATGACCAGGTGGCCGGTGAGGGCGGCCTGGATGCAGATGTTGGCCGTCTCGATGTCGCGGACCTCGCCGACCAGAATCACGTTGGGGTCCTGGCGCAGGAAACCCCTCAGCGCCCGGGCGAAGCTCAGGCCGATTTCCGTGTTGGCGTTGACCTGGTTCACACCGTCCAGCTCGTACTCGACCGGGTCCTCCACGGTCATGATGTTGCGGGTGGGGTCGTTGAGGACCTTGACGGCGGCGTAGAGGGTTGTGGTCTTACCGGAGCCGGTGGGTCCGGTGACGAGGATGACGCCGTTATGCACGCCGATGGACCTGGAAAAAATTTCCAGTTGCTCCTTGGTGAAGCCCAACTCCTCCAGGGGGATGTTGATGGTGGATTTGCGCAACAGGCGCAGGGCCACCTTCTCGCCGGTGATGGTGGGTGCGGTGGAGACGCGGATGTCTATCGGCTCGTCCCGGGCGTCGAAGCGGATGGCCCCGTCCTGGGGCATGCGCCGCTCGGCGATGTCCAGGTTGGCCATGATTTTCAGGCGGCTGACGATGGCGTCGCGGTACTTGGCGTCGGGTGAGAGGACCTCGTGGAGGATGCCGTCCACGCGGTAGCGGATGCGGAAGCGGTCGGTATAGCTCTCCAGGTGGATGTCCGAGGCCTTGTGGTCGAGGGCGTCGGCGATGAGGTCGTTGACGAAGTTGACGATGGGCGCCTCGTCGGTGGAGGTGGGCGCGGCGACGGTGGTTTTAGGGGGCTCCGGGGCCTCCTCGACCGGCTCCTCCTTTTCGGGGGCGGGCCGGGGCTTGGCCTTCTTCTTCTTGGGGGGCTCGCCGTAGAAGCGCTCGATGGCGGCCAGTATCTGCTCTCGCGACGCCACCACGGGTTGGACGTCGTAGTCGGTGGCGAACCTGGCGGCGTCGATGGCCACCATGTCCCCGGGGTCCACCATGGCCAGCGCCAGGCGGTTTCCCCGGCGCTGGAGCGGGAGGATGGTGTGCTGCCGGGCGATTTCGGGGGGGAATTTTTGCAGAAGCCCCGCCTCGATTTCGACGTCGGTCACGTCCACGTAGGGCAGGCCGAGTTGCCGCGAGACGGCCGCCGCCAGCTCGCGGTCGTCGATGAGCCCGCTATCCAGGGCCGCGGCGATGAAGCTGACGCCCTCCCGCGACTGGATTACGACAATCCGCTCCATGTCCTGCTGAGAGAGCGCGCCCGATTCGACCAGGGTCTGTTCCAGGCTGCGGATGGTTCACCCCCGTTCACGTGGGCTTTCAGCCCCTACACGTGGGTTTGCAGGATGTCGAACACCTCTTGGGCGCTTTCGGCGCCCTTGAGCCACTCCCGAAGCGCCGGGGCGTGGAGGAGCCGCGAAATTTCACCGAGGAGGATGACCACCTCGGCGGGGTTCCCCGCGGAGCCGGCGATGGCGAAGATGAGCCTGACGGGCTGCCCGTCCACGCTCTGCCAGTCCACGTTCACCGGGGCGACGCCGACGGCCAACCGCGATTTCGCCAAATTTCCCAGTCGGCAGTGCGGGAGGGCCACCCCGTAGCCTATTCCGGTGCTTATGAGCTCCTCACGGGTCTCGATGGCCTGCGCGATGGCCCCGGCGTCGTGGGATGCATCCCGGAGGAGCTCCGCCATCTCGGCGATGATTCCCTCCTTCGTATCCGCCTCCAGGGGGACCCGGATGTGTTCGAGGGAGAGGTAGTTCAGCAGAAGCTCGGGCACGGTCACTCTTCCAGAATCTGCCGGACCTGCAACAGCTCATCGCGCACCCGCCGGAGCCTGTCCGCCAGCTTCGCCCCGTCGGGTTGTCCCGCCTGGTCCAGGGCGAGCTGCCGGCGCGCGCCGGTGATGGTGAGCCCCACCTCGTCCAGCAGGAGCTCCAGGCGCAGGACGAGCCCCAGGGCCTCGTAGTCGAGGAAGACCTCGTCCCCCTCCTCCAGGGCCAGCTCCCGCAGCTCGGGGAATTCCGTGAGCCAGTACGTGACCTTGGTCACGGGCACGCCGGTGAGGCGTTCGACCTGACCCAGGCTGAAACGTTCCAAGGGGGCTCCTTACGTTTTCGGGGAATTATCCCCCCCGGACAGCGGGGCGTTCTCCCGACCCTCGGCGAGTCTCTTCAGGTTGCCCCGGTGCATGAATATTACCAGAGCCGCCGCCAGAACGCCAAACCCGAGCAGAATCCAGTTCATCCCGCCCCCGGTCAGGCCGAAGACGGCGATGATAATCGGGTAAGCCACCGAGGCGGAGATGGTGGCCACGGAGACTATTCGGGTGGCGAAGGCCACGACCAGGAACAGGCCCAGAGTGATGAGGCCGACCCAGGGCGACAGGGCCACCGCCGCGCCGACGCCGGCCATCGCCCCCTTGCCGCCCCGGAAGCCGAGGAAGGGCGTGAAGATGTGCCCCAGCATGACGGCCAGCATCAGCGCGCAGCCGTAGAGGGTGGGGTCGAGCCAGGATACGGCGAATATTTTCGGGAGGAAGAAGACCCCGACAAAGCCCTTGGCGCCGTCCAGGAGGTAGGCCAGCACGCCGGGGATTTTTCCGCAGGTGCGCAGAACGTTGGTGGCCCCGACGTTCTTCGAGCCCTCCTCGCGGAGGTCTATGCCCCGGGCGATTTTGGCCACGAGCCAGCTCCAGGGGACGGAGCCCCAGACGAGGGCCGCGGCGATGGCGATGGCGAAGGTCAACGTCGCCTCCGTTTGCCGGGCGCGCTGGAGGGAACCTTTCGGTTGCCGTCGGACGACCCCTTCCGCCGGCGGGGACCCTTTTCCGTTTTATATTCGACGAAGAGCGGCACGCCCGCCCAGTCACCGGCCTCGCGCAGCCGGTTCTCCAAAAAACGCCGCCAGGAGAAATGAAGCTCCGCCGCGCGGTTGGTGAAAACGGTGAAAGCGGGCGGACCGACGCCCGTCTGCACGGCGTACGAAAGCTTCACCTCCTTTCCCCGAAAAAGGGGCGGCGGGTGGGCCTCCTGGGCCTTCTCCAGGACGCGGTTCAGCTCCGGCGTGGGCATCTTCCGCCCGAAGGCCTCCGCCACCCGTCCGATTTCGCCCATCAGGAGGTTGAGGCCGAGCCCCTCGGTGGCGCTGGTGAAGGCCACGGGGATGTGGGCGGCGAAGCCGAGGAGACCGTGGGCGTCCTCGGTCAGCCGACGCCTTTCGGCGCGGTTCAGCTCCACCAGGTCGCACTTGTTGAAGACCAGAATCGCCGCCCGGCCTTCCTCCAGCGCGTAGCCCAGAATTTTCGCGTCCTGGGTCACCAGCCCCTGCACGGCGTCCACCAGCATGAGCACGAGACGGCTGCGGCGGATGTGCTCCAGGGCGCGCACCACGGTGAGACGCTCGAGAATCTCCCCCCGGACCTTCTTCTTTTTCCTTAAGCCCGCGGTATCCACCAGGAGGTAGTCCCGGCCGCCGTAGGAGAACGGCACCCCCACGGCGTCGCGGGTGGTCCCCGGGACCTCCGAGGTTATCAGGCGGTTATCGCCGACCAGGGCGTTGACCAGGGAGCTCTTGCCCGAGTTGGGCCGCCCGACGATGGCGATGGGGAAGGGCCCCGATTCGGGTTCTTCCGCGTATCCGCCGACCGTTTTCTCGACGGCCGCCAGCAGTTTTTTAAAATTCCGTTTCCCCTTGGCCGAGAGCGGGATTACCTCGGCGTCGAGCCCCAGGGAGTAGAAGTCGGCGGCGGCGGTCTCCAGCCGTTCGTTGTCCGCCTTGTTGGCCGCGATGACGAGCGGTTTTTGCAGGCGGCGGAGCGCGTCGGCGATTTCGGCGTCCTCGGGCAGAAGGCCGTCTATTACGTCCACCACGAACAGGACGAGGTCGGCCTCGGCCAGGGCGATGCGGCGTTGCTCGTCCACGAGCTGGCGCATCTCGGGGTCGGCCTGGTCCCAGCCGCCGGTGTCCACCACCCCGAAGCGACCGAAGGGCCAGTGCGCCTCGGCGTACATCCGGTCCCGCGTCACGCCGGGGATGGCGTCCACGATGGCCAGCCGCCGCCCGATGAGGCGGTTGAACAGGGTGGACTTCCCCACGTTGGTCCGGCCGACGATGACGACGGTGGGCGCCATCAGAGAAGCTCGTCCAGCTCGGACGGGTCGGTGAAATCCCGGGGCAGGAGGCCCTGGTCGTCCAGGAGGGCGAGGTAGGCGTGGAACAGGGCCTCGGCCAGGGGCGCGGCGGTTTCCACTTTTTGGGCGCGCCACAGGGCGGGCGCGGCCTGGGCGTAACCCTGCGGCAGGAGCGGGAAGGCGGCGGCGTCGGCCACTCCCCGGGAGTAGTCGTGGGTCACCCAGCGCCGGTTCACCAGACACAGGACGAGGTTCATCTCCAGTAAAAATTCCGCGACCGCGGCGGGGAGGTCGTCGGCGTTCCCGCGCGCCGCGCAGGACCGGATGCGGCCGTAGGATTCGAAGACCAGGTCCGGTAAAATTTTCACCAGTAAATCGCGGAAGCGTTCGGGCGGGGCCGATTCGCCCTGCTCGAGCAATTTCGGCACCCAATCGCCGTCCCCGGCCAGCGGCTCCAGCACCGACAGAATCCCCATCAGGACCGGCCACTTTCGGGACGGCTCGGTGAGAAGCCGCTCCAGCTCGGATTTCCACTTCACCGTCACCGTCACGTGGATGCCGTGGTACAGGAAGCTCCGCGTTTGCAGCGTGCAGAGGTCCTCCACCACGCAGAACAGCTCGAGGTCGCTCCACGGGGTGTCGTCGCCGCGCATGGCCGAGCCGTAGAGGCCGCAGAGCAGCAGCTCCTCCCCGTAACGCTCGGAGAGTGACTGGGCCAGGCGCAGCGCCAGATAGTAGCGGTTGTCCTGGTCAAGCATCGGTGGGGCGGGGGCCTTTGACCCCGGCCTGTTCACGGGTGAGGCCGAAATACGCCAGGCAGAGGTCGATATCGTTGGAGAGCTCCACGCGGTCGGCGAATTTCAGCCGGTACTCGTCGCCCTTGCCCGCGACGATGACGAGGTCGCCCTTCTTCGCCATTGAAAGGGCCTTATGGACCGCCTCCCGACGGTCGAGGACGGTGAAAAGCTCGCAGGAGCCGGGGATTACGCCGGAGGCGATTTCCTCGGCGATTTTCGCCGGGTCCTCGCGGCGCGGGTCCTCGGTGGTCAGGATGACCACGTCGGCCAGCTCACCGGCCGTGCGGCCCATGTCCGGGCGCTTGGCGGCGTCCCGCTCCCCGGCGGAGCCGATGACGATGATGACCCGGCCCGCGGCTATTCTCCGGGCGGCGGTGAGCGCCTTGGCGATTCCGTCGGGCGTGTGGGCGTAGTCCACCACGACGTCGAAATCCGCCCCCGTGTCGAGGAAGTGGAAGCGGCCCGGAATCTGGGCCAGTTCTTTCAGGCCGCGGGCGATGGCGGAGTCCTCCACCCCGAGTCCCCGCGTCACGCCGATTGCCAGGAGCGCGTTGTACACGTCGTACTCGCCGACCAGCGGGGTTTCGATGGGCAGCCTCCACGGGCCCTGAACGGCGGTGAAGGAAAGTGAGCGGCGTTCGTAGCGGATTCCCTCGGCGCGCAGCTCCGCGGTTTCCCCCAGGCCGTAGAGAACGCGCCGGCCGCCGGGAACCGGTGTCCCGGCCACCAGCGGGTCGTCGGCGTTCAACAGGGCCACGGCTCCGGGCTCGAGCTGGGTGAACAGCCGGCACTTGGTGGCGTAGTAGCCCTCCAGCCGCCGGTGGTAGTCCAGGTGCTCCCGGGTGACGTTGGTGAAGCCCGCCGCGGCGAATTTTAAGCCGTCCGTGCGCCGCTGGTCCAGGGCGTGGCTGGTCACCTCCATCACCACGTCCCGCAGCCCCAGGTCCACCGCCTCCCGGAAGAGGCCGTGGAGCTTGAGCGGCTCCGGCGTCGTCCAGTCCGCCTCCTCCCAACGGTCGCCGAGCCAGTAGCCCGTCGTCCCCAACAGGGCCGCCTTCCGCCCCGCCGTCCCCAGGATGCCCGCGATGATGTGGGCGCTGGTGGTCTTGCCGTTGGTGCCGGTGACGCCGATAAGGCATAGCTTTTCCGCCGGGCGGCCGAACCAGTTGGCGGCGAGCTGGGCCAGAGCCAGCCGCGGGTCCTCGCTCACCGCCCAGGGCACGTTTACTCCGGCCGGGGGTGGCGCGGGCGCCAGAACCGCCGCGGCGCCGCGTTCCAGGGCGTCGCCCAGGTAGGCCAGGGCGTCGTGCCCCACGCCGCCCATGGCGACGAAGAGGGCCCCCGGCTCGACCCGGCGGGAGTCGTAGGCGATTTTTTCAATCTCCGTGTCGCCCCGGATTAAAACCGCCGCCGGCGTGTTCGAGATGAGCTCGCTGAAGCGCATGGGGCTCCCCCAGTCTTTTGAGTCATGGTATCACCGGCGCGACGGGCTGGCAAGCCCGGATGAGGCATTCGGGAAATCCCGACGGTCTTCGAGGCGTGGGCCGTAGAATGGCGGGGACCAAAGTCCCCGCCCTACATTTGCCCGTTCGGTCACATGAGCCGCAGACGGACGTAAGCAAACGCCTTGCCCACGCCCCCGCACTCTGGTAGAATGCACCCTCCGAGGGAGCACGATGAGCCGGCCGTCCTGGGACGAATACTTCATGCAAATCGCCGCGCTGGTGTCCACGCGCTCGACCTGCCTGCGGCGCAGCGTGGGGGCGGTGCTGGTCCGCGACAAGACCATCCTGGCGACCGGCTACAACGGCACCCCCCGGGGATTGAAGCACTGTGATGAGCTGGGCGGCTGCTACCGGGAGCAGCTCGGCGTCCCCTCCGGCGAGCGCCACGAAATCTGCCGCGGGACGCACGCCGAGCAGAACGCCATCGCTCAGGCCGCCCTGGTCGGCGTATCGACCAAAGACTCCACCCTGTACGTGACGAACCACCCGTGCAGCATCTGCACGAAAATCCTCCTGAACGCGGGGGTGAAAAGGGTGGTCTACGCCGAGGGCTACCCCGACGAGCTGGCCCGGTACCTGGTGGAGGAGGCCCGGAATCTGGGTCTGCTCGAGGTAACGTGTTTGGGTGAGTAGCGCGAGCGGACGCGGCGTTCGGGAAGCCGGTTGAGCGTTGATTGAGCCCGCCATGCGGGACAAGGAGGAATGGGTGGGGATTTTCGAAAAACTCCTCGAAGGCGGCCACGAGCAGCTCATATTCTGCCAGCACCGTCCGACCAAGCTGCGCGCCCTCATCGCCATCCACAACACGACACTGGGCCCGGCGCTGGGCGGCTGCCGCATCCGGGATTACGCCACCGAGGAAGACGCCGTGGCCGATACGCTCCGCCTGGCGGAGAGCATGACCTACCAGGCGGTTTTAGCCAACTATGACGCCGGCGGAGGGATGACCGTCATCTGGGGCGAGCCGGAAATCAAGGAGGACGAGGCGGTTCTGCGCGCCTTCGGCCGGTTCCTGAACGGCATCGGTGGTCGCATAGTCACCTTCTCCGACCTGGGCACGGACGACGACGACATGCGCTCGGTGGGCATCGAGACGCCCCACGTCATCGCCAGCTCCCCCCACGAGGTCCCCTCGGACGTGGGAGCGGCCTGGGGGGTGTACTACGGCATCACCGCCTGCCTCAACACGGTATTCAACAACTCCAGCGTGCAGGACCGGGCCGTCGTCATCCAGGGCGTCGGCGGTGTCGGCAGCGCCCTGGCCTCGATTCTCGTTCAGGCGGGCGCCAAGCTCTACATCTCCGACCTGAAGTACGACCCCCTGAAGGCGATTCAGGACCTCCACCCCGACGTGGAACTGGTCCCAACCCACGAGGTTTACGACGTTCCGTGCGACATCTTCAGCCCCTGCGCCGTGGGGGGCGTAATCGACGCCGACACGGTGGAGCGCCTGCGGTGCAAGATAATCGCCGGCGCCGCATTCAACGTCCTGGCCGACACCTCGCTGGCGCCGCGTCTCGAGGAGAGGGGCATTCTCTTTGCGCCGGAGTTCGTTATCAACGCCGGCGACGTGCTGATGATGAACCGCCCGGGCGACATGGCCGACCTCGAGGAAGTCAAACGGGCGACGCGCCAGATATACTCAAACCTGTCCAAGGTCTTCATCCGCGCCAGGCAGATGGGCGTCCCGCCGCTTTACGCCGCCCGTGAAATGGCACGTGAGAAAATCGCGCGCATCGGAAAGACCAAATCAATCATGTGCTAGTGCACAAACGATGGGGAGAATCACCTGATGTGCAAGATAGCTGAAGTGAAGGGGCGTGAGATTCTCGACTCCCGGGGTAATCCGACCGTGGAGGTCGAAATTTACACGAGCGAGGACAAGCTGGGGCGGGCCATGGTCCCCTCGGGGGCCAGCACCGGCGAGCACGAGGCCGTCGAGCTGCGCGACGGCGATAAAAAGCGCTACCACGGCCTGGGCGTGCTCAAGGCCGTGCACAACGTGAACACGGAAATCCGCGAACTCCTGGTCGGGATGGACCCCCTGGACCAGGAGAACATAGACCGGGCGCTCATCGAGCTGGACGGCACTCCGAACAAGGGCCGCCTGGGGGCCAACGCCATCCTGGGGGCCAGCGTCGCCGTGGCCAAGGCGGCGGCCCGGCACTACGACATCCCCCTCTACCGCTACCTGGGCGGCGCCGCGGCCCGAGTCCTTCCGGTGCCGATGTTCAACATCCTCAACGGCGGCATGCACGCCGACAACAACGTGGACATGCAGGAGTTCATGATATGCCCCACGGGCTTCCCCAGCTTCCATGAGGCGCTGCGGGCCGGTTCGGAGATTTTCCGCGCCCTGGGACAGGTGCTCAAAAAGCAGGGCTACTTCATCGGCGTGGGCGATGAGGGTGGATACGCCCCGAACCTCAAGTCCAACGCCGAGGCCTTCGAGAAGCTCATCGAGGCCATCGAGCTGGCCGGCTACACGCCGGGGGGCGACGTCTGGATAGCCCTGGACGCCGCCGCCAGCAGCTTCTACAAGGACGGCAACTACCGACTCGAAGCCGTGGGCAAGACCTTCGACACCGCCGGGCTCATCAAGGTTTACTGCGAGTGGGCCGACATGTACCCGCTCATCTGCATCGAGGACGGCCTCGCCGAGAACGACTGGGAGGGCTTCATCGAGCTCACCCGCCTCCTGGGCGACCGTATCCAAATCGTGGGCGACGACATATACGTGACCAACGTGGAACGGCTCCGGGAGGGTATCCGGAGGAGGGCCTCCAATTCGATTCTCATCAAGCTCAACCAAATCGGCACGGTCTCGGAGACGCTTTTAACGATGCGCACCGCCTTCCGCTCCGAGATGACCTGCGTCGTCAGCCACCGCTCCGGCGAGACGGAGGACTCCACCATCGCCCACCTGGCGGTGGCCACGAACTGCGGCATGATAAAGTCCGGGGCTCCGAACCGCAGCGAGCGCCTCGCCAAATACAACGAGCTTTTGCGAATCGAGGAGTCCCTGGAGATTTCCGAGTACCCCGGCATCGAGGTCTTCAACGCCCGGGCCGCCAGGAGCGGTGGGCGATGAATAGCGTGCCGGGAGCGGTTTGCGCGGTCCCTCTGCCGGTCGCGCTCCTCTGCCTGTTATCGCTCGGGACCGCCGCCTACGGGGAAGTTCAGCTTCCCGTTCTCGCGGACTACGAGCCGATGGAGATATGGGAACTCGCCAATCTGTCCGACGAGGATGGCGTTGTAAGATGCGCTATCGGCGGTGAAGGACTGGTCGAGGCGCCCTTCTCGGACACCCCTTGCTTCATGTGCCGCTATCGGCTGACCGCCGAAAGTGACGCATCTTTCTTTCTCTGGGGAGATGAAGCAGCCGGACCGTTCTACATCCTGGTAGAGGGTAAAAGGTTCCAACTGGATATGTTTACTTTCGAGGGGGGAACGGACTTTGGTGAGAGCCATCCGCTGGGCGAGGAACCGGTGGTATGGAGAGAGACTTGGCCGGACTTCTCCGAACGCACGTCGGACTTGGAATCGGCGACCTGGGAGGAATGGCGGCTGGAACCTGGGCGGGAGTACCGCTTCCGCGTCACCGAATTACATGGCTGGTACGAGGGAGAGATTGGACACACCATCGAATGGCAGCTCGCCTGCCTCGGCACCGCGGATGAAGGGGAGACCGATGACTAGCTCTTTGACCGTTCTGCCGCTCCTCACGCTGGCGATTATGGTCGTATTGGCCGGCTGCGCCAGCGGTTCGGAGGAGGTCCGGTGGACGCCCATGCCCGATTTGGAGACGCTCCCCCCGTCGGCCATCGAGGAGCTCGGTACGTCGGAAGACGGGGAGACCATGCTCTTCGACGGGAAGGACTACCTCGTCGCCCGGGTGTGGAGCCCGGAGGAGCTTCAGGCGCCGTTCACGCTGAAACCCTGCGCCTATTGGTGGTACGAGGCGGCCTGGGAGGAGCCCGGGGTCAGCCACCACATCACGACCCAGATTTCGAAGAACCCGCTCTACGTGGAGGTGGGCGGCAAGCTCATCGAGGTGGGGCAGGCCAAGCGCGGCTTCGCGCCCCAGTATAACGAGACCTTTGCCCGGGGCGAGGAACCGGAGCACATGCGCATCGTGAACTGGGATTTCTACGATTTCCCCGAGGCGACCTACGAGGAGTGGACCCTGGCGCAGGGCGGCGAGTATAAAATCCGCGTCGAGGTGTTCGGCTCGGCCTACGAGGACGAGACGGGCGTCATCGTCTACGAGACGTACTACCACTACACCTTCCTGGAATTAGTCGATTGACGGGTTGACCGAACGGTCGGCCGTTGCGGATATGTTAGGGCGGGGACTTTAATCCCCGCCGTTTTTTTACGTTCCCGGCGCGATAATAAAATTCGCGGCGGCCCGTGGAAGGGCCGCCCTACATCGGCTAATATCCGTAGG
>CAYTCV010000002.1:0-33693 GCA_964436465.1 uncultured bacterium
TGCCGCCCAGGTCGGCCGCCGTCACGTCGATGTCCGCCGTGCCGTCGTACTCGGGCGCGGTCCACATGGCACTGTACACCGCCGGACCGTCGTTCCAGACGGGGAAGGTGTCGTCGCCGTTCTGGAAGCCGTTCACCCGCCAGAAGTGGTGGCCCACCGGGTTGCCGTCCGCATCCACCTCGGTGAAGTGGATGTCGTAGCGCGGACAGGTGAAGAGCCGCTCATTGGGGGTGGCGGTGAACTCGAAGTGCGTGAGGAGGCCGGGGACCACGTTCAACAGGAGCGTTCCGCCGTCGGAGGACTTGAAGCTGGGCGGCACCCGGTCGTCCGCGCTCGCCGTGTATATCTTGACCGACACCTCGAGGTCGCTCCCCACGTCGCGACGGACGTAGGGGATGAAGGCTATTTCGTGGTACTGGGAGGCGTTGTTGACGCGGATGATGCCCTTGTCTCCGAAGATGTTCATCTTGGTCGAGAGGTCGCCCGAGGTCTGGTTGTGGTGCTGGCGGTTGTCATCCTGCATCAGGATGTAGGAGCCGCCCCAGTACTTAGAGTCCTCCTCGTTTTCCGGGTAGGCCTTGAAGGCGTAAACCATGTCCTCGGGGATGGGGTCGAGCCCGATGACGTGGAAGTACGTCGAGCCGAGGCCGTCGGGGCAGTGGTATATGTTCCCCGGGTAAGATTTTAACTCGACATCGACGCCGGAGAGAACCTGGGCTCCGGTGAACTCGCGGGTGCCTTCGGGCTCGTTGTCGGTGACCTCGGGATACGCGACCGGGTGGTCCTCGTCGGGGTTCAGGTCGTCGATGTAGTAGTGCCCGTTGTTGTTGGCGGAGTTGCCCGAGAGTTGGGCGCTGCGATGATTGGTGAACCAGTTCCACTCGACGAACTCGCCGAAGGCGTAGGCCATCCCGCCCATCTGTTCCTCGAACTCCTTGTCGGGGAAGGCGTCGCGGAATAGCTCGTCTATGGCGTCGACGAACTCGATGTTGGTCCCCGTGTCCTCCTGGTACATGTCGTAGTTTTCCCAGTACATCACAACGGGGCAGACCTGGCCGTAGGACTCCATCAGGTCCGTGAGTTCGGGGGTCTGAAACGTCATGGACTCTAGGTAGTGGTTCCAGATGCAGCTGTTGTACCAGGAAAGGCCCTCATGGCGGGTGAGGCCGACGTGGGTGTTGGACATGAAGCCGCCGAGACGGCCGCCCTGGTACTGGTTGTAATCGGGATAGGCCTTATCCTCGCTCCAGACCGAGGTTTTTTCCTTGATGTGGGAGGGGTTGGTCCAGTCGAGGCCGAACTGGAAGCCGTGGTTCAGCTCGTGGGCCCCAACGGTCTCCAGGTTCCCCCTGGCGCTCTCGGGGTTGTCGGTGTTCCGGAAAGCCATGTGGAAGCTGGCGTCCGCCTGGGGTGTTTCTTCGTAGGGGTAGTCCACCTGGGCGTAGGCCATCACGCCCGGGTCCATGCCGTCCTCGCCCATGCTGCGGAAGTAGGCGTCGAAGCGCTGCCAGTCCGCCTCGGTGTCGCCCTCCCAGTAGCCGTAGTCGGCGCCCTCGGGATACCAGGTGCCGTCCTTGACCGGGTAATCGAAGAGCAGGTCGTCGACGAAGACCCCGAAGGCGTGCTCGAGGGAGTCGCCGATAATTTCCACGATGTCGGGCACGCCGTTGTCGTCGGTGTCCTCGGGGTGCCACAGGGCGTGGGGCCCCGTGCCGGCCCACCACATGCGGAAGTTGCCCTCGGGGGTATCCCAGTGGTGGATTGACCGCTCCGGGATGTCGTAGCCGCGCCGGGCTCCGGGCGGGGCCTCGTCGGTGGGCCGACCCAGGTACATCCGGGCGTCGGCCAGCTCGGCCTCGTTGAAGAGCCCTTCTATTGCGCAGTAGCTCGCATCGTAGAGCAGGAGCGAACCGCAGGCGCCGGCCAGGCTGTCCGAGCCCCGGTAGGCGTCGGGGATGCGGTCGGCGTCGCCGAAGGCGAGGTAGAGCTTGTACAGGGCGTAGTCGGTGTAGGTGAGCTCGCCCCGCTCGTAGGCCGACGAGATGAGCGTGAGGGTGGTGGGGACGTCCTGCACCTGGGCCAGGGCGACGCCCGAGAAAAGCAGCGTCAAGCAAATGATAAGCCGTCTGGATACCATGGGTCCACCTTGGGATTAGGTGTAAAGCCGGGTAAGGTTGCCGGGCGAATATAGCACAGGAGTCGCATTATGCCAAGCCGGAACTCATTCGCCTTCCGCGGCGGCCCGGAACTTGGCCCTCTGCTCCAGGAAGAAGCCGTTCTCCGGGTCGAGCGCGAGGGCCTTCTCCTCCCATTCCAGGGCGGATTCGGGGTCCCCCGCCGCGAAGTGCGCCTCGGCCAACGTGTCCATGATGTTCGGGTCGGTCGGTTCCAGCTCGTGGGCCCGGATGGCGATTTCCAGCGCCTTCTCCGGATACAGCCCGCGGACGGCCAGGACCCAGGCCATCGAGTTGAAGAGCTGGGCATCTTGGGTCTCGGCCAGAGTATGCTCGATTATATCCAGGGCGTATTTTTGCACCTGCGGATTGGTGGAGTCGAGGTAGGGCTCGATGAGGAAGTTGGCCTCCCACAGGTCGTAAATCCGCGCCAATTCATCCACCGGCTCCGGATTGTCGTCCACCGAGATGTCCACGAGGCGGTCGGTGAGAGCCTGGTAGCCTCCCCGTTCGCGGACGACCAAGAGAGCCGCCGATTGCCTGCCCCGGGAGTCACCCCCGGCCGCGTCCCCCGCCTCTACCGCCGCCAGGAGACGCCGGGCGAGAGGCCCACTCGTTTCCAGATAGGCCTGCTCCATGGCGACGAGCACCTGTTCGCCGACCAGGATGTTGCCCTGGACGGAGTAGTGCTCGCCCTGACGGTCACCGGCCCAGGCCGACGTCTCGGTGCCGGTGAAGGCGGCGACGCGGCCCGCGGAATCCACGACGGCCACCTGGCGCTGCTGCGCCTCGGCGTCGAACTCCAGGAGTACCTGGAGGGCCTGCTCGGCGGTGAAGCCCGCCTCCAGCAGCTCCAGGCCGTACCTGCCGTAGCGCAGGTCGGCGTACGCCTGGGTCGCCACGGCGCCGACCTCGGCCCGGGCCCAGGGCACGATGTACCCCACGGCGAGCACCCGGGAGGCCACGGCCACCCCCCACTCCCGGGCCTCGGGGTCGAAGGCGACGATGGAGAAGGTGGATGTTACCGGCCCGGCCTCCGGGTCGGCGGCGAAGGACGCCGCTGCCAGAAGCGCGAGAATCGCCGCACAAATCACCGGACGGTACCGCATGACGGCTCCCCTTTTTCAGACGTTACGGGACGAGTATATGAAAAAGGAGGCCGAAGGGACAGATTTATACCCTTGAGGGTTTGCGCGCGGCCGGGTATCATTCGGAGGACGTGCTTTATCCGTGGGAATTGCCCATGCGTAAGGTCTGGCTCGTACTGGTATTTCTGGTCATCGCCGCCTCGGCCGGGGAGGGCGACTTCTCCTTCGTCATTCTTAGCGACCGGACCGGCGGCCACGTGGATGCGGTCTACGAGGCCGTGGTCGCCCGGAGCCTCTCCGAGGGGGCCGATTTTTACATGACGGTCGGCGACCAAATCGAAGGGTACACCTTCGACCCCGACGAGATAGACACCCAGTGGGCCGAGTATTTCAAAATTATCGAGCCCGTCCCCGTCGAGGTCCACCTGACGCCGGGGAACCACGACATCTGGGACGCCGCCTCGGAGGACCGCTGGCGCGAGTGGACCGGTTGCGAGCCCGACTACTCCTTCGACTACTCCGGGGTGCACTTCGTCGTGCTGGACACCAGCCGCTGGTACTTCACCGTTAATCTGCCGGAGACGACCTTCGCCTGGCTCGAGGACGATTTGAGCTCCCACGATGACGCCCGGCTGACCCTGGTCTTCACCCACAAGCCCCTCATCTACAACACACTGACCGAGAACGAGGGGGACCGCCTGCATAAGATTTTCCTGGAGCACGGAGTGGACGGCGTGTTCACGGGGCATTTGCACGCCTACGTCTTCACGGAGTACGACGGGATTCCCTACACCACCATCGGCACCTCCGGGGGGCACATCGAGGAGGGGGATTTCTTCCAGTACGCCGTGGTAAAGGTTTCCGGTGATTCCTACACCGTCGAAATCGTCCCCCTGGAATCCGCGGAACGGTAGGGGGCTGTCCCCGGTCATCCTCCGGTAAACCGCATCCGGGAGTGGGTCTTCGACTCCGACTCGGAGCTCTTAGGTCGGCTCCCGCTCACGGATTAACCCGTCTAAACTCCCCCTAAAAAAGGAGGGCCTTTCGGCCCTCCCCTGTATATGTGTCGCAATTGGTTCATTATGTAACCGGATGTTCAATCCCAGCACTTAAAAAAGAGGGCCCTTCGGCCCCCTCGTGCCGGTGTTTTACAATCGGTTCATTATTTTCCGGCCTCCAGTTTCCGCAATACAAAAGGAGGGCCCTTCGGCCCTCCTTGGTTTCGGCGGTTTTATCTGGCGAGGACCAGGCGCTTCGTCAGGATGCGCTCGGAGGTGCTCAGGCGGCAGAGGTAGACGCCCGCGGCCGCGTCGGCGCAATCCCAGGTGAAGATATGGCGGCCGGCACTGTAATCGCCGTCGGCGAGAGTAGCCACCCTCCGCCCGGACAGGTCGTAAACGGTCAGGAGTACCCGGCCTTCGTCGGGCGTATTCACCTCGATGCACACCCTGTCGGTGGCCGGGCTCGGGTAGGGCTCGCTGAGGGTCAGCGTGCCGACGCCCTCGGGTACCGTCACCGTGACCGGTCCGACGCGTAGCGTGGTTCCGTCCGCGTGGACGAGCTCCAGGTAGTAGTCGTTCGTCCGGTCGGGCGCGCGGTCGAGGTAGCGGCCGCTCCCCCCGGGGAGGTCGAGGGAGTTGAGCCGGGTCTGGTCGCGGTAGAGGTTCACTCCGGCGAGGTCGCCGGCGTCGGCCAGGGTCCAGCTCAGGAGCACGCCCTCGGCGGTGGGCCCGCCGGTGAACTCGGTCACCTCGGTGTCGGAGCTGGCCTCGACCTCGCAGACGCCCTCGTAGGGCCAGGTATCCTGGTCGGTTACGGTGACGCTGAGCTCGCCCGCCTCACCCACGGTGGGGTAGAAGACGACCTCGCCCGAGGCGCGGGTGTATCCCACGAGGTAAACGTCCGAGTCCTTGTAGAGGCACACCTTGGCATGATTGAGCGGTCCGCGGCTATCGGTGGTCACGTTGACCTTGAACTCGCCGCCGCTCCAGCTGGAGGGATGGGTGACCACGAGGCTTTCCGGGGTGTCGCACCACCCTTGAGTCTCGCAGGGGCCGAGGATGTTCTGGGTGTACACGACCCAGCGGATGTAGGGGTTCATCTTGGCTACGGGAACGAAGTAATCCTTGGAGTAGGCCTGCGCAGCGCCGAACGAGGTCAGCTCCTCGTCGAACATGCCGGCGAAGAACTGCTCGTCGAGAACGTTGCTCTCACCGGATGCGGGGTCGCCGGGCGAGTAGAGGCCGTAGCGGGAGTTGAACATGGTCGCCACCGAGCCGCCGTTGGGGGCCAGGACCAGCCCCTCCGCCGCGCACCGGGCCCGGTCGAAACCGCCGCAATCGCAGCCCTGGGCGTAGAACCATCCGGCGTAGGCGCCGTTGGTCATGGCGTAGGCTTCCGCGGTGGAGATGAAGCTGCTCCCGGCGCCGATGATGTCGTAGGAGGAGTGGTGGAGCTGATTGACCACGGCGGAGTCGCCGGTTTCGAACTCGGCGATGATGTCGTCGGCGTTGTAGAACATGTCGCGCTCGTAGTAGGTTAAATAGGGGAAGTCCGGGGGCAGGTGGGTCGCCACCTGGTCCTTGCCGTCGCCGCCCCACGTGGGGATGTCGTCAAGCTGTCCACCGAAGAAGATGGTGTGGAGCGGGAACTCCTCGGGGATGCTCTTCTCGTAGGTGAGCGTCTTGGCCACCACGGCCTCGGTTTCCTCGACCGTATTCACCGGGAAACGCGAGACGTAGACGTCGGCGTAAAAGTCCACCGCGTCGTCGGGCCACTCGCCCCAGAGGTCGTCCCCGTCGGCGTTCCAGTCGCCGTCGAGGTCGGAGTAGTAGAGGTCGCAGGGAATCATGTAGTCGTCGGGCGAGCCGAAGTTCACGGCGAAGCCCCGGCGCTCGCGGACGAAGTTGCAGTCTCCGCCCAGCACGACGTAGGTGGTGGACCAGTTCTCGTAGGCGTCGATGATGAAGTTACGGATTTTCTCGGCCTGGTCGCGGCCGTCGTAGTTTTCGATGATGTACTCCATCGTCACTACTGCGGTAGTGAGGCCCTTCTTGAGCTTCCAATCCACCAACGGCTGGAAGGCATCGGCGAATTCCTCGCGGGTGATGAGCACCCACTCGGCGGTCGCGCCCACGTCGGGCTCGTTGAAATTCGACTCGTACTCCGGGCCTAACGCCTTGGGCTGCACGACTTCGACGGGCGTGTAGACCGATTCGGGGTTGATGACCAGGCTCTTGACCCGCTCGGTGTTGACATCGGCGGTGGCGGGGGTCACGACCTTGGGTGTGTGAATCTCGTAGGGCAGCGTCTCGAGCTCGAGGTTGAAGGTGATTTCGGTGATGACCTCGAGCCGACCCGACGCGGGGTGGTAGATGTAGGGGCAGAAAAGCATGTCGGCCACGCCGTACCCGGCGATGTTACCGCCGCCCGTGGCCACCATGGGGCGGGCGGGGTACGCATCGTCGGAGTCGTAGACCGGGGAGAAGTTATCCTCGAATTCGCCGGGCAGGCTGATGGGCCGCGACTGCTGGGTCGGAAAGACCGTGTAGTAGCCGGGCAACTCTTCGGTCTTCACGGAGACGACATCCACCTCGGCGGCCGACATCCCCGCGGGTACCGAGACCCGGAGCGGTAGCCAGGGCAGGTGGGGGTCACCGACCTCGTTGTTGTAAACGCCTCCGGAGACGCGCGGGATATCGTACCCCTGACCGGTGTCCATTCCGACGGCATCCGGGCTCACGGTGTAGGTATAGCCGAATGCGACGGCGGGAATAATCAAAAGGAGAAAGAGATATTTACGCACGGTGCCCCCTTTTTCGGTTCCTGAGCGTTGCAAAACTCGACCCTGCCACAAGATTATTTAATACAAATAATCCCCGTTGGCAAGAGAAATCCGCCACTGGCCGAACTGACGGCCGTTCAATCGGGCGGACCGCGATTGGTCCGCGATTCCGCACACCCTTATTATACACCGCTTCGCGAAGGCTTTACCACCCTCACCGCAGAGGAATCAACAGCGCCTTGGGCTCCGCGGTGAGGTTCTCTACTTTCCCCTCGGGTGTGACGCAGAGCGTATCCTCGACCCGGACGCCGTAGCCTTTATCCGGGTAGTACACCCCGGGCTCATTGGTGAAGACGCTGCCGGTCTGAATCAGGTCGGGGTTTTTCTCGGTTCCGCCGAGGCGCGGTTTTTCATGGATGTCGAGGCCCACACCGTGCCCCAGGCTGTGGCAGTAACCGGTCTGGGTCGCGGGGTCGGAGATTATGGTGGGGTGGCCGGCTTCGGCGATGAGGTCCGCCGCCCGCTTGTGGTAGAGCCAGGCGCGCTCGCCGACTTTAATCGAACGCTCCACGTCGGCCTGCACCGCCTTGACCAGCTCGTAGTCCCGCTCCGCCTCGGGGTGCGCCTCGCCGACGCACCAGGTGCGCGTCATGTCGAAGTAGTACCCGTGGCCCAGCTCCCGGGGGAACATGTCGTAGACGATGGGCTCGCCCACCGCGAGCCGGCGGGAGTCCGTCCCGTGGGAGTGGGGGTAGCCGCCCTCGTCGCCCGGGGCGAAGATGGTGCCCACGTCCTCCATCAGGCCGCGCTTGAAGAGCTCGAGGGTGATGAAGCGCTTCACGACCCCCACCGTCAGCGGCTCACCCGAGTGGTGGAGCTTACCCTCCCGCACCTCGGAGGAACCCAACAATTTCCGCACCTCGCCGAAAACCTCGCAGGATTTTTTACCGACCCGGCGGATGTGGTCGATTTCCTCCGCGTCCTTGGTCTCGCGGGCGGTAATCAGCACGTCGTTCTCGAACTCGGGCTCGAAATGCGCCTCCGGTGCCGCCGCGTCGAGCGCCCGGTAGAGGAGGTAGTTGGCGCCGAGACCGCCGCGGCCGTAGAGCGACACGCGCCCCTTCACTCCCACGTCGGCCATCATGCGGCGGATGAACTCCACGGCCCGCTTGAGGTGGTCCGGCTCCTTCTCCATCAGCTCGTGGTAGTTGTACTTCGTCGTGTCCACGGCGGTGAAGGGCAGCTTCTTGGCCTCCTCGCGCTCGAAGGGACCGGTGAAGAGGTACGCCCGGCCGCCGCGGGGCTTCCACAGCGAGCAGTAGCCGATGGGGGCGTTGCCCAGGAGGTAGTGCATGGCGGGGTTGTCCCCGTTTCCGCCTTCGATGAAGAGCCAGTCTATGCCGCGCTCTTCCATGAGCCGGTCCAGGTCTTGGCGCACGGTGCTCCTTTGCGTTTTATTAACGGGGTGAGTATACGGTCCCCCGGGGCGCGTGTAAACGGCAAAACGGAGTAATGCCCCCGGCAAAACGCCCCCCAGGCGGGGGGCGTCCGCACCACTCGGACGGTCGGCCTATTGGGGGATGCCGACCCGGGGCAGCAGCCAGCCGGAAATCAAATCGAGGAAGCCGGGGGCGAACTCCTTGGGGAGCTCGGCGTACTCGCTGAAGGCGCCGGTGTCGGTCTCCTGGAACAGGTGGTTGGCCCGGGGGAGGATTTCCAGGGTGTAGTCGGTATTACCCGACTTGGACAGGACCTCCTCCATCCGCGCGCGGTTCTCCTCGGCGGGAACCTGGAGGTCGAACTCGCCCCAGACCGCCAGGAGCGGACAGGTGATTTTCGCCAGGTCGCCGGCGGGGTCGTAATCCATGAAGAAGCGGAACCAGGGGCTCTCGACGGCGGCGAACTGCGTCTCGACGGTCGAGTTCACGTAGGCGTCAACGTCGGAGATGGTGGCGCGCTCCTCTTCGGAGAGGCCGGCGATGGACTCCCGTATGATATCCGCGGCCTCTGCCTTGAGCCCCTCCAGGTCCCCGCCGGTCCGCAGGGCGCCGAAAATCCGCTCCTGGATGTCGAGGCCCTTGGCGATTTCCTCATCCGTGGCGCCCTCGGCACGGGAGAGTGCCACCAACTGGGACTTGACGATATGGGCGCCGTTGAAGGCCGGGCCGCCCATCAGGATGACGAAGGCGGGCCTGCCGGTCTTGGCCGCCACCATGCCGGCGATGATGGAGCCCTCGCTGTGGCCCAGGAGCCCGATGCGGCCGGGGTCTATATCGGCCCGCTGCGCCAGGAAATCCATCTGGGCGGCCACGTCGTCGGCCAGGTCCGCAGTGGTGACGTCGGCGCCCCCACCGGTGGAGCCGCCCACGCCGCGGTCGTCGCAGCGCAGCACGGCCACGCCCAGCGGGGTGAGGTAATCGGCCAGGAGCTTGAACGGCTTGAAGCCGAAGACCTCCTCGTCGCGGTTCTCCGGTCCGGAGCCGGTGATGAGGATGACCGCGGGGTGGGGCCCCTCGGTCCGCGGCAGGGAGAGCGTCCCGGCCAGGGTCACCTCGGGGGCGGCCTCGAGGGTGACCTCCTCGGTGTCGTAGGGCAGCTCCTCGGGCACCATGCGCTCCAGGTGGAACTCGCCCTCGGCGCCGCCCTGCGTGAACGAGCCGGAAATCCGGTCGTCCTTGAGCGTCCCCTCGTAGGCCGCCAGGCCCGCGGGGGAGTCCAGCTCGAAGGAGACCCGGCTCCCGTCGAAGGCGACCTTCTGCAGGGGCAGGCCGTAGGCCACCTGCGACGGGATGTCCAAGGTGGCGGTCAGCTCGCCGTCCACGGTGGTGAACGTGACCCTGAAGCCGATTTCCATGCCCTGAACGGTGATGGCGCCCTCCCAGGCCCCGTCGATGGACGGCGCCGGCTCCTGTTCGCAGGACAGGAACAGCAGGCAGGCGAGCAGAATCGCGGCGATTCTCATTTTATCCCCTTTCGTCAGGCTTTCTGGTCCAGTCCCTTACTCAACGCCTGGATGCGGTCGCGCGGGGCGGTCGCTTTTTCACATCCCGGCCCCTCACCGGCGGCGGTCGCGCGGGCTCCGTACATGCAGCCGCGGACGACGCCCTGCCTCACTTACTGCGCGACGTCACGACCACCCGCAAAATGCTCAAGAGGATGAAATAAATCCAGATGATGAAGGCGAAGTTGTCCGCCACGAACGAATTGCCGTAGTAGAGCTTTACGTACCCCGCGCAGTGGTAGACGAAACCGATGATGAGCCCGAAGGAGGCGATTGAAAAAATGACCGCGCCGAAGTATGTCAGATTGTACCACTTGGCGCTCACCTTCCTCACCGACTTGACGATGAGCGCGCCGAAGAGGAACGGCGCCCCGAGGAAGGCCGCCAGCCCCCCGAACATGGCGTAAACGGCGTGGACCGGCCGGGCGAACGTGCCGAAGAGTTTCTCGCCGGTGAAGTTTTCCGCGAAGAATTTCGGGAAGAGCTGCGGCCCCAGCGTGAGCCCCAGGAAGAAGACCAGGAAGAGCCCGGCCCCCAGGACCTTCTGCCATTTTCTTTCCCGTGGGGTCTTTTCCTCGTCGCTCATGGAAGTATGCGGCGCGGGCTAATCCCGCGGGTGAGATTAACCGGGTAGACGAGCCCCGTCCCGGCTAAGACTGCGGAGCCTTCCAATACCCGCCGATGCTCGCCGGCTCCTCCTCTTCACACCCGAATGGACGGCGGCGGTGGTCAGGCCTTCCGGTCCATCTCTTTGGCCAGGGCCTTGATGCGGTCGCGCAGCGCGGCCGCTTTTTCGAACTCCAGACTTTCGGCCGCCACCAGCATCTCCTGCTCGAGCTGGCGTATTCGCTCCAGTGTGTCGAGCTGCCCCAGGGCCCGCTCCATCTTCTCGGCCTCTTGGGCGTGCTCCGACTCGGCGGTCCGGGAGTCGGCGACCGTGGTTCCGGCGTGGACCGCCTCGATGGTCTTGACGATGGTCTTCGGCACTATTCCGTGCTCGGTGTTGTACGCCTCCTGGATGCTCCGGCGGCGGTCGGTCTCGTCTATGGCGTCCCGCATGGCCCCGCTGGGCCTGCCGTCACGGCAGTACATGACGACGCGGCCCTTGACGTTTCGCGCGCATCGGCCTATTGTTTGTATGAGACTGCGCGCGTTCCGCAGAAAGCCTTCCTTGTCCGCGTCCAGAATCGCCACCAGGGAGACCTCGGGCAGGTCCAGCCCCTCGCGCAGCAGGTTGATTCCCACCAGGACGTCGAATTCGCCCAACCGGAGGCCCCGGATGATTTCCACCCGCTCGATGGTGTCGATTTCGGAGTGCAGGTAGCGCGAGGTGATGCCGGCCTCGGAGAGGTAGTCGGCCAAATCCTCGGCCATGCGCTTGGTCATGCAGGTCACCAGGGTCCGGTGACCCATGGCTATTCGTTCCCGAATCTCCGTCATGAGGTCGTCGACCTGCCCCTCGGAGCTCCGGACGACGATTTCGGGGTCCACCAGGCCGGTGGGTCGGATGATTTGCTCGGTGACGATGCCGTTCTCGGCGGCGTGCTCCATCTCGTAGGCGCTGGGCGTGGCCGATGTGTAGATGACCTGGTTCACCATGCCCTCGAACTCCTCGAACTTGAGCGGTCGGTTGTCCAGGGCCGAGGGCAGACGGAAGCCGTGCTCCACCAGCGTGCTCTTGCGGGAGTAGTCCCCGTTGTACATCCCGTGGAGCTGGGGGAGGGCCACGTGGCTTTCGTCGATTACCAGAAGCCAGTCCTTGGGGAAGAAGTCCAGCAGGACGTTGGGGCGGCTGCCCGGCGGCCGGGCGGTGAGGTGGCGGGAGTAGTTCTCTATTCCGTTGCAGTAGCCCACCTCGCGCAGCATGTCCAGGTCGTAGCGGGTGCGGCTTTCCAGACGCTGGGCCTCGAGGAGCTTATTCGCGCCTTTCAGCTCGACGAGACGCTCTTCGAGTTCCTGTTCGATGGAGCGGATGGCCCGTTCCAGGCGCCAGGTCTGGCTGACGAAGTGGCGGGCGGGGAAAACGGTCATCGTCGCCAGGTCGTTCAAGCGGTTCCCGGTGAGCGGGTCGATGACCGACAGGCGGTCGATTTCGTCGCCGAAGAACTCGACGCGCAGACCGGTGTCGCCGTAGGCCGGGTAGACGTCCACGATGTCGCCGGCCACGCGGAAGTGGCCGCGGCTGAAGTCGATGTCGTTGCGCGTGTACTGGATGTCCACGAGCTTTTCCAGGAGCTCGTCCCGCTCGAAGTGGTCGCCCGAGAAGAGCTTCACGCTCATCGCCTCGTAGTCCTCGGGGGTGCCTATTCCGTAGATGCAGGATACGCTTGCCACGATGAGGACATCGTGCCGGGAGAGGAGGGAGGCGGTGGCGGAAAGGCGCAGCTTGTCGATTTGCTCGTTTATGCTGGAGTCCTTCTCGATGTAGGTGTCGGTGGAGGGGATGTAGGCCTCGGGCTGGTAGTAGTCGTAGTAGCTGACGAAGTACTCCACGGCGGAGTAGGGGAAGAGGGTCTTGAACTCGGAGTAGAGCTGGGCCGCCAGGGTCTTGTTGGGGCTGATGACCAGGGTTGGGCGGTTGACCCGTGCCACCACGTTGGCCACGGAGAAGGTCTTGCCCGAGCCGGTGACGCCGAGGAGGACGTTGTGTTTCTTGCCCTCTTCGAGCGCGTTGCAGAGCGCGTCAATGGCCGCGGGCTGGTCCCCTTTGGGGACGTAATCGGTGACTAACTGGAATCTGGACACGTCCGCCTCTGGTACGTAAGTTGCACTTTGCAAGCTGTAGAAACTACCAGTGAGCGTCATTATTGTCAAGAGGTAGAGACAATAGTTGACACCGGGGTTACTCTAATATAACATACGACATCCGTGTCTAGGTATGTGTATCATATTGACATAGTTCCAGTTCAGCCACTCATATCGCCATGAATTCCAATAGCATATGCCCCCGGTGCGGAAAAACAAAGCTGTACCGCGTACGCCGGAATAAGCTCATGTGCAGCGCATGCCGATACGAGTGGAAGCCGGACCAGCTCCCGCTCCGGTTGCGTACGGAGCAGTGGGAAGCGATTATTCGGCAGTTTATCAATGACAATAGCAGTAATTATATTGCTACTGAAACACATATAGAGAGACGCCGTGTATTGCGGTCACTGCAAATTCTCCGCCGAACGATAGTAAAATCCCAGCGCGGCGTTTTATCGCGACATACGGAAGATGTACTGGAGGTCGTTTCACAGGCTTTTCCGTTGGAAAAAGTGCGCAAACGGCCCCTCTATATTTTGCTCGGACAGGGAAAAAAAGTTCACGCGACGGCGCTGCCCGAGGAGGGCCGGTCGCTCCTGTTGTCGAAACTGAAATCGGAGCCCGTCTCCGTGTCCATCGTTCGGTGGACGTCCAAGGACGAACCCGACGAGGGGTGCGTCAATGAGGTGTGTCAAATTGGAGCGGAAGGTCAAATTGAACTGCTCTCGAGCTTCTGGACCTACCTCAAGGAAAATCTGGTCGGGAGGGGCGGCATCCGCTACGTCCGCCTACCCCTGTACCTCGCCGAGTACGCGTGGAAGTTCAACCACCGCAAACTGTCGCGGGATAGAAAGCTGAACCGGCTGCTGAACCTTCTGAGGAGCTGAGCGGGAAGTCCGATGATACCCCGCGCCGACGAAACGCTCAACGCCGGATAACCGGCCAGCCTGACACGACCGGCCAAGGCCCGAGGCCTTGGTTTTTCTTATCCGACCCCGCCGTTCATCCGCCGTCGAAGCCGCGGCACTTGACTTGACGCCCCGGCGGCCCGTAGTATCCAACGCGTATGAACCGACCGCACGGCTCGCCGTCGCGAGCTACGCCACCGGCGGGAAGACGCGCATCCGTGGCGTTTCTGATTCTTCTCGGCGCGGGCGGGCTCTTCGTCGGCCTTTTTGTGGGCCCGGGTCTCGGCCCCGGCGATTTCGCCCGGCTCCTCGCGGGCACCGACCCGCTGCTCACGGGCATCTTCGTCCTGCGTCTCGGACGAACCCTCCTGGGCCTGTTGGTGGGCGCGGCGCTGGGCATGGCCGGAGCCGCTCTGCAAGGGCTGACGCGCAATCCCCTGGCCGACCCCTTTCTCACCGGCGTGAGCGCCGGGGCCGGGACGGGCGTCGCTCTGGCGGCGCTCCTCGGCCTGGGCGCGGGGCTTCTGGGCAGCCTCGGCCGCCAACTCTTCGCCTTCGCCGGGGGGCTGGGCGCGGCTCTCGCCGTCTGGGGCCTGGCCGGGCGGGAGCGGGGCTCGCGCTCGGGGCTCATCGTGGCCGGTGTGGTGACCAACGCCACCCTGTCGGGCGTGATTCTGGTCATCCTGGCCTGGCTGCCGGTGTTCAGCCAGGGGGCGGTGCTGGCCTGGCTCCTGGGCGATTTATCCACCCCCTACGTGGAGTGGTGGCCACTCGTAATCACGGCCGTTCTCGTCGCCGGAACGGGGGTGTACCTCTTCCTGCGCGCCCCGGCCCTGGACGCCCTGGCTCTGGGGGAGACGCAGGCCCACTCCCTGGGCGTGGAGCTCGTGCGGACCCGGCGCGGCATCCTCCTGGCCGCCGCACTCGCCACCGCCGCGGTGACCGCCTTCGCCGGCATAGTTCCCTTCGTCGGTCTGGTGGCCCCGCACCTGGTCCGCGTGACCGTCGGCGCCGGGCACAGGCGGCTTTTCCCGCTGGCGGCCCTGGTGGGGGCTGTGCTAGTATTGGCCGCGGACAACCTCGTGCGGCTGGCCCTGGTGTACCTCCATCTGCCGTCCCTGCCGCTGGGGGCGGCGCTGGCCCTGGCCGGGGGACCGTTCTTCTTCCACATCTACCGGAAATCCGGGCGCGGGGAGCTGCTGTGAGGTCGGGGCAAGACGGATTATCCGTCTGCCGGCGACCGTGGACGGTCGCCCCTACGGGAATGGATTGCCGACGAAGAGGGCGCGGGGAGCTGCTCTAAGGAGGTCCCGTTGACGGAAAGCCTCTACGACCGCATCGCCGCGGTGCTGACGCGCATCGGGGAAAAAGCGGCCTTCGAGGAGGTCGCCCTGGTAGGTGAGGACGGGCTAGTCATCTACTCCTGGGGCCGGGGCGGGCACGTGGACCTCCTCAACCTCATCTCCCTCCAGCTCCAGACCCCCATCGCCGAGCTCCGCCGGGATTCCTCCGGGGTCGAGCTGGACGAGATTCTGGCCACGTCCGTGGGGGGGATGAAGTACTGCTTCCGCTTCTTCCTCGTGGACGGCGTGGATTACGTCCTGGCCGCCGTTTTTCCGCGCAGCCGACCCTACCGCCGGGCCACGAAGAACGCCATCGGGGAGCTTACAGAACTCCTCTCCTGACCGCCGGACCGCTCCCCCTTTTCCGCCGGGCGGTCGTCCGCCCTTTTTAAGACTCAGTCGTCGCGGAAACTCCCATGGCCTTCGAGGAATTCAGTCTCAACCTCCTGGACTTCCCGAAAATCCTCGCCGAGCTCGCCGGGGCGACGCAGACCTATGCCGGTCGGGAGCTGGCCCTCGCGTTGCGCCCGGCGACCGCGCTCTCCCAAGTCCAGGCAAGTTTGGCCCTGGCCGATGAGGCGCGCCGGCTCCTGGCGACCGACTCCCCGCTCCCCATCGGGCGGCACGAGGACCTGCGGCCCGTGTTCCGGAGCGTGGCGCCCCCCGGAGCGACCCTCGAGGCCGGACCCCTGCTGGAGCTCTACTTCCTGGCGGTGGTCGCGGCCGGTCTGCGCCAAAAGCGGCCAAACGCCGACCTCTACCCCGGTCTGGCCGCCATCGTCGCCGACATCCTGCCCCTGAACGACCTCCGCGAAGCCATCGGCGGCGTACTCGAGGAGGACGGCTCGGTCAAGCCCGACGCTTCGCCCCTGCTGAAGCGCCTGAGCCGCGACGAGGAGAGGCTCCGCCGCAGA
This sequence comes from uncultured bacterium, assembly GCA_964436465.1. GTDB lineage: Bacteria > RBG-13-66-14 > RBG-13-66-14 > RBG-13-66-14 > RBG-13-66-14 > RBG-13-66-14. Next base: position 15,958 of record CAYTCV010000002.1, read on the forward strand.
ATCAACGACCGCCTGCTGGAGATGGTCTCCTCGCCGGGGCTGGACGACTCACTGGGCGAGCGGGTCGTCACCCAGCGGGACGGGCGCTTCGTCATCCCGGTCCTGCGCGATTTCCGCAGCCGGGTGGCCGGCATAGTCCACGACCAGTCGAAGTCGGGGACGACGCTCTACGTGGAGCCTCTGGCAATTGTCGAGGAGAACAACGAGCTGGCCGCCATCCTCCGTGCCGAACGGGAGGAGGTCGCGCGCCTCTTCGCCGAGCTCTCCGAGCTGGCGCGCAACCGGCTCGACGCGCTGGAGCTGGATTACGGCCTCGTCGCCCGGCTGGACCTGGCGCAGGCGAAAGGCCGTCTGGCGAACAAGCTCGGCGGCGCCGTCCCCGAGCTCACCGAGGATGGGCCCACCCGCCTCCTGGCGGCCCGGCATCCCGTGCTCCTGCTGCATCACCCCGCCGGGGAGGTGGTGCCCGTGGACCTCGAGCTGGGCGACGCCTACGATGTACTTCTTATAACCGGTCCCAACGCGGGCGGCAAGACCGTGGCGCTCAAGACACTCGGCCTGCTGACGGTCATGGTCCAGAGCGGCCTGCCGATTCCGGTCAGCCCCGACTCCGCCGTCGGCCTGCGCTCCTCGGTCCTGGCCGACATCGGCGACGAGCAGTCCGTGGAGGGCGACCTCTCCACCTTCAGCTACCACATCCGGCGCCTGGACGAGATTTTTTCCGCGGTGGGGCCGGGGTCGCTGGTCCTGCTGGACGAAATCGGCACCGGTACCGACCCGGACCAGGGGGCCGCGCTGGCCATGGCGGTTCTCTCGCGCCTCCAGCGGGCCGGGGCCTGGGCGGTGGCCACGAGCCACTACGATTCCCTCAAGGGCTTCGTCTACGGCGCGCCGCGCATGGAGAACGCCCAGGTGGCCTTCGACCCCGAGACGCTGGCCCCGCTCTATCGGGTCAGCATCGGCACGCCGGGGGCCTCGAACACGCTGCAGATGGCCCGCCGCCTGGGGCTGGACGACGGATTGGTCTCCGAGGCCGAGGGCTACCTCGACGAGGAATACCTGCGGCTGGACCGGCTCATCGCCGAGTTGGAGGACGAGCGTCTGCGACGGAGTTCCGCCGAGGAGGAGGGTTCCCATCTGCGGGAGGAGCTGGAGCGCGTCCGCCGGGAGACGGCCGAGCGCATCGCCCTGGTCGAGGGGGGAAAGACGGCGGAGCTGGAGGCCATCCGGCGGTCGCTGGAGGATGAGCTGGCCCGGGTGGAGCAGGAAACCGAGGCGGCGGCGCGCCGGTTGCGCGATAAAAAGAGCGCCCCCACCGACGCCGGTCTCTCCCGCCCCCGGGAGAGGCTGAAACGCCAGCGCGACGAGCTGAAACGGCGGTTCACCGAGCAGGAGCGCACCCCGACCGAGACCGGGGAACTCGCCGTCGGCGACCGCGTGCGCCTGGACGGCACCCGCACCGCCTCCGACCTCCTGGAAATTTCCGGCGACCGCGCGGTCATCGCCATGGGCGCGGTCCGCATGACGGTCCCCATGGGCAAACTGACGAAGGTGGCCGACGACCGCCCCGAGAGGCCCCCCGAAAGCGCGGAGGTCCCCGACCGCTACGTCCCCTCCGAGCTCCTGCTGGTGGGGAAGCGGGTCGAGGAGGCCCTGGAGATTTTAGACAAGTACCTGGACGACGCCGCCCTGGCCGGGCACGCCAATGTCCGCGTCATCCACGGCCGGGGGACGGGGGCGCTGCGCTTCGCCGTGTTGGATTTTTTGAAAGACCACCGCCATGTGCGGGTCTTCGCCGCGGCGGAGCCCAAGTTCGGCGGAATCGGCGTCACCGAGGTGGAGCTGAAGTAGATGGCCATTGACGACGCCAGCCTCGAACGGGTCCGGCGGGCGGCCGACATCGTCACCGTGGTGGGCGAGTACGTCCAGCTCAAGCGCCGCGGCCAGAACTACGTCGGCCTCTGCCCGTTCCACGAGGAAAAGACCCCCTCCTTCAACGTCCACGCCACGCGCCAGTTCTACCACTGCTTCGGCTGCGGCGTGGGCGGCGACGTGTTCAGCTTCGTCATGGAGCTGGAGAAGATGGACTTCCTCGAGGCGGTCCGGCACCTGGCGCGCAAGTTCAACGTCGAAATCACCGAAACCGCGGACCGCACCGGGGACCGCCGCGGGGAGCGGGACGACGCCTACCGGACCCTCGAGCGGGCGACCACGCTCTACCAGCGTCTGCTCACCTCGGCGGCCGGGGTCAAGGGCCGCGAGTTCCTCGCCCGGCGACGGGTTTCGGCGGAGATGCAGGCCGCCTTCGGCCTGGGCTACGCGCCTCCCGAGTGGGATTTCCTGGCCAAGCGGCTCCCCAAGGACGGCGTCCGCCCCGAGCTGCTCCTGGCGACCGGACTCTGCGCCCGGGGCAAATCGGGCGGGCTCTACGACCGGCTGCGGGACAGGCTGGTCTTCCCCGTCCGCGACCCGCGGGGCCGGGTCATCGGCTTCGGCGGCCGAGACCTCTCCGACGCCCCCGATACGCCCAAGTACGTCAACTCGCCGGAGTCGCCGACCTACCACAAGGGCTCGGTGCTCTACGGCCTGGACCTGGCCCGCAAGGCCCTGCGCGATTCCCCGGCCCTGCTGGTCGAGGGTTACCTGGACGTGGTCAGTCTCCACGGCGCCGGGTTCCCCGCGGCGGTCGCCCCGCTGGGCACGGCCCTCACCGAGGAGCAGGCCAAGCTTTTAGGGCGCTTCTCCGCCGAAAAAGGCGTGGTCGTGCTCTTCGACGGCGATTCCGCCGGGCAGACGGCCGCCCTGCGCTCACTTCTACTCCTGGTCAACGCCGGCCTGGCGGTGCGCGTGGCCGTCCCGCCCGGGGGGAAGGACCCGGACGACGTGATTCGGGAGGAAGGCCCCGCCGCGCTGTCCGCGGTCCTCGACGGCGCCCTCGGGCTGGAGGAGTTCCTCGTCCGCACGCTCCTCGACCGGCACGACCCGGCGGAAGCCCTCGGCCGCGGGAAGCTCATCGAGGAGCTGGCCGGGCACCTCTTCGTGCTCACTGGGGGCGTGGCCCGGGACGTGCTCATAGACCGCTTCGCCGACAAGCTCGGGGTGAACAATAAATCCCTGCGCCGGGACCTGCGGAACGCCGTCCGCGAGGGGCAACCTACGACGCGGGCGGTTTCCGGCGACCGGGGCGTTGTATCGAGGCGGGTTCGGCCGGCCCCCCTGGAGCAGGGCGTGCGGCTGCTTTTATTCCTGTTGTTCAACGACCGGGAGCGGGCCACGCGCGTGGTCGCGGAAATCCGCCCGGAGAATTTCCCCGAATCCGTCCGTCCCGCCGTGGAGCCGGCCTACGAGGCGGTTCGGGAGGGAAGGCTCGCCGACGTCGGCCCCGCCGCCGAGAAGCTCGAACCGGCCGCCCGGGAGGCCTTCTACCGGGTAATGGAGACGGAGCTGGACGAGGAGGAGCGGGAGAGGGCCGTGGTGGACTGCCTGGGGGCCTTCCGCCGCCGCAACCTCGAGACCGAGCTCATCCGGCTGAAGGCGGAGCTGAAGGAGGCGTACCGGAAGGGGGACGAGGAGCGCTACCGGAAGCTCCTGGCACAAATCGACGGCCTGAAGGTGGAAGAGGAATAAACACGCGGACAGGCGTCAATGCAAGTCGTATAATTATAGGGTGTTACGCAATTTGGTCGGGTTTCCCCGGCCGCTTCTGCGTCATTTTAACGTCATCTTGTTGACTTAAAAGGGTTAACGTCGGCTGATTCCTTGGAAATTCAGTTCGACTCCGGCTATACTTACCGTGAACAAAAAAAGCGGCTTTTTTTCGCGACGCGGGTCGCCAAGTAATATGTAACTTGTTTATTTACTGCGTGTTATTACTTTCACAATCCCCGATAACCCCCCGGAAATCCCCCTTGTTTCGCCGCAGGTATTTTCTTATCATTGCCCGTTCTTGAAGGTACGGCAACCGGTTCGGTTTGGAGGAGCCATTGAAGGACAACGACGACAGCAGCTTCGACGATGAAATCGAAGAGTCCGAAGACACCGAGGTAAAGCACAACCTCCACGACATTCCCGCCAGCGAGAGTATCGAGAAGCTTATCGTATTGGGCCAGGAGAAGGGCCAGCTCACGTATTCGGAGCTCTACGACGCCCTGCCCTCGGACGTGGTCAGTCCCGAGCAGATCGACGAGCTGTTGATGCTCTTCGACGAGCTGGACATCGACATCGTGGACACGTCCAAGGCCAAGCTGCCCAAGACGGTCAAGGCCGGGGCCGAGGTCAGCCTGGCGCGGGAGTACGCCGACGCGCTGGCGGATGTGGAAAAAATCCGCACCGACGACCCCGTCCGGCTCTACCTGCGCGAGATGGGGCGCGTCCCCCTCCTGTCGCGGGAGGGCGAAATCGAGCTGGCCAAGGGAATCGAGAGCGGCCAGAACGTCATCCAGGACGCGGTATTCAGCGTTTATTCCACCCATCGGGACCTGGAGGCCCTCGCCGAAAAGCTCCGCCAGGGCGACCTCAAAATCGAGAAGGTGGTCAAGATAAACGCCGAGGGGCGCCTTCCGCTCTACAAGCAGAAGGAGTACATCCGCCGCACCTGCAAGCTCCTGGCTGAAACCTACGTCGAGCACCAGCGGATAATGACCGAGCTCACCGAGGCGAAGCACGAGAATCGGAAGCCCGACGGGGAGGTCATCGCCGCCGTTGAGGTCGCCATCCGGGAGAAGCTGCTGGACGTGCAGTTCTCCCCCCTGCAAATCAACCGCTTCGCCGACCGCATCATCGACCTGTTGCGCCTCATAAACCTCAAGCAGCGCGACCTGGAGCAGACGACGAAGAAGCTGGGGATTACCCTCGACGAGGCCGAGGCCATCTCCGACAACATCACCGCGAAGAATCCCCTGGCCGCCGGACTGATGAAGCGGCTCTCCACCGACGAGGAGGGGCTGGCCCGGACCGTCCAGCGGCTTACCAAGGCCGCCGAGAAGGTCCGCCAGGTCGAGCGGCAGGTCGGGATGACCACCGAGGACCTCCGCGACGTGGTCAAGCGCATCCGGGAGGGGCGTCAGCAGGTCCATGAGGCCAAGATGACCCTGGTCCGCTCCAACGTCCGGCTGGTCGTCTCCATCGCCAAGAAGTACACCAACCGCGGTCTCCACTTCCTGGACCTCATCCAGGAGGGCAACATCGGCCTGATGCGGGCGGTGGACAAGTTCGACTACAAGAAGGGCTACAAGTTCTCCACTTACGCCACGTGGTGGATACGCCAGGCCGTCACGCGCTCCATCGCCGACCAGGCCCGCACCATCCGCATCCCGGTGCACATGATTGAGGCCATCAACAAGGTCATCCGCACCAGCCGCCAGCTCCTGCACGAACTGGGGCGCGAGCCGACCCCCACCGAAATCGCCGACGAGCTCGGCATGAGTGCCGACAAGGTCCGCCGCATACTGAAAATCGCCCAGGAGCCCATCTCCCTGGAAACCCCCATCGGGCAGGAGGAGGACTCCCACCTCGCCGATTTCGTCGAGGACAAGAACACGGTGAGCCCGGCGCGCTCCGCGGCCTTCATGCTCATGAGCGAGCAAATCGAGAGCGTTCTTTCGACCCTGACCCGCCGCGAGGAGAAGGTCCTGCGCTTCCGCTTCGGCGTCGGGGACGGCTGCCCGCGCACCCTGGACGAGGTCGGGACCATCTTCAACGTCACCCGCGAGCGCGTGCGGCAAATCGAGGCCAAGGCGCTGCGCAAGCTGCGGCACCCCACACGCTCGAACAAGCTCAAGGCGTTTTTGGAGCTGTAAGACGTTTTATCTTCATAAAAAAGGAGCGCCGCCGGGCGTTCCTTTTTTCACGTCCGGGCCGGTCTCACCGCTTCCGTTGGAGCAGGTTGTACTTCAGCGTGACTCCCGCGGAGAGCAGCCCGATGAGGTTATGGGTATTGATGTAACCGCTTTCGGTTTGGTCGGGGGAATCCATATCGCCGAGGGCGGTTAAGGGTTCCTCTTCCTCCCCCGACGTTATGTGCAGAATCTCCTCCAGGCTCCGATGGATTTTCCGCCGGAAGGGGTGCTTGAGCTGGTGGATGGTGATTTTCGCCTGTTCGCAGGTCAGCATGGCCACCGCCGCCGCCTCGGGCGACAGGCTGCCGAGCTTGGCGTGGAAGAGCTCCCCCCGCGAGAAGAACAGCGTCCCGTTCCGTTTCTTCTCCCGGCACTCGATGTCCACCCGGCAGGTCAGCTCCTTCGCCGCCAGCACCCGGACGAAGGTGGGCAGCGTGACCTCGCTCAATTCGGCGACGGTCTTGGGTTCCCGGCTCAGGTTGACGAGCATCCGGTGGAGCAAGTCCAGGTCCAGCGGCTTCTCGACGTAGTTGACCGAGTACTCGTCCAGAATCAACTCTATGTCCGACGAGCCGTAGGCCGTCATCAGTATGCAGGCGGTCCGGGGGAAATGGTTGACGACCTGCTCGATGATGTCCAGGCCGGTGACGTAGGGCATTATCATGTCGGTGACCAGGATGTCCACCGGATTGCGGTCCAGCAGCACCATCCCCTCCACCGGGTCGGAAGTGGCGGTGTAGGCGAAATCGGGAGAGTATTGCTGAAGCCCCAGGGTCAGAGGTTCCAGAAGGTCTTCCTCGTCGTCTATGATAAGTACACGTTTCATGTTCCTCGCGGGGGGATTACCGGTTTTTTTAAATGGGGATAGTGTTCAGCTCTCTTGAACGCAAGATGCGTACCAGGGACCGGCGGACCAAGTCGGTGAAATTGGGAGAACTGCCGGCCAAGGCCCTGCACCTGATAAAAAAGCGGGGAGTTACCCCGCTCTCGGAAATTCATCCCGTGGGTATGGTTGCTTATTGGCGCGCCAAACTGCTCAAGGCCCCTTCACCTTGAGCCAGTAGCAGGTGTCCGGCGGGGGCTCCAGGTCGGTGAACTCCCACACGGCCGTCTCGCCGTCGAAGGTCGGCTCGGGTAGCTCTTTCTGGCCGAAATCCTCGACCACGTCCCAGTCGGCCCCCGGACCCGGCCGCAGAAAAAGCGTGCCGTGGCCGATGGGGGAGTGCCAGCCGCCTCCCGTACCCAGGGGGTATTCGAAGCAGCCGCCGTCCTCCCGCCAGACGTAGGGTGCCAGGTAGGTGGCGCAGAGCCGCGTGGTGGAATTTTCGGGGAAGTCGTACCGGAAGAGCGCCATGACCATCGTCGCCGACCACTCCCCCGCCTCGTCGAACTGGGGTCGCAGGTAGGCCCGCGTTTCCAGCTCCTCGCCGTTCACGTTCATCCGCACCCACGGCTCGAAATCCTCGTCCGGGCCCTGGTCGGGGTAGATGAAGTACATGGGCAGCATCATCGGCGTCGGGCCGGAGGTCCCCGCGCTGGTCATGTCGTACCACGCCTCGACCAGGACGACGTCCCCCCAGAAGAAGACGCTGACCTCCTCGTCGGACATGGTGACGGTGGGGTGCTCGGTGGGCGTCCCGCCGGGTCGGTCCTCGACCCAGCGGCCCGGCGCCACGTTCGCCGCCGCATAGAAAGCCGCCAGGAGCAGGAGGGTCAGGATGGGTCGCATGCCGCCTCGCGGGGTGAGTGATTTTCATTCCCATTATATCCCGCGCCGCGGCGCGCTTGTCAAGCGCCGGGCTTGCCAGTGCGGGGCGGGGCTGGTATCATCGCGGCGAAAGATAACCCCCACCGCGAGGTCTCGATGAAAAGGACGCTGCTATTCTCCGCGGCCGTTCTGGCGGCACTACTCGCCGGCTGCGACACGACGACCGACACCCCGGAGCCCAAACCCACGGAGGCCTACGTCCCCCTGGCCCAGGGCAACGAGTGGGACTACGCCTGGGACCTGCCCGACGACGGCGACCCGATGAACTGGTCCGTGACGGGCTCCGAGGACGGCGCCTGGAGCGTGGAATTGAACTGGGGCGGCACCACGGAGGAGTGGCTCTGGCGCCACACCGCCGACGGTGAGTTCCAGGCCAGGCCGGCGGATGAAACCAACTGGCACGTCTACCTCAAAACCCCCATCGAGAAAGACAACGCCTGGACATACACCGACGATGACGGTGTTCTTTGGGATTGCAGTATCGACCAGATAGATATGTTCTCGGATACTCCGTCCGGGCACTACGAGGATTTGGTCTGGGTCACGGTGAAAAACAGCGACATGATAACCATAAACATCTTTTTCAAAGAGAACCTCGGCATTGTCGAGCTCCGCGTGGATGACGACGGGGACCATAATTCGGACTGGCGCTGGCTGTTGAACTTCTACTCCCTCAAGTAAAGCGGGGACATGCGCTGTCACGAGTGTGAATACGGGCGCCGCTGCGGGGAGGGCCTGAACTGCGGCGGTTTTTCGCAAGGCGAGATGACCGCCCGGTACACGCCCGAGCTGCGGCCCCTCTTCGACGCCGCGGCGGAGGTGGAGGCGGAGGGCTACTGCCGCCTGACCCGAATAGAGGAGTTCGCCCTGCTGGCACAGAAGCTGGGCCTGCGGAAAATCGGGCTCGCCTTCTGCATCGGCTCCGCCGAGGAGGCGGCCGTCATCGCCGGATTCCTGGAGCGGCGCGGGTTCGAGGTCTCCTCGGCCTGCTGCAAGCTGGGCGCTTTATCTAAAGAGGAACTTGGGCATCCGCGGATTCATGGTGACGCCGACGAATCGAGCTGCAATCCCCTGGGTCAGGCGGCGCAACTGGGGCTCGACGGCGTGGGCCTCATCGGCTCCGTCGGCCTGTGCGTGGGGCACGACGCCCTGCTGGGCCTGGGCTCGTCGGTCCCCGTGGTGACGCTCATCGCCAAGGACCGGGTGACGGGGCACAACCCGGCGGCGGTGGTTTACAACCGCTACCTGCGGCGGCGCCTGGAATGATTACCCGACACGGGAGCGTTCGGGAATGAGGGTCTTACTGGGATTCCCCCAGCGGGACAGGATGACGGGGGTGTACGTCAGGAACGCCTTCGAGGAGCTGGGTCACGAGCTCGTGGGCGTTCACGACCCGAAGAGGGAGAGGCCCGAGAAATTCCTCGCGCTGGCCCGGTTCCGTCGGCCCGACCTCATCTTCATGAGCCGGAGCCTGCCCTACTGCGACATCATCGGCGAGTTGCGGAAGACGGCCCTGACGAGCTTCTGGAACGTGGACGTGCGGCCCGACGCGGCCGACTGGGACGACCTGATGCCGCTGATGCGCGGCTGCCATTTCTGGTTCACCATCGCCAAGGGCCAGTTGGATGAATTCCGGGAGCGCTCCGGCAACCCCCACGTCTACTGGCTGTCCGAGGGCTGCGACCGGATTCACCGGCTCCGTCGGGGCGGCAGGAAGACTCAGTACGACGTATTCTTCGCGGGCAGCGTGGACGCGTTGCACGAGGAGTACGGACGGCGGAAGACCCTGCTCGACATGGTCCGCGCCCGGCCCTACCGGTCGAAGCTCGTGAACGGGCTGAAGCTCTTCAATAAACGGCACAACGACTTCGTGGGGCGGTCGAAGGTCTGCCTGGGCAACAGCGCCTTTCCCCAGGTCGAGCTCTCCATGAGCGCCCGGGATTACCGCATCCTGGGGGCCGGCGGCTTCCTGCTGACCAACCACGTCCGGGGCATAGAGACGTGGTTCGAGGTGGGGCGGGAGTGCGAGACGTACCGCACCCCGGAGGAGGCGCTCGAAAAGCTCGAGTACTACCGCACCCACGACCGGGAGCGGGTCGAAATCGCCGACCGGGGCTACGCGGCCGCTCACGCCAAGCACCGTTTCCGGAACCGCATCGCCGAGGTGGTTAAAATAGCCGAGGGTTTCTGACGCGGTTCCGGTCGCGCCGGGGATTTTTTAAAAAAGCCGACTCCGAGGTCGGCCGTTTTTTATATCGAACGCAATCCGGCTTTTTTCAACCGCCGGGCGAGCTCCCCATAGAGCGCCGCGTCGCGCACCTCCCACGTAAACGACCGGTTGACCCTCTCGTAGGCCCGCTCGCCCATGGCCCGGGCCTTCTCCGGGTCCCGGAGCACGAGCGCGATTTTTTGCGCGATTTCCCCGGCCGCGTCCGGGTCGCCCACCAGCCAACCGGTCTCGCCGTCGAGGACCGCGTCGGGGACGCCGCCCGCGGCGCCGGCCACGACGGGCCGCTTGAACGCCCCGGCCTCGAGGTACACGATGCCGAAGCCCTCCAGGTCCCGGCCCTCCTCCATCACGCGCGAGACCATGACGAAGACGTCGCAGGTCCGGAGTTCCTCTTCCAGCCCCCGGTCGTCCACGAACCCGGCGAAGCTCACCCGGTCGTCCACACCCAGGCGGCGGGCCAGTTCACGATACGGCTCCGGATTCCCCTTTCCGACGACGCGGTAGCGCACGTCGTGGCCGCGGCTTACGAGGAGCGGAAGGGACTCGATGACCCGGTCCACCCCCTTGCGCGGCGTGAGCCGGCCCACGGTCAGAAGGCGCACCGGCTCACCGGGCGTGAAGCGGGGCGGCTCGATTTCAATTCCCAGCAGACGGTCGTCCACCCCGGGGGGCGAAACGATGATTCTCCCGGACTCGACGCCCAGCAGCCGCTCGGCGAGACCGGCGACGTGGCGCGTGTTGACGCTGAGGGCGGTCAGCCGCCGCCGGGTTCCGCTCCAGCTCAAACGGTGCCAGGGTGAGCGGCGGATGCGCGCGGCCAGACGCATCAGGTCGTTGCCGTGAAAGAAGAGGACGTAGGGCAGGCGGTCCCGTTTCATCAGCCGGTCGGCGACGTAGCGGAAGGGGCTGGCGTTTCCGCAGAGAATCAGCTCGACGTCGCGCTCGCGCGCCAGACGGAGGGCCGTGCGGTACCACGGGCCGAGATTGAGCGGCTTGAGCGGGATGCGGTGCACAAACACCCCGTCCCGCCGCTCCGAGGCCGGGCCGTCGGGGTGGGCCGGGGTCAGCACGACGCGGTCTCCCCGGGGCCAGTGGGCCATCAGGTTGCGGTAGCCGAAGCTCATCCCGCCGGGATTGGCCGGGGGGTAATCGTGGGTGATGAGCAGAACGTTCATGGGAGCGCCTCCGGCGGGAGCTCGGGGAGCCGGTCGGGGTCGAGCCCCAACCGCTGCATCATCCGCCGGCCCTTCTTTCCCGACAGCCCGTCGAAGGCCTTGGCCATGGAGCGGTACTGGGCCAGAAGGCGGTTCACGTCGGCGGTGGTCGTGCCGGAGCCCGCGGCTATTCGCCGCCGCCGCGAGCCGTCGATGACGCTGGGGTGCCGGCGTTCGTAGGGGGTCATGGAGTCCATTATCGCCGCCGCCCGCTTCATCCCCCGGTCCAATCCCTCCTCGTCGGCCCCCTGCGCGAATTGGCGCATGCCGGGGACCAGAGCCAGGATGTCGGCCATCCGGCCCATCTTCTGGATTCCCCGGAGCTGCTCGGCGAAGTCCTCCATGTCGAAGCCGCCCTTGACCGCCCTCTCCGCCAGGCGCTCGGCCTGCCGGGCGTCGAAGGCGTCCCGGGCTTTTTCCACCAGCCCCACCACGTCGCCCAGGCCGAGGATGCGCCGGGAGAGGCGGTCGGGGTCGAAGGGCTCCAGGTCGTCGGGGGTCTCGCCCGTGCCGACGAAGCGGATGGGCACTCCCAGGCCGCCGGCGATGGAGAGGATGCAGCCGCCCCGGGCGTCGCCGTCCAGCCGGCTCACGACGACCCCGTCCAGCCCCAGGCGCCCGTGGAAGGCCTCCGCAACGCCGAGCGCCTCCTGGCCCGACGCGGCGTCCACCACCAGAAAAACCGCCTGCGGCCGCAGCTTCCCCTTCATCTCCGCCAGCTCGGCCATCAGCGGCTCGTCGATTTGCAGCCGGCCCGCCGTGTCCACCACCGTCAGGTCCAGGTTGCGCCGGTCGGCCTGACGCAAGGCTGCCAGCGCCGTGCCCACGGCGTCGGCGGTGAATTTTTCAGGGAAAGATTCCGCTCCTACGTGCCCGGCTAAAATTTCCAACTGCTCCCGGGCCGCCGGGCGTTGAACGTCACAGGCCGCCAGGAGCGAGCGCCGGTTACCGTGCCGGGAGTACCAGCGGGCCAGCTTGGCCGCCGTGGTCGTCTTCCCCGACCCTTGCAGGCCCACCAGCATCACCGTGGCCGGGACGGGGAGGTTGAACTCGCCGGTGTTTTTCGCCAGGAGCGAGTTCAGCTCCCGCTGCACCACGCCGATGAACTGCTGCCCCGGCGTCAGCGAGCCCAGCACGGCCTCGCCCAGCGCATTCTCCCGCACGCCCTCCAGGAAAACCTTCACCACGGCGAGGTTGACGTCGGCCTCCAGGAGGGCGACGCGCACCTCCCGCAGGGCGTCGGAGACGTTCGCCTCGGTGAGCCTCCCCCGCCCGGTGAGCTTCTTGAAGACGGCGGTGAGCCGGTCTGTGATGCGGTCGAACATTCGGCGGCCCGGAAAGGGGCTGACGCGTCAGCCCCGGGGATTTCGATTCAAGCGATAGGAGTCGAGGCTCAGGGGGCCGAGGCCTCGGCGCGGAGACGGGTCAGTATTTCGTTCAAATCGCCCTTGAAGAGGGCGCTGCCGACGACGGCCAGGTCCGCGCCGCCGGCGGCCACCTTCGCCATCGTCCGCTCGTTGACCCCCCCGTCCACCATCACCGGCGTGTCCACGCGCTCCTTCAGCCAGCGCACCTTGTCCAGGCAGGTTTCTATCATCCCCTGCCCGCCCCAGCCGGGGTTGACGGTCATGATGAGGAAGAGGTCGGCCGAGCCCAGGAGCGGCTCGAGCTGGACGACGGGGGTGCCGGGGTTGATGGAGACGCCGGCCTTCCGGCCGAGGGATTTGATGCGGTCGAGGAGCCGGTGGACGTGGGGCGCGGCCTCCTGGTGCACGGTTATCCAGTCCGCCCCCGCCTCGGCGAAGAGCTCGAGTTGCGCCTCGGGACGGGCGACCATGAGGTGCGCGTCGTAAATACCCCCCACCGCGCCCTTCAAATCGGCCAGGAGCTTGGCGCCGAAGGTGATGGGCGGCACGAAGTTGCCGTCCATCACGTCGAGGTGGATTGTCTCCAACCCGGCGTCGAGCAACCGGCGGACGACGGCGCCCAGCTCGGTCTGGTCGGCGGAGAGGATGCTGGGGACGATTTTTACGGCCATCTTAGAAGGTGTCCGGAGGCGGCGTTTCCCCGCCACCCTCGGGCGTCGGGACCGTCTCGCCGCCGGTGGGCGGGCCCTTGCTGATTACCACGGTCACCGTGGCGCCCCGGGCCACCGTCGCGCCGACCTCGGGGGACTGGCGGATGATGTGGCCCGGCGGGATGCTGGAAGAAAATTCGAAAGTGGTGTCCCCCATCACCAGCTCCCAGGTGGAGACGCGGCTGACGGCGGTGCGGTAGTCGGCGCCGACCAGGTTCGGCATCTTGAAGGAGGTCTCCTCGGAACCCAGCGAGACGAGGATGTCTATTCGGGTTCCGCGCGGCACCTCGCGCCCCGGCTCGGGGTTCTGGCCGATGACCGAGCCTTCCGGGACGTTGGGGTCGTAGCTTTCGCGGACCTTCCCCACCACCAGCCCGGCGCGGCGGAGGACGTCCTCGGCCTGGCGCTGGCTCATCTTGGTTACATTGGGGATGCGGACGTCCTCGGAACCGGCGGAGACGGTGAGCTCGATGATGCGGCCCGGCCGCACGTTCATCCCCGGTTCCTGACGCTGGCTGACGACGTACCCGGCCGGCACGTCCGCCGAGTATTCCTCGGCCACCTTCTCGTAGTTGAGGCCTATCTCGACCAACTGGGAGGACGCCGCCTCGAAGCTCATGTTCGTCAGGTCGGGGACCTCGACCTCCTCACCCCCCACTAACAGGGGCATGATGACGAAGTTGGCCAAAAGCATGCCGACGACGAGGGCGCCCACGGCCAGGCCGATGTAGAGCAGCACGGCCTTCAGGCGGGCCAGTTTCGAGGATTTGCGCTTCACGGGTAAGGGGGCCTGCTGCTGGGCCGACTCACCGAAGCCGAATCCCTCGAACTTCGGCCGGTCCTGGGATTGCGAGTCGTAACCGAGCCCCGTTCCGCTGTCGTTCTGGTCGTTCATCCGCCACCGCTTGTTTCTATTGGTCAGTCAATCATACCCCATTCGCCGCCGGTAAGGCTACCTCACCCTCCGCAAGAGCGCCACGAAGGCTCCGTCGGTTCCGGTTCTGTGCGGCAGGGCGCGTATGTAGCCCGTGGAATCGCCGAAGCTCCCTCCTAGGGCGGCGGGCGTGTGTTGAAAATCGCCCCGTCCGCCTATAAACCGTTCCACCACGCCCTCGTTCTCCTCGGGTTCCAGGGAGCAGGTAGAGTAGGCCACCAGCCCCCCCGATTTTACCAAACGGGAGGCCGAAGTTAAGAGGTCGAGCTGCAGGCGCGCCAGGGCCTTCAAATCCTCCGGCCTGCGCCTCCACCGCGCCTCGACGCGGCGCCGAAGCACACCGGTGTTGGAGCAGGGCGCGTCGAGAAGAATCTTGTCGAATCGGCGTCCGGCGAGCGGCGGGAGCAGCAGGTCGCCGTTCACCACCGCCGCGGGCAGGCCGAGCCGGCGGATATTTTCTGCGAGAACGGCGCACCGCCGGGGTGAAACTTCCAGGGCCACGGTTTTTAGCCCTCCACCGGCCAGACGGTGCAGGTGGAAGAGCTTACCCCCGGGGGCCGAGCAGGCGTCCAGAATCAGCTCGCCGGGTTGGGGATTCAGCGCCGTCGCCGCCAGCGCCGTCGCCGGGTCGGCGGCGTAAATTTTGCCCTCCAGGTACGCCCCGCTAGCGGTCAGGTCCTCCCCGCGGGCGAGCCGGTAGCAGCCGGGAAATCCCTCCACCGCCTCGGCGTCCGGGACGATTTTTTGAAAATCCTCCCCGGCCGCCCGAAAGGGATTGAGGAAAGCGAAGGTATCGGGCGGCTCGTTGTCCACGGCGCACAGCCGGGCGGTCTCCTCGAAGCCGTAGCGCTCCAGCCACCGCTTCACCAGCCAGCGGGGGTGGCTGCCGGTTGCGGTCAGATAACCGACGGGGTCCGCGGCCGCGTCGGGCGGCTCGGGACGGCCCTCGCTCAAGCGCCGCAGGACGGCGTTGACCAACCCCGCAGCGCTTCGCGTCGTGTTCCGCGTTCGGGCCAGTTGCACCGTCCGGTCCACTGCGGCGTAGGCCGGGACGCGGTCCAGCTCCAAAAGCTGGTAAGCTCCCAGGCGCAGGAGCTCGCGCAGGTCTGGGTGCAGCGTCCGCAGGGGCCGGGTCAGATACCGTTCCAGCCCGTAGTCGAGACAACCCCGCTTGCGCAGGGTTCCCAGGGTCAGTTCGAAGGCCAGCCGCCGCTCAACGGACGGCAAATCGGCGTCGGCCAGCAGTCCGCGCAGCAGGGGCTCGGCGTCCCCCTTCCCGGCGGCCACGCCCCGGAGCGTTTCCCAAGACGCCGAGCGTGCGTCGAGCTGCGCCGTCATTCCCGGTCCAGGCGTTCGATGAAGGTCGCCAGGCCCATGGACGGGACGATGTTCCAGCGCCGGAGCTCGATTTCATTCGTGTCGGCGTCCACAAAGGTGTTGCCGGCCTTGATGGTGAGGACGCCCTCGTAGCCGGCCAGAAGCGCGCTCTTGAGCACGTAGTCGTCGTAGGCGCCGTAGGGCAGGGCCAGGCTCCGGATGGGCACCCCCAGGTGCTCCTCGAGGATGAGCCTGGAGTCCACCAACTCGTGCATCAGCCTTTGGGTATAGGTCCCCTGCCCCGAGGGGGGCTTGGAGCCGTGTCCACTCCACGCGCCCCGGTTGGTCAGGTCGCAGTGGGAGACGGTGTGGCTGCCGATTTCGAAGCCGTTGGACAGCATCTCGCGGTACTGGTCCCAGGTGTTGGACCGGCCGCCCACGCCGATGTAGTTCGTGTAGAGGTACAGAGTGGCCGTGGCGCCGTATTTCTTAAGAATCGGGTAGGCGTAGCGGTAGACGCCGCTCCAGCCGTCGTCGAAGGTCAGCGCCACGCAGCGGGGCGGCAGGTCTCCGCCGCCGGAGTAGACGGCGTCCAGCAGCTGGCCGATGGTAATGAAACGGTACCCCTCTTCCGTCAGCCAGCGCACCTCCTCCTCGAACTGCCAGGGGGTAATGACGGTGGAGTACCGGGAGGCGTCGCGGATGTCGTGGTACATCAGGATAGAGACCTTGGGCCTCTCGCCGCGCTCGCGCCGGGGGTCGGCCCATTCGTTCGCCCGGGCCACGTCGTACAGCAGGCGCGGCTGCCCCACCTTCGCGTAGGGCCGGTAGTCGGCCAGGGTCTCCCAGACGATGGGCTCGCGCCGCAGGAGGGATTCGCCGGCCGCCTGGGCGCGACATATGCCCTCCCACACCGCGGCGGATTCGCCCGGCGACGGCTCCCCGCGCAGCTTCCCCTCGATTTGGAACTCCTCCGGGTTGCGGAAATCCTCGAGGCTGGTGAGGTCGGGCTTTAGCGCCACGGACGCGAACGGGTCGAACTCCGCCCGATGGGTGTAGTCGTCCAGGCTCGAGAGGTCCGGGCGGAGGTCGTCGGCCGCGGCGAGCGAGGAGATGACCGTCAGAATTGTGAGGATGTATCTGAGCATATCGGGTGGTGGCGCGTCGGCGCAAGTATAGCATACGTCGGCGGTCCCTTCCGGTGAATCGGAGTCCGCCGCGGAAGTGTTCCCGGGAGGCGGCCGTGTTGACACACCGGCGGGATAAACCTAAAATCCACACCGTGCAACGCCCTGGGCGGTTTTTCCAATGAGGGTCGGAATCGGGTTCGACGTGCACCGGCTGACGCCCGACCGCAGGCTGGTTCTGGGCGGGGTCGAGATTCCCTTCGAGCTGGGGCTCGCCGGGCATTCCGACGCCGACGTGCTGGTCCACGCGGTGATGGACGCCCTGCTGGGGGCGGCGGGGCTCCCCGACATCGGCCAAAAATTTCCCGACGACGACCCCCGCTACGCCGGAGCCGATTCCTGCGCCCTGTTGGCCGAGGTGGCGGGGAAGGTCGCCGAGGCCGGATTGGCCGTGGTCAACGTGGACGCGGTCGTCGCCTGCGAGCGGCCGAAGCTGGCGCCCCACGTCCCGGCGATGCGCGAGAAGCTGGGGCGTGTTCTGGGCCTGGATGCGGGCCGGGTTTCCATCAAGGCCACCACCACCGAGGGGCTCGGCTGCACCGGCCGGGGCGAGGGTATCGCGGCCTGGGCGGTGGCGCTGGTTTCCGAAATGAGTGGGCCGGGGGTTTGACCCCCCTGTCTCACCTTGTAAACCGGCCCGAAAGCGAGGATTTCGGTGAAAACGGCTCTGCGCATTTTTTTGATACTCGGCCTGCTCCTGACGGCGTCCTGCAAAATCGGGCGGCGGCCGATGGGCGCGGCCTTCGTCCTCCGCGAGGGCGATTCCAGCCGGGCGTTCTACATGCCGGTCCTGGGCTCCGAAGGGCTCCGATTCGGCGAGCCGGTGAAGCTGCCCTTCCCCGGGCCGGTGGACCAGTTGGCCTTTACCCCGGACGGCCGGGAGCTGTGGGCCTGGGCCGGAGCGGATGGTGGCGAGCCGGCCCTCTGGTCCCTCGCCTTCACCGGCGACCGCTTCGGCGAGCCGGAGCGGCGGTTCGACCTGGCGCCCTACCCCGCGGGACTCTCCTCGGCGTCGGCCCCCCGTGACGGCGCGGTCGTCTTCGACGCGCTGGAGCCGGTAACCGGCCGCTGGCAGCTTTTCATCCTCGACGACGGCGGCCTGCGACAACTGACGCCGGGGGAGGCCGACTGCCAGTCCCCGACGCTCCCGCCTGACGGCGCGCCGAACGGCG
>CAYTCV010000002.1:33793-99021 GCA_964436465.1 uncultured bacterium
ACGGCGCGCCGAACGGCGATGTGGTCGTCTTCTCCAGCAACCGGGACGGCGCCGGCGGCGCGAAGGCCGACTGGGGCATCTGGGCCTGCGACGTCTCCACCGGGGCCATCTTCGAGGTTTACGACACCCCGGCCGACGAGGGCTCGCCCTGGTTCGCCCCCGACGGCGCGCTCTACTTCGACAGTTTCGAGTACGCCGGGGAAATTCCCGCCGGCTCCATTTGGCGCCTCGATGAGCCGTGGGAACGGGAGGAAAAGCCCGCGGCGGAGCGCGTGGCCGCCCTCGACGGACTGGTCCTCTTCCCCCGGCCCAGTCCCGACGGGGAATGGCTTCTCGTTACGATTTACGACGAGCCGCGCTGGATGAGCCGCATCGTCAATCCGGAAACCCTGGAGAGCCGGCCCCTGGCCGGTGAGGACGCCGAAATCACCTACGCCTGCTGGCGTTGAGCGTTCCGCTTTGGAGCTGATTTACGGTTACAGGCCCGTTCAGGAGGCGCTGCGCGCCGGAGCCGGCGTGGTTCGGCTGTACGTGGCGCATGAGCGCGGCCGGAAGATATCCGCCCTGGCCGCCGATGCCCGGAAGGCCGGAATAGCGGTTTCGGTCGT
This sequence comes from uncultured bacterium, assembly GCA_964436465.1. Lineage (GTDB taxonomy): Bacteria > RBG-13-66-14 > RBG-13-66-14 > RBG-13-66-14 > RBG-13-66-14 > RBG-13-66-14. Next base: position 34,402 of record CAYTCV010000002.1, read on the forward strand.
CCCGGAGAGGGAACTGGTCCAAATCTGCCGCTCGCAGAGGCATCAGGGCGTGGCGGCCCAGATTGAACGGCTGACGTTCACCGTGGAGGACCTGGTCGAAATCGCCGAGGAACGCGGCGAGAAGCCTTTCCTCGCGGTGACCGACCATCTCGAGGACCCGCACAACCTGGGCGCGGTGCTGCGGACCGCGGAGTGCGCCGGGTGCCACGGCGCGGTCATCCCCGTCCGCCGCGCCGCACCGGTCACGGGCACCGTCGTGCGGGCCTCGGCCGGGGCGACGGCCCACCTCCCGCTGGCCGTGGTCTCGAACGTGGCCCAGGCCGTCCGGCGCCTGAAGGAGCTGGGCGTCTGGTGCATCGGGCTCTCCGGTGACGCCGGCGAGACCATCTACTCCACCGACCTGAAGGGACCGCTCGCGCTGGTGGTGGGAGCCGAGAGCCGGGGGGTCGGGCACGCCGTGGAGCTGGCCTGCGACTTTTTGGCCCGCATCCCGCTCTTCGGCGAGGTCGAGTCGCTCAACGCCAGCGTGGCCTTCGGGGTGGCCGCCTTCGAGGCGCTGCGTCAGCGCCGTGGGCTTTAAAACCGAAAAAGGAGAAAACGTGGCCGCGGATGACATTCGCTTCGCCGACCGGCTGACCGGTTTCGGCCGCGAGACCGGTTTCGAAATCAAGCAGAAGGCCATGGCCCTGGAGTCCCGGGGAATCGACGTGGTCCACCTCGAGGTGGGGGAACCCGACTTCCCCACGCCGCCGAATATCATCGCCGCCGCCAAGGGCGCCCTGGACGCCGGGCAGACCCACTACGCCCCCAGCGCCGGTCTGCCGGCCCTGCGCGAGGCGGTGGCCGAGCACGTCACCCGGATGTACTCCACCCCCGTGCGCGCCGCCGAGGTCGTCATCGCCCCCGGGGCCAAGCCGCTCATCTTCTTCAGTTTCCAGGCGCTGGTCAATCCCGGGGAACTGGTGCTCATCCCCGACATCAACTTCCCGGCCTACGAGGCCGCGGCGATGCTCGTCGGCGCTAGAATCGAGACTTACCCCCTCCTTCCCGGGAAAGGGTTCCGGCCCGATATGGATTGGCTCGCCGACAAGGCGGCCTCCGACAAAGTCCGGATGCTCGTCACCAACAGTCCCCACAACCCCACCGGCGGCATGTTCACCGGCGAGGACTACGCCGGAATAGTCGAGCTGTCCGAGAAGCACGGATTCTGGGTCCTCTCCGACGAGGTGTACTCCTCCATCGTCTACGACGAACCCCACGTCTCGGCGCTCGCCTCCCCGGCCCTCAAGCCCCGCCTCATCATGGTGGACGGCTGGAGCAAGACCTTCGCCATGACCGGCTGGCGCCTGGGATACGGCGTCGTCCCGGAGCCGCTGGCCGGGAAGCTGGCGACCCTGACCACCAACTCCAACTCCTGCACCTGCACCTTCAACCAGTACGGGGCGTTGGAGGCGATAACCAACCCCGAGAGCTGGGACGCCGTGGAGCGGATGCGGCAGGAATTCGCCGCGCGCCGCGCGTACCTAATCCCCGCCCTGCGCTCGCTCGGCTGCCTGAAGGTGAGCGAGCCCAAGGGCGCCTTCTACGCCTTCGCCGACCTTTCGAGCCTGGGTATGCCGTCCAAGGAAATCAACGACCGCCTGCTGGAAGAGGCGCACATCGCCGCCCTCCACGGCACGGCCTTCGGCGCCGCCGGCGAGGGATACATCCGCTTCAGCTTCGCCAACAGCCTGGTGAACCTGCAGAGCTTCGTGGACCGTCTCACCGCCTGGGTGGCGAAGTACTGCCAGGAGTGCTCTTAGGCCGTCGGGTCCGCCGGACGCACGTGTGTTAAAATCGTCGGGAACGAACGGGATGTGGTTTTGAAACGACTCCTCTTCATATTAGTGCTCGCGCTACTCCTCCCCGCTGCGGCGCAGGTGCCGGTGGAGGCGCCGCCGCCGCAGGCGGAGGATGTGCTCCGGGAGGCCGGGTTCAAGCTGCCCCACCCCCGGGGGACCGAGCTGCCCGCTCTCTTGGAGGAGAAAGCCAAGACCTACGCCGAGGCCCACCCCACCGAAGTCGAGCCCGATACAGAGCAGAAGATTGAGAAGACCACCGAGGAGATGGGCAAGGCGCTGGGACCCATCAGCCAGCTCTTCGCCTGGCTCTCCGCCCTGCCGGGTTACTGGGAGTCTTTCCTGGTCGGCGCCGTGCTGCTCGTAGGCCTCTTCATCCTCTACGGCCTGGTGATGCTCGGCGTGAAGGGCATCATGCGCAAGCGGGGGAAGCCCGATTGGCGTCTGGCCCGTCGGTACAACTTCTTCCTCCGCATCCTCATGCTGTCCATAGGCGTTCTGGGCGCCCTGGTCTGGGTGGACGCGACCAAAGGCTGGTTCTACAGCGTGGTCACGTCCATCGCCAGTCTCTCGGCGGCCTTCCTCGTAATCAACATCTTCAGCTACTTCATCCTGGAGCGCAGCCGGAAGAAAAAGCAGGGCAAGCCGATGCCCGCCCTGTTCCAGCAGGTCGTCCGCGGAATCGCATACATAGTCGCGGTCGTGGCCGTCGTCGGGACCGCGACGAGCCTGGACCTATCCGCGCTCCTGGCCTCGTCGGCGGTGCTCTCCCTGGTTTTGGGCCTGGCGCTCCAGGACACCCTGGGGAACGTCTTCGCCGGGATGAGCATCCAGGCCAGCAAGCCCTTCGAAATCGGCGATTGGGTGGCATTCAAGGAGTTCGAGGGCCAGGTGGTGCAGATGAACTGGCGCGAGGTGCGCATCCGCACCTTCGACGGGGACGACGTCGTCCTGCCGAACAGCGTCGTCGCCTCCACGGACCTGTGCAACTACTCCCACCCCACGACGAAGCACGTGGCCGACCTTTTAATCGGCACCAGCTACCAGGACCCGCCCGAGAAGGTCCGACGCGTCGTCCACGAGGTTCTGGATGACGTGGAGGGAATCGAGCCGGCCCAGCAGTGCCTCTATCTCATGGATTACAAGGACTTTTCCATCGAGTACCGGGTCCGGTTCTTCATCTTCGATTACTCGCGGCTGCGCAGCGTGCGGGCCGAGGTGATGAACCGGCTCTGGTACGCCTTCAAGCGGGCGGGAATAACGATTCCCTTCCCCATCCGCGACGTTTACCTCCGCCAGGTGGACGACCGGGCTCTGGAGGAGGGCACCCGGCGGGCGCTCAACCGCCGGGTCGAGATGCTCCGCAAAGTGGAACTCTTCGAGCCCCTGGAGCCGGAGGTTTTCGATAATCTGGCCCGAGCCTTCAAGACCATGTTGTTCGCCCGGAGGGAGGTCGTCATCGAACAGGGGGAGTTGGGCGACACCTTCTACATGATAGGTAGCGGCCGGTTCGATGTCTTCGTGAGAAAGCCGAAGGCGAAGAACCGCTTCGGGGTCAAGGTGGCCGAGCTGGGACCGGGCAATTTCTTCGGAGAGATGAGCCTGTTGACGGGCGAGGCGAGGACCGCCACCGTCGTGGCCACCGAGGAGAGCGAGGTTTACGCCCTGGGGAAGGATGATTTCCGGGAGATTCTGCAGGGGCATCCCGAAATCAGCGCGCAACTGGCCTCGGCCGCCAGCGAGAGGGTGACCCAGAACCTGGCCCAGCTCTCGAAGTATCTCACCGAGGAGGAGCAGAGAACGATGGGGGATAATGATAAAACGGACCGCATCCGCCGGGCGATTCTCGGTCAGATGCGGGAGTTCTTCGGGTTCTAGCGCGCGGACGATTCGACGGGGCTCCCGGAGCCCCTTTTTTTATTCACCGCCCAGGAGCTCCAGCTTTCCCTTCAGGCCGTCGGTGGCGGTGTAAGCGAGTCCCTCTTCGGTCTCGTAAATCAGCAGCCCTTCCAGCTCGTCGTCGCCCTCCAGGAGCGCCATTCCCCTCTCCGGCCCCAGGACGAAGACGGCGGTGGCGTAGGCGTCGGCCAGGATGCAACTCGGCGCGGTGACGGTGACCGAGACGAGCCCCCGCGCGGGCCGACCCGTTTTCGGGTCGAGGATGTGGAAGTAGCGCACGCCGTCCGCGATGAAGTAGCGCTCGTAATCCCCCGAGGTGGCCACCGCCCCGTCCTGCAGCTCCAGGACGGCGAAGAGCTCCCCCGGCTCCCGGGGGTGCTGGACCCCGATGGTCCACGGACCGCCGCCGGCCCGCTCCCCGAACGCGGCGATGTCCCCGCCGATGTTGACCAGTCCCGCCTCGGCGCCGGCCGCTTTTATAGCGTCGAGGGCCCGGTCCACGGCGTACCCCTTGGCCGCGCCGCCCAGGTCCAGGGCGAAGCCTTCCGGTATCTCCGTGTCGTCCCCGGAGAGCCTGATGCGGCGGTAGTCAACGTGTGGAAGAATTTTTGCGATTTCCTCGTCGCCGGGCACCCGCCGGTCCTCGCCGTTGAATCCGTAGGCCTCGATGAGGGGCAGGACGGTGGGGTCGAAGGCCCCGCCGGATTTTTCGGCCACCTGGAGCGACACCTCCAGAACCTCCGCCAGTCCCGCGGAGACCCGCACCGGTCCACCGCCCGCCGCCAGGTTGAGCCGGTACAGTTCCGCTCCGGGAGCGTAGCAGTCGGCCCAGTCCTCCACGTCCTCCACCGCCCTCCGGGCCGCCGCGAGGGCGCTCTCCCCGCCCACGGCGGTCAGCTCCACCACGGTATCCATGGCGAAGAAGTCGGCCCGCTGCTCGGCGGCGCAGGACAGAATGAGCGGGAGTATGAGGGGCGCGGCCCGGAGCAGGTTTTTCATAAGGTGTCGGGGTCTCGGCCGTCGAGGGCGGCGTTTACGAGGGAATCGGCTAGGCGGTTCTTCTCCCGGGGGATGAAGTGGAAGCGGACGTACGTCAGCCCCCGCGCAAGGGCGAGCGCGTCGGCCTTCAGCCCGGCGAGGCGGGGGTCCTTCGTCCGGTACTCGCCGGTGAGTTGGCGAACGACGAGTTGGGCGTCCAGATAGACGTCCAGCTCGGCGAGGCCGAGCTGCCGCACGAGCTTCAGACCGGCGATGACCGCCGCGTATTCGGCGACGTTGTTCGTGGCGCGGCCGATTTTTTCCGCCCGCCGGAGCAGCTCATTCCCGTCCGCGTCGTAGAGTACGAGTCCGTAAGCCGCGGGACCGGGATTTCCCCGCGCCCCCCCGTCGGTGAAGAGACCGGCCCGTCCGCCTTCCATCACCCTCCGAAGCGGGCGGTGAAGTCCGCCCGGCGGTTGTTCAAGAATACAACTGGGTCTACGGCTTCAGGGAGGGGAAAATCCCCGAAGAGCGCGGCCAGGCCGGAGGGCAACTCCCGCTGTAAGGCGTCGTAGTTGACCAGTCCCCGCCAGGAGCCGAGGAGCGTCCCCCCGGCGGTGTCGAAGAGGAGGAGGTCGACGGTTGCCCGGTCGGCGATGTAGCCGCAGTTGACGACGAGGAGTTTGTCGAATCCGTCCGCGCCGGCCGCCCGGGTCATCCCCGCCAGGTCGCCCGGCCGGATGCCCGACTCCGCCAACTCCGCCCCGCACCCCGCGGCGTCCAGCGCCCGTCCGAGCCACACCGCCAGGCCGCCGGAGAGCCACTCGCCGGGGTCGAGGGGGAACACGGCGGTGCCGCCTCCGTACGTTGATACGGCGAGGACGAGCAGGGCGAAGACTATGGTCAATCGCTGCAAATCGTTCGACCCCTCCGCGCTCCCGGGCGGGCAATTCCGGGGACAGGTAGACACCGGGGCGTTTGAGGGGCTATTATACCAGCCGACGGCGCAGTTCGTGAGCAGGTCTTGACGTGAACCTCACCACCCCCCGTATGGGGCTTTGCCACATCGGCTACCGGCGCTTCCTGGAGGGCTTCGGCCACCGGGTCTTCATCCCGCCCCCCTCGACCAAGCACACCCTCTCCCTGGGCACGCGCTACAGCCCGGAGTTCGTCTGCTTCCCCTTCAAAATCATCATGGGGCAGTACTTCCAGGCGCTGGCGCAACATCCCGAGATTCAGGCCATCTTTACCTCCGGGGGTAGGGGCCCTTGCCGCGCCGGACTGTACGGTGTGTTGCACCGCCAACTCCTGGCCGAGCACGGCCACGAGCTGGAGCTCTACCTCCTCGAACCGCCCGTGGTCGAGAACATCAAGCGGATGAGTCCGGGGATGACCTGGTCGGAGCGAATCGCCCAGACCGTGTACGCGTGGCGCCTGCTCCGGGCGGTGGAGGAAATCGAGCGGGCGTCCCATTTCTACCGTCCGCGCGAGCTCCACCCCGGTTCGACGGACCGGGCAATGGACGCGGCGCTCGCGCGCGTGGCGAAAATACCCACCATCCACGACTACGACGGTCTGGTGGCGGGAATTCGCCGTTTCTTCGCCGGTCGCGTGCCCATAAAGAAGGATTTCGAGCCGCTTCGCGTCGGAATAGTGGGGGAGATTTTCGTCGTCCTGGACGCCTTCGCCAACTGCGACATCGAGCGGACCCTGGGCTGCATGGGCGTCGAGGTCCACCGGAGCCTGTACGTCACCAAGTGGCTGCTGGGCGGAATCTACCGGAAATGGACCAAGCACCGCATCGCCCGTGCGTCCAGGCGGTTCCTCCAGTACTGGGTCGGCGGTGACGGGCGGGAGAGTGTCGGCGAGAGCGTCATCTATGCGCGGGAAGGCTACGAGGGCGTCATCCAGCTCTCGCCGTTCACCTGCATCCCGGAAATCGTGGCCAAGAGCATCTTGCCGCGCATCGGCGCGGTGACCGGCATGGCGGTGCTGTCCCTGGACATCGACGAATCCACGGGACGGGCGGGGCTGCAGACGAGGCTCGAGGCCTTCGTGGACATGCTCTGGCGCAAGAGCGGCCGGGAGTATCCGGAGGGCATCCAGTCCACGCCGCGTGCCGGCGCGCCGGTTCAGGTCAAGGCGACCGTGGCGTGAAGCTCTACTTACGGCGCCGTGCCCGGAGGGGAGATACGGCTTTGCCTGTCCCTCGTGGGGGCGGAACTCCGTCCCCGCCCGAAAAGGCCGTTGGTAATTATTCGCGGGCGGCCACAGAGAATTCTTCCTGCGGGCCGCCCTTACGACGTGCGAGAGTTAAAAAAAGAAGGGCCCTTTATCCGGCCCATTTTGTTAATCATAAATAACCTGCAGGATGCAGTCCGCCGCTTTAAAAAAAGGGCCTCTTATATGGCCCATCTCGTTAATTGTAGATTACTTGAACGATGGATGTTTGCTCTATGAAAAAAGGGCCCCTTTGGGGCCCTTTTTTGAACGGGTTTTCCCGTTAGCGAACCAGGTGCTTGAGCTCTTTGCCTGCGCGGAAGTTCGGAACCTTGCGGGCCGGGATGTTGATTTTCTGCTGGGTCCGCGGGTTGCGGCCGGTGCGGGACTTCCGCTGGGCGACGAAGAAGGTGCCGAAACCGACGAGGGTCACACGCTCGCCCTTCTTCATGGCGCCCTTGATGCCGTCGACGACGGCATTGAGGGCCTGGCCAGCCTGGCGCTTGGTGAGTCCGGTCTGGCTGGCGATGCGGTCGATAAGGTCTTGCTTGGTCATTTTTCCCCCTTGGGGTGGCGGCGCTTTCGCGCCTGTCTCGTTTTGTGGGAACTTCGGCGCCCCGGTCACGTCTAATCGGAATCGGAGCTTACCGCATGTGAAACCTTGTTTAAAGCGCGTTTACGCTTACCCACAACTGACTGGCCTACTATAAACAGGCTTTCCAAGGCTTGTCAAGGAAAAAATTACGAAAAAACCGCTCCCTCAGCCCTTTTAGGGGAATAAAGCCACCTCCGCTTCAAGGCTTGCAGTTGATAAGCCATAGTATATCAAAGCGTTATCGAGCATGAGCTTCAGAAATGCTTGCGTTGACTTTTTTTACGCCAAGCCCTATCATTGCTTGCTGATAAGGCCTTTTTTCGAGTTCCGGACGCGGTTTCGGCGGCCCGTGAGCCCGGCGGGAATGAAGCACAACAGGTACAGCATCCGGTTGAAATCCGACCTCGAGGCCCTGGCGGGCATCAAGCGGTTCGTAAGCCGCGTGGCCGCCCTGCACGGCTTGCCGGGAACCGTGCGCGACGACATCACTCTGGCGGTTTATGAGGGCTGCGCCAACGTCATCGAGCATGCCTACGCGGACTCCCCGAAGCGCGACATCGAGGTGGAGCTGGAAATCCTCCAATCCGAGGCAATCATCTTCATCTACGACTCGGGCCGCACTTTCCGGCCTCCCGATAAATCGCCCGACGTGTGGGAGCTCATCGACCGGGGGGCCGACGGGGGATTGGGCCTGTGGATGATTCACAATCTGATGGACGAGGTCAACTTCTACAACCGGGACGGCCTTAATGTCCTGGAGATGAAGAAGGTGTATAAACCCAAGCCGGTTTAAAAAGCCCCGACCCGCGGCAGTCCGGCGGTTTCCATTCCGACGGCGCGTCGCGGACGTACCGCCCTGGCGCGTCTTTGCGGGAGCTGGCACGGTTCGTGATAGTCTTTGAGGAGCATTAGAGTACCCGAACGCCCGTATTCCGGGGCGGGGATTTGATTTACCGTTAACCTGAGCCCCCACCGCCATGCACGAGCTCACCATAGTCCTCAACCGCGCAACTCCCGACGGAGTCCGTATCTACGAGATTGCCGGCATGCTCGGCATCGAGGGCTCGACGGATATCCAGAAGCTCTTCGAGACCTGTCTGGGCGAGGGCGTGTTCAACACGGTTTTTATCCTCGACAAGCTCGAGTTCATCTCGAGCGCGGGCGTGGGCGCCTTCATCTCCGTGGCCAAGGAGGTCCGGGCCTCGGACGGCGACATCGTTTTCGCGGACATACCCCCCCGAATTCGCCGCGTGCTGGAATCCCTGGACCTGCTGGATTACTTCAAGATTTACGACTCGGTCGATGAGGCCCTGAATCATTTTTCCCGCCTGACCCCCACGACGACCGAGGTGCAGAATGCGGCCCGGGTGGCCGAATCCTCCATCGAGGTTCCCCTCCGCTCCCTGGCCACCCCCAAGGATGTGCTCGAATTCTCGGACATCCTGGTCCGGCTCAGGAGCGCAGACCAGCCCATCGCGCTGGCCCTTTCGGCTGTCGTCGAGGCCTTCGGCATCCCGTGGATGGCGCTTTTCAACCAGACGTGCGACGGCTTTTTCGCGCCTCTGGTCGTTGCGGGTCAGGGGACCGGCATCGGCCCGGGCTTCCGCCTGCCGGTGGACGGGGATTTCGTGGACCGCCTGCGCAGTGCGAAGAGCGATTTTATCCTTTTCCCGCGCTGGCGCCGCCTGTTCCCCCCGTCGGAGGAACTCGAGACGCTGCAGCTGGCGGGCACCCAGGGGATTTTCCGCATCCGCTCGGGCGAGGGGCTCCACGCGTTCATCTGCTTCGGCCCCAGTCCCATCATCGAGGGCGAGGTCGAGGCCCTCTCACTTCTGGGCCGTCAGCTCAACTGGTTCATCCTCTACCACCTCTCCGTCGAGCCTCTGGTGGGTGAGCTGGCGGCCGCCTCGGAACGGCTGTCGCAGGCGGACGAGGAGTTGACCCTGGCGGGTAAGAAGCTCACCCGCAAGACCCTTGAGCTCAAGACCCTGTTCCAGGCCGCCCGTGATTTCAGCGGTCAGTACGCCGTCCACGAGCTGTTGAACACCTTCCTGGTCATCGTCATCGGGCAGCTGGGGGTCAGCCGCACGGTGGTATTCCTGATGGACGGCGACCATCTGAACCTCAAGCTGGCCAAGGGCATCACCGACGAGCTGGACCTGACGTACTCCCAGGTTCTCTCCGAGGATGTCCGCCGCGAGCTCCTGGCGGCGAGGAAGCCGTTGCCGCTGGAAGCCCTGGACGGGGAAGGCGCGGCCGGCCTGAAGCAGAAGCTCACCGAGCTGGGCCTGACGATGGTCTGCGGGCTCGTCTCTACGCGCGAGTTCCTCGGCGTACTGGCCCTGGGACCCAGGGTCGGACAGACGGATTACGACGCCGAGGAGCTGCGTCTCATCTGGAACCTCTCCAAGCAGGTGTCCGTCCACCTGGAGAATGCCCGCCTGTTCCAGCGCCTGCACAAGCACGACCGCGACACCGTCGGCCGCCTCATCGCCGCCATAGACGCCCGTGACCCCTATACCCGCGGCCACTCCGAACGCGTCAGCCGGTACGTGGCCAAGCTCGCGCAGATGATGGCCCTGCCCCGGCAGGAAATCCACCAAATCGTCTACGGCGCCATTCTGCACGACGTCGGCATGATAGCTACCCTGGCCGACGCCACCATCCAGGACACGGTTCAGCTGTCCGAGGAGGAGCAGAGACAGGTGGAGGCGCATCCCGAGGTCGGCGCGGATATCCTCAAGCTCCTCGGTTTCGACGAGGAGTGCGTCAAGACCGTCAGCCAACATCACGAGCGTTGGGACGGGAAGGGCTACCCCCTGGGGCTCGCGGGCGGGGAGATTTACATCGGCGCGCGCCTGGTGGCCATCGCCGATTCGTACGACACGATGATTTCGGGGCGGCGCTACCAGCAGCCCAAAACCACGCGGTTCGCCGTGGCCGAGCTCGAGGCCGAGGCCGGGTCGCGCTACGACCCCAAGGTGGTAACCCAATTCGTCCGGTTAATCACCACCGTGGGGAGCGACGAGGCCTGACCGGTCTATCCCGCTTCAAGGAGCGTACAGTGGCTGAGAAGGGTCGTATGGTACGGATTTTTTCCGGCGAGGTCGAGACCGGCAGCGCCGCCGCTTTCGGCCTGGCGATGACCCGACGCGGTACCGGCGGACGGGTGGCGGTGGTGCGGTTTCTCAGACCGGAAACGTCCGGGGAGGCCGAGTCGGCGGTCAGGCTGGGAATCGATGTATTTCCCTGTGACCTCGGTGTGGACGGACGGAGCTCGGCGGATAAAGCCTGGCGGACGGCGACCGACCTCTTCGAGGCCGGGAACCACGACCTCGTGGTGCTGGACGGGCTCCTGGACGCGGTGGAGGCCGGTTTCATCGCTCTCGTTGATGTCGAGACGGTGTTCGAGGTGGGATTTCCCGTGGAGCTGGTCCTCACCGGCCGCCGGGCGCCCATGGAGCTGGTGAAGCGGGCCGATGCCGTAATCGAGATACTGGACATCAAGCATTGATACCGGTGGGTCGTTTCCCGACCGGAGCGGGGGCTCGGTTCGGAATCAAAGGCACGGTATGCGATGGCGGAGGGCGGCCGTAGCCCTCCTCCTTGCAGGAAGTCATTCCGCCGTGTCAGAATGACTTTGTCGGTCGGCTTGGTTCGTACGAATGCGATGGCGTCGCCGTGGCCTTGAAAAATGGCGGAGTGTTGAAAGTCGTCCTCTTCACCGTCGTGTCGCTTCTGTTAACGGCCGCGCTGGTCCTGGCCTGCCTGCCGAACCGGCTGGGCTTCGGCCCCTGGGCCGGCGAGATTGTCGAGGAGCATTACGACGTGCGGAACGCGCTTGCCGAGCGCATCGGGGAGCTTTCCGACGAGGAGCTGGTCGGTCAGCTCTTCGTGGTCGGGATTGACGGCCTCGACCTGAACGGCGCCACGGAGGAGCGGCTCGCCGGTCTCCGGCCCGCCGGGGTCATCCTCTTCGCCCGGAACATCGCCGACGCCGACCGGCTCCGGGGGCTGACCGGCGCTTTGCAGGCGGAGGCCGCGGAGCTGGGCCTGCCCGGCCTGCTCATTGCCGTGGACCAGGAGGGGGGGAGGGTTCGGCGGCTGAAGGACGGTTTTTCCTCCATCCCGGCCATGGGCGGGCTGCCGGATAGGACGGACCCCGGGGGCGCCGAGATTTTAGGGGAGGTAATCGGCCGGGAGCTGGCCGCGGTGGGCTGCAACTGGAATCTGGCCCCGGTGGTGGACGTGCTGACGAACCCGTCCAACCCGGGAATAGGTGACCGCTCCTTCTCGGGCGACCCGGCCGTGGTCTGCGAGTACGCCGCCGCGGTGGCTCGGGGGATTCTCGCCGCCGGCGTCGCCGTCTGCGCCAAGCACTTCCCCGGAAAGGGCGAAGCCGCCGTGGACGCCCACTACGACCTGCCGGTCATCGCCGTGGACCGCGAGCACCTCGAGAATTACGAGTGGCCCCCCTTCCGCGCGCTCCTGACCGACGGCCAGTGGCTCAAGGCGGCGATGGTCAGCCATGTGGTCATCCCCGTCCTGGACCCCGAGGAGCCCGCCAGCCTCTCTCCGGCGGCCTACGACGCCCTGCGGGGTTATATCGGCTTCGACGGCGTGGCCGTGACCGACGACCTGGAGATGGGGGCCATCGTCAAGAACTACGGCCTGCCGGAGGCGGCGGTGATGGCGCTGGGCGCCGGGGCCGACCTGGTGCTCATCTGCCACACGGCGGCCCAGATGACCGGAGCCCGGGACGCCGTCCTGGCGGCGTTGAAAGAAGGCGGCCTGGAGCGCGATTCGCTCCGCCGCCACGTTCTGCGTGTATGGCTCTTCAAGCTGGCGCTGGGCCTGTCGCTGCCCGGGCTCGCCGATTACGACCGCGCCTTCGAGGACGTTTGTCTGCGACTGGGGCTGGACCCCGTCGAGCGTCGGAGTCTATTGGACAATCCGCCCGACGTCTCGGTCTGCGGCTCGGCCGAGCACCGGTCCCTGCTGAACGCCGCTCTGCGCTAACCCGGCTTCCTCTCCCCTTCCCCCCGCATCCGTTCGTCCAGGGCCATCTTCCTCGCGATGACCCGCCCCCAGTCCTGCTCCGCGGCCCACCGCCGCGCCCCCTCGCCCAGTTTTTTCAAGAGGTCCGGGTCGCGCCACAGGCGGATGATTTTTTCGCAGCAGTCGTCCGGGTCCCACGGGTCGCACAGCAGGCCCGTCTCCCCGTCATGCACGGCGTCGGGAATCCCCCCGGACCGGCCGCCGACCTGCGGCGTCCCCGCCGCCCCGGCCTCCAGGAAGACGATGCCGAACCCCTCGAAGGAGCCGGGCGGGTCGTCCCGGCTGGGCATTACGAAAAGGTCGGCCAGATGGTAAAAGGCCGCCAGCTCCTCGTCGGGAATCCGCCCCAACAGGCGCACCGCGTCCGTCAGGCCCAGCTCGGCGACCATTTCGCGGATGCGCGGCAAGTAGAAGCCGTCGCCGCCCAGGAGGAGCACGGTCTCGGGAAATTCCCCCAAAACCCTGGGGAGGGCCCGCAGAACGGTGTCAAAGCCCTTGAGCGGAATCACCCGGCCGACGATGAACAGTATTTTCGCGTCGGGGGGGATGCGGTGACGCCGGCGGAGCCCGTCGAGGAGGCCCGCGTCCGGCGGGGCGGCGAAATGCCCAAAGTCCACGCCGGGGTGGATGATTTCGATTTTCTCCGGGGGCACGCCGTGGCCCCGTTCCACAATCTCGGCGCAGAAATGCGCGTTGGCCAGCACCGCCGCCGCCGCGCGGAAACTTTTCGTGAAGAAGGGCGACAGACGCTTATCTTTGGAAAAGCGCAGGGTTTCGGTGCCGTGGGCGTAGATGAGGTACGGCCAGCCGCCGATTGCCGCCAGAAGCATGGCCACCATCGAGTCGGGGTGGCAGTACCCGACGTGGATGGTGTCCGGCGCACCCTCGGCGATGAGCCGGCAGGCGGCCTCGAAATCCGCCAGAAATTCGGCGGCCTTCCCCGCGGGGCAGGCGGCGAGGAATTTCTTCGCGGTCTCGACTGCCTCGCGTGACGGCGACCGTCCCGGGAGGAGGCGGACGGTCTCGGCGGCCCGGCGCGCCAACCGGCGTAACTCCCGCAGCCGGAAGCGCCTCCCGGTGTAGACGCGTCGGACGGGCACCGGGCAGGCCGCGTCGTAGTTCCGCCAGCCCGCGCGGTAGCCGTCCAGCACGCGCACGGGGAGGCCGTGTTTCGCAAATCCCTCGGCGGCGTGGACCATCGAAGTTTGAATCCCCCCCTTGGAGGGCGGGTAAGAGTGGGCTAAAAGGAGTACGCCTCCCGTTTTCGGCGGCGTTCCGCTCGGGACGGTCTCCCGCAGTCGCCGGGCGAACTCACGCGCCGCCGCGCGGGACGGGATTTTCCGAAAAAAAGGCAGCGTCCAGAAGAGCCCGGCCCTGGTTAGCCGCTGCACCGGCGAGACGAGCGGAACGAACCAGACCTGCTCCCCCAGGGACAGGGCCGCGAGGAGGAGCCACGGCTTCACGTGGCGCGGGTCCTTGCACGCGAGGTAGACGCGCCGGTAGTGCGAAAAATTCGCCGCCGCGCGCACCGCCCGGAAGAGGCCGAAACCGCCCGCAGCGGGGAGGTCGTCGAGGCGGATGCACTCACTCGCCGCGGGCCACGCGGCGCCCTCGGGGTAGTTGACGTCGATGACGAGGTTGCGCATCAGCGGTACTCCAACAGGAGCGTCTGGGCCGCGGCCCAGCCCTCGTCGCCGTTGACCAGCACCAGGTCGTGCAGGTTCTCGTCGGTGGGCGGGTCGAGGTACTCCGGCTCACCGTTGACGTAGTGAACCAGCGTGCCCGTCGGGCCGCAGAGCCAGAGGGCGTCGTCGCGGTCCGGCTCGACGGCCAGCCCCCACAGGGGAACGCCGGTGTCGGCGACCATCTCCATCGTCCCGACCTCGTAGCGATAGACGCGGCCGTCGGCGTCCACGGCCCAGCCGGTGTCGGAGTTCGTCAGGGCGCAATCCTCCAGCCGCCCGCCGGCCGTCTCAGCCACGGTGCAGTCGGCGTCTTCGTAGTCGAAGCGCAGGTAGGCGCCGTTGCCGGTGGATAACCTCTCGCCGACAACGAGCACCTCTCCCGAGTGATGGTAGTCCACCGCTCGCCAGAGATAATCGCTATCGCTCCAGATAAGTTCCCAATCGGGCGGCCACATCCGCCAGACCTGTCCCTCCGACCCCACGGTGACGGTTCCATCGCAAACGTGTGCGGCAACGTCGGCCAGGAAGGCGGCGCCGTCCAGCTCGTACTCGTGCCACGGGCCCTGGCGTATATCGTAGTCGTAGGTGTAGAGGTGACCGTTTTCATCGTTGTCGGCCCCGCAGACCCAGATGTGGCCGTCATCGTCCACGTCTACCCCGGTGAGCTCCACGTCGAAATCCCCGGGCACGGGCGTCCAGTCTTCATCCCACTGGCCGTGGTGGCAGAACCAGGCCTGACCGTGTGAGCCCACGGCGAAACCGGTGCCGGAATCGTAATCTATGTCCCGCAGGCCCAGCGCCGGGCCACCGGGCAGCTCGAACTCGCTCCAGAACGGCGCCAGGTCGATGTCGGAACAGGCCGCCGCCAGGAGAAGCGCGGCGGCCATTAAATAGAGTTTTTTCCGCATGGGGTTAATTGAACAGGACGCTGATGGAGAGGTCGTAGTGCGTCCGGCGGATGGCCTCGCCCATGAGCTTGGCCACGCTGATGGTCCGGATGATTTCGGGCGCGCCGGGCCGCAGGGGGATGGAGTCGGTGACGATGAACTCGGTGAAGACCGAATCGGCGAGTTTTTCGTAGGCCTTCCCGGAGAAGACTCCGTGGGTCACGGCGGCGCGCACGCTCCTGGCCCCCCGCTCGGACAACAGCCGCGCGGCGTTGACCATCGTCCCGCCCGTGGACACGATGTCGTCGATGATGAAGCAGTGCCGGCCCTCCACCTCGCCGATGAGGGTCAGCGCCTTGGAGGCGTCGGTGGAGTAGCGGCTCTTGTCCACGATGGCGAAGCCGCAGTCGAGCCGGTCGGCGTAGGAACGGTTGATTTTGGCCGAGCCGGCGTCGGGAGCGACGATGACCAGCTCGGCGGGGTCGAAACTGTGCAGCTCGCGCAGGAAGAGGGGGCGCGGCAGCAGGTTGTCCACCGGGATGTCGAAATAGCCCTGAATCTGACCGGCATGGAGGTCCAGGGTCAACAGGCGGTCCAGCCCGGCCCGCGTGAGGAGGTTGGCCACCAGCTTGGCCGTGATGGGGACGCGCGGCTTGTCCTTGCGGTCCTGGCGGGCGTAGCCGAAGTACGGGACGACGGCGGTGACCCGGCGGGCGCTGGCCCGGCGCAGGGCGTCCACCATCGTCAGCAGCTCCATCAGGTTGTCGTTGACGGTGGCCTCGGGCGATGCGCAGGTGGGCTGGAAGACGAAACAGTCGCGGCCGCGCACGTTATCGCCTATTTCCACCCGTATTTCGCCGTCGGCGAAGCGGTCCAGAATCCGCTGGCGCAGAGGGGTGTGGAGGTAGGCGGCGACGCCCTCGGCCAGCCGGGGGTGGGCGTTGCCGGAAAAGAGGAATAGGTCGAGCATGGCGGGACTCCCGGGGGGCGGGTGGGGACGATAATTTTTCCGACGATTATTCTACCACAGCCGCCCCGGTCGCCGGGCGTCGACGGCGCCAAAAAAGGGGACGGCCTTGCGCCATCCCCGTGATAACCCTAACGCCGCGTTGCCGATTCAGCGGGCGATGACCAGCCGGCGGAAAACCGTCCCGACCTCGCCGGCGAGTTTTACCAAATACACGCCCGGGGCCGTGGCCGAGGCGTCCCACACCACGCGGCCCGCCGCCGGCGACACCGCCGTGGAGAACACCTCCCGGCCGGAGAGGTCGTAAACGGCGAGATGGGACTCCCCGTCGCCGGGGACGGTGAAGTCGAAGGTTACCCGGTCGGAGGCGGGCGAGGGGTAGGGCGTGCTGAGGGTGAGTCGAGCATTTTCATTCCCGACGGGTCCCACCTCCACCGGCCCGAGGCGCATCTTCAGACCGGCGATGTCCGTCACTTCGAGAATGTAGGAGCAGACGGCATCCGGGGCTTCCCGGTCGAGGTAGCGGCCCTCGGCGGAATCCAGCCGGACCACCGTGGTCTCCCCGCGCAGCAGAACGACCGACCGCGCGTCGGACACGCTCCAGCCGGCCAGGACGCCGTCCCCGGTGCGCGAGGCGCTGAACTCGGCGTCACCGACGCCGGTCCCGCTGACGTCGGCCTGGTAGTCGTAGGTTCCGGGTCCCGCCAAGGTAGGCCTCGTCGTGGCCAGCACCACCTTATCGTGGATGTACGGGAATTCCGGAGCCTCGAAGGTGGACCGGTTATCCGAATCCAGGTCCAGCCGCACGACCTCGGTGTCCGCCTCGTCATCGGAGCTGATGCGCAGGACGTCCACGGTGAAGTCGGAGGCGACATGGCCGTCAAACGTCCCGTAGAGCCACTCGGTCATCTCCCCGCCGCGACCGGGTTCCACGAAGAGCACGTACTCCCCGGCGTAGCGCGAGAGGCTGTTGGAGCCCGAGGCGGGGTACTGGTTGTGGATGGAGGCGGGGGTGAAGAGCGGCAGGTCCTCGCCGAAATAGCTGTAGCGCCCGTCGAAGAGGTCCTCGTCGGCCAGGTCGAGGAAGTTCGCGGCGACCCAGTCGGGCAGGATTTCCTCGAAGGTTGTCCCGGCGTCCACGGTGTCCAGGGCGTAGTTCACCCCGGTGATGGAGTTGGCCTGCTCGTGGACCAGTTCCCAGATGAGGTCCGTCGGGTCGGCGGAGCCCTCGCCGTAGTGCTCGTAGAGGTAGAGCGTCCAGAGGTAGGTCTTGATGTAATCGGCCCAGTCGCCGTTCCAGGCCGTCAGGTCGTTGTCCGAGTGGCCGTTGAAGCCGCTGATGCTGTCGGGATGCCCGAAGAGGAACATGGCCAGCTCTGAGCAGCCTTCGTTGACCCAGAGGTCCTCGTCGTCGTCCTGGTACCAGTGGAGCATGTGCTGGAACTCGTGGGCGGCGACGGCAATCATGTACGTCCCGCCGGGGTCGCTGCCCGAGCTGTTCAGGTAGACGATTTCCCGTTCGTTGGAGCGCCACTCGTACTCGCCGTCGGGGTACTCGTCGTAGAACATGAAGAAGCCGTCGGCGGAGATGTCGAAGTCGTAATAGAACAAGAACACGCGCGGGTCCCCGTCGATTTCGTCGGGGCACGGCCCGAAGGTGGTGGTGTCGATGTCGTAGATGCCGTCGTCGGGGCGGGGCCCGTCCGAGGAGTTCTCCCAGTTCTCGAGAATCTGGTCGACGTCGGCCTGGTTTATCTGGCCCGGCCAGACCGTGTCGTCCACCACGACGTAGCCGTGGTCGCTTTTTCCGCGGATTGTGCAGTCCACGAGGTCCTGCGTGGGGTAGCCGGCGAGGTTCCACTTCCAGAGCTGGATGTGGTCTCCGATGTTGTACTCGTCGGTTCCGGGCGGCGCGGGGCCGACCCGGGGCGCCTGGACCTCGGCCCGCTGCATCTCGTAAAACCAGAGCGGGGGCTCGGTGATGGCCAGGGCCGCGGCGGCGAAGACCAGCAGTAACGCGACGAAGGTTCTCATGATTACTCCTCGATTGTCCGCGTTCCGCGGCTTTCTGCCACGGCGCGGCGGTTTTTGTCGGAGTGGGCCCGGAGCCGGGAGCGGCCGGTGGGCTCACCCCTCTAAATCAGCTCCTTCCGGGTTTTTCACCGGGACGTTTCGCGAGAAGTATAGTCCCCAATATCACGAATTGCTAATGGAGCCCCGGATTCCGTTCCGCCGGGGCCGGGGGCCGCGCGGGATGCCCGCGCTCCTCGCTCACAACCGGGACATGGGGGAGCTGACGGAACGGGCAGGGATTACTCTTCCCCGACGTTGAAGCGGTCGTGGTTGAAGTCGGCGCCCTCGGCGCGCACCAGCCCCGCGTTGTCCACGGCGCACTCGATGTGCCCCAGGTCGTCGGTGTAGGCGTAGTGGTAGCCGGGGGCCGAGCCGTCCTCGCCGACCTCGGGGCAGGTGAGCATCCGGCGGATGTTCTCCGGGTTGGCCGAGTTGGCCATCAGCTCCTGGGCGTTGGGGTGGGCGTTGGGGTCGGAGAGCCGCGCCCCGGCCGGGCCGACGCGGGCGCCGGGGTGGGTGGACTTGTACCGCGCGATTTCCACCTCGAGGTTCGACTGGTTGGTGATGCAGGCGGTGCGGTTGGCGTCGGAGATGTAGTCGACGATGTTCGGCACGGCGATGGCGATGAGAATGGCGATGATGGCCAGGACTATCATCAGCTCGATGAGGGTCAGGCCGCTTTCGCCGAATATCTTCGCCGGCCGGTGGCGCAGTCGGTGGCCCGGACGCTCCATGGGGCTCCTCGTCGGTAAGAATTTTCCTCAAGTATACCGGCGGGCCGGTTGCCGGTCAAGGCGCTACATCAGGGACACCGGGTCCACGTCCGCGGTCAGCCGCACCGTGCCGACGCCCGTCCGCAGGGCCGTCTCCACCCCCAGAGTGAGCGCCGCCCCGCTCGAGGCCTTGACCAGCATCTGGAACCGCCACTTGCCCGCCAGCCGCTGCAACGGCGCCGGGGCCGGGCCGAGGAGCTGCACCGTCCGCTCGTCGTAGCCTCCCTCCTTGAAGGCGGCGAGAACGGCGTGCTTCGTCTTCTCCGCCGCCGTCAGCGCGGCGTCCGGCTTCTCCGCCGAAAAAACCAGCGAGGCCAGACGGACGTATGGGGGCCAGTTGCCGATGCGGCGCTGCTTCAGCTCTTCGGTGAGGAAGAGGTCATAATCGCCCAGGACCGCGGCCCGCACGGCGTAGTGCTCGGGCGCGTGGGCGGCCAGAATCGCCCTCCCCGGCCACACCCCCCGACCGGAGCGGCCGATGACCTGGGACAGCAGGTCGAAGGTCCGCTCGGCGGCGCGGAAATCGGGGACGGACAGCCCGGCGTCGGCCCGCAGGACGCCCACCAGCGTCACTTTCGGGAAGTGCAGCCCCTTGGCCACCATCTGCGTGCCCAGCAGGATGTCGGCCTGGCCGGAGGCGAAGCGGGAGAGCACCTTCTCGTGGCCCGCGGCCCCGGTCGCGGCGTCCGTGTCCAGCCGGACCACCCGGGCGAAGGGCAGCTGCCGCGCCAGCTCCTGCTCCACCCGCTGGGTCCCCGCGCCGAAGGAGCCCAGGGCGTCCGGGTCGCCGCAGGAGGGGCACGCCTTCGGCCTTTTCTCCCGATACCCGCAGTGGTGGCAGCGCAGCTCACCGCCCGGCTCGTGGAGCACCAATGGTATTCCGCAGCCCGGACAGAGCGGAATGTAGCCGCAGGCCTCGCACCGGACCTGGGTGGCGAAGCCCCGGCGGTTGAGCAGGATTATCGCCTGGCGGCCCTTACCGATTTCGTGGTTGAGCGCCTCCGCGAGCTCGGTCGGCACGAGCACCTCGCGGGACCGGCCGCGCATGTCCACCAGTTGGACCGTGGGGAAGCTCGCCCCGTCCACCCGCTCCGTCAGCCGGAGCCGCTCGATTCTCCCCTCCTGGGCCAGCCGCGCCGTCCAGACGCTGGGAGTGGCGCTGCCCAGGACCAGTGTCGCCCCCTCGAGCCGGCAGCGCTTGGCCGCGACCTCCCGGGCGTGGTACCGGGGCTGCTCCTGCTGCTTGTAGGCGTCCTCGTGCTCCTCGTCCATCACCACCAGGCCGAGGTTCCTCACCGGGGCGAAGACGGCGGAGCGCGGCCCCAGGGCCACCCCGGCCTTCCCCTCATAGAGGCGCAGCCATTCCGAGCGGCGCTGGGCGAACCCCTGCCGCGAGTGCAGCAGCGCGACCGCGTCCCCGAACCACTGACGGAAGAGGCGCATCAGTTGGGCCGTCAGGGCGATTTCGGGCACCAGGATGATGACGCCCCGGTCTGTGGCAAGGCACGCCTCCGTCGCCCGGAGATAGACTTCCGTCTTCCCGGAGCCGGTTACCCCGTCGAGGAGGAAGGCGCCGTAACCGCCCAGCGCGGCGGAGATTTTTTTCAGGGCCCGGTCCTGCTCGGCGGTAAGCCGATGGCGCGGCGGCGGGGCGGGGTCCCCCACGTCCAGCCGGTCAACGGGGAACAGCTCCACCAGTTTTTTCCGCTCCAGGGCGTGGAGGGTGGAGTAGCCCACCTCGGCCGAGCGGCAGACGTCGGCGGCCCAGACGGCGTCGCGGCCCGCGGTGTGGCTGACGAGGTACGCCAGGGCGCGGGCCCCGGCGGGCGACTTCTTCGAAAATTCCCCCAGCTCCGGCGGCTCGGCGGTCAGCCGGACGGCGAGGCCCTCCTTGGCGGTGACCGGCGGCGCCGCCGGCTCCTCCCAGGTGCGCAGGTGGCCCTCGGCGACCAGTCGGTCCAGCGTTGTCCCCGCGCCTTTCCCCAGGCCGTGGAGCAGCTTCCGCTTGTTGACCGGGCCGCCTTCGAGTTTTTTAAAAATCTCGGCCACGGTCCCGCCCAGGTCCAGTGGAGGCCCCGCCGGCCCCGGGCCGTACATCCGGCGCGTGCGGGAGACGACGGGGAGCATGGCGTCCAGCGTGACGCCCGGCGGCTCCGCGTAGTACTCGGCCAGCCAGCGGCCCAGGGTGAGCCGCTTCGAGTCGAAGAGCGGCCGCTCGTCCAGCACGCTTTTAATCGGCTGAATAGAGGCGGGAACCATTCCCGCGGGCGGCCGGTCGATTACTTCCAGGACGAAGCCCAGGGCGGTCGCGCCGCGGAGCGGAACGTGGACCCGGGCGCCCGGCTCGACATGCGTCCCCGGCGGCAGGGCGTAGGTGAGGGTCCGCCGCAGGTCCAGGTTCAGCGCGACCTCGACGTAGAGCTGTCCGTTATCGGTGCCCATCGGCGTCCATTCCTGGTCCTTTGCGAGTTGACCCCTCCCCCTTCGGTCTGGTAGATTATGCAACGACATGCTTGACGGGTCAAAGAGCGCGTAAAATGGCCGGAAAACGCACCGTTATAACCGTGATTCTGGTGGTCGTCACCGTGGGGGCCGCGGTGCTGGCCGTTCTTTTAAACGTCAAAACGGTGGACGTTTACGGGGACGTGACCGCCACCGTCTTCTTCGGGAACCTCTCCGACGCCGAGGCGGAGCGCCTGCTGGGCCTGGCCGGGGATGCCTATCAGGAGGGCGACTTCGAGGAGGCTCTGACCCTCGTCACCTTCGCCTATACCTACAACGACGGGGAGACGAAGGACGACCTGCTCCTGCTCTGGAGCACCCTTCTGCTGGACCAGGGGAAGCACGAAGACGCCTGCCGGGTGCTCGACGAACTGGTCGCCATGTACCCCGGGGGCGACGTCTTCGATGAGGACGGGCTGGGCGAGATGGTGCTGGACCAGCTCGACCGCAACCTGGTTATGGAGGACGGCTTCCGGTACGCCACGGCGGTGAAGCTGCGAGGGTACTGCGCCGAGGTCGGTTCCGACTCCCTGCCCGCCGTAGACGCCGTTTTCGACCGCGAGCTGGACCGCTCCTACGACGTGGAGTGGACCCTCGAGTTCGAGAAAGAGATGGCCTACCAGGACCCGCGTACGGCCGAGCGCGACGTCGGGGCGGCGGAGATGGAGGCCGAGCGCCGCGCACCGGGTGAGCTGGCCGCGCTCCTGGACGAGCGAATAGAGCTCGGTCCGCCCCCCCTGGAGGACGCCCCCCTGGTGTCGGAGGTCAAGCTGGGCGAGTACCTCCAGTTCGCCGAGCGCATCGCCTACGATATTCTGGGCACCGAGCTGACGCAGGTGGAGGAGAAACGCGGCCTGGAGGGCGAGTCCCTGGCCGGAGAGGAGCCGGAGGCGGAGACCCTGGACGACCCCTTCGCGGACCTGTCCGAAAGCGAGCGCGCGCTCATCGAGGAGGCGCTGGCCGCGGCCCGCACCCAGGAGGGGCCCAAGTGGAAGGCGACCACGAGAATCCGATGCGCCCTGCCCGGATTCACCCTGCGCGAGGTGCTGGACTATCTGGGGCTGGACCCGTACACGGGCCGGCCGCCCGTCGTGGGACCGGAGCCCGTGGAGGGGACTGACGGCGCCTGACGGCTCTGCTCCGAGCGGCGGGTGTGTTGAATGTCGATTTGTCCAAGCCGGCGCCTCCGAATTGAGCCGCGAGCGGGTTTGCGAAACAGACAGGGGGTCGAAATCCCCTGTTTTTTAATGGTGCATCACGTTACATAAAAAAGGGAGGGCTCCCGGGCCCTCCCTCTCGTTTTTAAAAAATGCTATGTGCCAGGCAGCTTCTCGAACTCCTCGCGCAGGTACTGCAGGTCGTAGTAGCGGTCCGCCGAGTTGATGAGCTCGATGGCCACCATCCCGCGGGTCGAGACGACGATGACCTCCTTGCCCCGGGTGCGCATCAACTCCAGCGCCCGTTCGAAGTCGGAGTCGCCGGAGAAGATGATGGCGCGCTGGTAGTTCTCCACCGTGTTGAACATGTCCACGACCATCTCGGTGTCCAGGTTGGCCTTGCGAATTTCCTCCCCGGAGTCCAGGTCGAAGATGACCTTCACCTTCTTGCGCCGCACGGTGTAGCCCATCATGGTCAGGGCGTTGAGGAAGTTTTCCTCCTTGGCCTCGGTTGGGTTCTGCACCCCGGTGTAGTAAAAAGCGTTGTACAGGTCCTCGGGGTCGGGAACGAAGTAGTGGAGGATGCGCTTGTAGTCCAGGTGCCAGCCCAGCTTCTTCTGGGCGTAGAACATGTTGACGCCGTCCACGAAGAGAGCGACTTTCATATTTTCACCCCGGATGTTTTTTTAGTATTCGAACTTGGGAGGCGCTAGCTTACCAAGGCCCGTCCGTCGTGTCAATTCGCCGGTTCCGTCGGTGGGGGAAAACAGCCGCCGTCTAAAAGGGGGACCCGCGGGTCCCCCTCGTTCGCGTCGGTGGCTCGCCTACCGCGATACGACCAGCCTCTGCGTCGCCGTCGCCCCGCCGCCCGTCAGGCGGACGAGGTACACGCCGTTGGCGACGCCGTCGGTCGTCCAGGAGACCTCGTGGCGGCCCGCCGTGAATTCACCACTGGCGACGGTCCGGACCAGGCGGCCGGCCAGGTCGAAGACCTCGACCCGCACCGCACCGTCGGCGGCCAGGGTGAAGGGAATCGTGGTGCAGGCCCCGGCCGGGCAGGGGTAGCACGGTTCCAGGCTCGTGACCCGCGCCCCGGCTACCGTGCCGGTCACCTCGACGGGACCGAACAGGCTCCGGGAGCCGTCGGCGCCCAGCGCCTCCAGCTTGTACGAGTAGACGGCACCGGGGGAGATGTCGAGGTCCAGGTAGCGTCCGCCGGTCATGGGAATCTCGTTCAGCCGGACGTAGCCGTCTTTTTCCTCTCGGAGTACGTTCACCCCGGTGATATCCGCCGGGTTGTCCGGTCTCCACGAGAGCAGGATTCCCTCGTCCACGGCCTCGCCGGAGAAGGTCACGGAGCCGATGTCCGAGGTCTGCTCGGCCACGCTGATGTCGTCGAAGTAGAAGCCCTCTAGGGAAAGATTATTGTCGGAGGAGAAACGGAACCGCACCTCGACGTTGTTGCCCGTGTAGGCGGATAAATCGTAATTCTTCAAGGTCCAGTCCAGGTTCGCCCCGGTGAAGACGTCCTTTTCGACCCAGGCGCCGCTGTTCACCGCAACGTCGAGGTAAACGAAGTCGTAGTCTTCTTCCAGCTCGTATTTGAGCCAGAAGCTCAACTCGTCATGGTCGGCGTCCACGAAGATGGGGCAGGTCTTTATCCAGGAGTTCTGGTTTCCGCTGTAGGTGCCGGAGCCTGTGTCGCCGCATTTCCAGGAGTGGGTGGGCGAGTGCGCATCCTCCGTGGAGACGTGCCACTGGTCACCGGTGCCGCCGTGGGTCCAGAGTTCCCCATCCGACTCCACGTCGTCCTCGAAGCCCACCCCGACGACGATGCCGAAGGTGCCCTCGGTGGAGTAGTCGCCGTCGGCGGTGACGTCCAGGTTGGCGTAGGTGTTGTAGTGGTCGGGGCAGAAGCTGCTGATGCTGAATCTGAACGTGTCGGTGGCGGTCCCGCCGGCGGGGATGGAGCCGAAGTCGCCGGATGCGTCCGTGACGGTGAAGTATGTGTCGCCTATGGAGAGGGTGGCGGCGACGCCCGTCGCGGCGTCTATGCCTTCGTTCTTCAGGGTCACGGTCGCGTCAATCGTCTCGCCGGGGTCGAGCTTACCGTCGCCGTTACCGCCCACGGAATCGTCGTAGACGACGGAATCGAAGGCAATGGCCACCGGCTGCACGGGGTACGGGTCGGCGTACATCTCGAGAAATTCGTCCCACAGCGTGTCGGAGAAGTTTACCAGCGTGGTGTAGGTGGCCCAGTTTTGGTGGTCCGAGCCGTTCGTGGGGAAGTAGATGGACATCCCGCCGCCGGAGTCGGTGGCGCTGTGCATCCCGCCGGCCAGGATGTAGCCCTCGAGGTCGCCCGCGAACTGCGTGGCCTTGGTGCGCAGGTCGCCGGGCAGGGAGCCGTCGACGGCCAGGGCCTCCACGAACTGGTACAGGTCCCGGTCGTCCGGCGTGTTCCAGTAATCGGCGGAGTTCCGGGCGGTGACGATTCGGTCCTGGTAGGTGTAGCAGTTGTCGAATAGCGACTGGCAGAGGTCCGCCCAATCCTGGTCCATGTCGGCGGGCCAGCTCTTCACGTTCTGGGCGGCCTGGGTCACGCCGGAGCCGTAGAAGTCCAGGTAATCGTTGACTATTCGGGCGGCAATCTCCTCCGGGGTGACGCTCGAATCCTCCTCGAAGATGTTGAACGCCTGGTAATCCCACCCGTCTCCGGGCTCCGAATCCTCGCTGCAGATGCAGATGCCGGCGTCGTCGAGATACTGATAGCCGTTCTCGACCTGCCCGCCCAGGCACACGTCGAAGCCGATGACGTCTATGAACTCCCCGACGTTCTCCAGGGCCTCCTCGATTTCCCAGATTTTCAGGTCGCTGCACATCCCGCGGTCTATCCAGTCCCGGGTCCCGTCCTCCAGAAAGATGCCGCTGCCGTGGTCCCAGGCGTCGAGGAGGAAGTTGTCGGCGGGATAGTTGGTGGTGACCCACTCCACGAAGTTTTCGAAAATCTGCGGGTCGTCCATGTCGGCCTCGTCGCCGGACCAGATGCCGTGACCCGTGATTTCCGGGGAGACGATGTCCTCGTAGTCACCCCCCGAGTAGCCGCCGGGGTCGGTCTGGATGTGGAAGAGCCGGGTGTGGTCGTCGGGGTCCCAGCCCACCATGACGATGACGTCCGCCCCGTCGGGGTAGGCGCCGTAGTTGCAGTCTTCCATCTCGTTGACGTCGTCCCAGCCGTAGGTTTTAAGGCTGTTCTGGTTGTTGAGCCAGACCATGACGGTCCAGGAACCGGCCATCGCCGCCGGGGGGAGCGCCAGGAGGATAAGGACCAACAGCAACTTCTTCATTGACGGGCTCCTTTGTCTGAAATAAAAAACGTCAAAAGTGTTTAAGCCGTAAAATGTACCTATCCACACACAATCTAGCGGAAAAAATCCCGACTGTCAATTTCCCGGAGGTGTCTCCCCTTCTTGTCGGGAACGGCCGGGGTTGGTAGACTTGGGAACGTGGAGACCGAACCCGAAAGCGTCGCCCGCCGCATAGCCCGCCCGCTCGCGGCCCTCGAGCGAAGCGGTTACGCCCTGGCCGACCGGATGCCGGAGCTGGGAGCGCGTCTTATGGGCTGGCTGGACGAGCTGGAATCCGATTCCGACGCTCTGAGACGCTGTCGGGAGCTCGTCCGTGGTTTGGACTCCCTACCCCCCGACCGGCGAGCGGACCGCCTGCGTAAATTCACCCGGGAGTGGCGTAAATATATCCAGCAAAAGGCGTGCCCGAACCGAGCGTACGGCTTGCCGTCGCAAGCTATGCCCCAGGCAAAACCGCCCGAGACTCCCCTGCCGGAAGATGGGTGGGGTGTGGACGACCTGGTCCGGCGTCCACTCCTCTACGAGAAGGGCGTCGGTCCCGCCCGAGCCGAACGCCTGAAGCGGCTCGGTCTCGTCTCCGTGGCCGACCTGCTCGCCTGCGAGCCCCGCGGTTACCGGGACCGGTCGCGCCTGGTCCCGCTGGACCGGCTGCGGGCGGGGGAGGAGGTGACCGTGGTCGGCGAGCTCGCCGGCGTGGAGCTCATCCGCGGTTTCCGGGGGCGGAAATCGCGCCTGTGCGCGCTGTTGAACGGGGAAGGGGGGAGTCTCGTCCTCACCTGGTTCAACGCGGCGTACCTGGCGGAGAAGCTCCGGCCCGGCCGCCGCCTGGTGGCCTTCGGCAAGGTCAATCCCCGCGACGGCGGCGCCCTGGTCAACCCCGATTTCGAGTTCCTGGACGCGGGCGAGGACCCGCTGGCTTTCGGGCGCATCGTGCCCACCTACGGCCTGACGGAGGGGCTCGGTCAGCGCTACCTCCGCACGCTCGTCCGCCGCGTTTTGGAGCGATACCTGCCGGGTCTCCGGGACCACACCCCCGAAGAGGCGTGGGCGCCCCTGGGGCTGCCGGGGCTGGCCGAGGCGTTCGAGCACCTCCACTACCCGTCCGACCTCGACGCCTCCGTGCGGGCCCGGCGGCGCCTGGCCTTCGACGGCCTGTTTCTTTTACAGCTGGCGGTCCTGCGCGAGCGCCTCCGCCTGGAAGAAACCGAGGGTGGCAGGGTCGAGGCCGCCGGGGAGTTGGTCCGCCGCGCCCTCGACCGGCTGGGCTTCGAGCTAACCGGGTCGCAGAAGCGCGTCCTGGAGCGCATCCGCCACGACATGGCCCGCTCCAGACCCATGAACCGTCTACTCCAGGGTGACGTGGGTTCGGGGAAGACGGTCGTGGCCCTGTTGGCGATGCTGCTGGCGGTGGAGGCCGGGTGGCAGGCGGCGCTGATGGCGCCCACCGAGGTGCTCGCCCGGCAGCACCACCGCACCTTCCGCCGCGTTCTCGAACCACTCGGCGTGCCCTGCCACCTGGTCACGGGCGGGGTGAAGGACCGCGCCCGGAGACCGGCGCTCGAGGCCCTGGCCGCCGGCGAGCCCGGAGTCGCCGTCGGCACAACCGCACTCATCCAGGAGGGGGTCGTCTTCCCCCGCCTGGGCCTGGCCGTGGTGGACGAGCAGCACCGCTTCGGCGTGGCACAGCGCGGCAGGCTCTGCCCGCCCTCGACCAACGTCCTGGTGATGACGGCCACTCCCATCCCCCGCTCCCTGGCGCTCACCGTGTACGGCGACCTGGACTCCTCGGTCATCGACGAACTCCCGCCCGGCCGCCGCCCGGTGGACACCCGGTGGCTTTCGGGGAGGCGCGCTCGGGAGGCCTTCGATTTCATCCGGGAGGAGGCCGAGCAAGGGCGACAGGCCTTCGTCGTCTGCCCGCTGGTGGAGGAGTCCCCGGAGAAGGACCTTGCCGCCGCCACCGCGCGCTACGACGAGCTCCGGGACGGCCCCCTGTCCGGGTTGAGGCTCGGGCTGGTCCACGGTCGCCTGGATTCAGCCCGGAAGGAAAGGATGATGCGCGCCTTCGCCGCGGGCGGGCTGGACGTCCTGGTCGCCACCACGGTGGTGGAGGTGGGAATCGATGTGCCCAACGCCACGGTGATGGTGGTGGAGGAGGCCCAGCAGTTCGGCCTGTCGCAGCTGCACCAGCTCCGGGGCCGGGTGGCCCGGAGCCCGCACGCCGCCCGCTGTTACCTCCTCTCGGGGCGGGGGCTGACCGACGCGGGCAAGATGCGCCTGCGGGCGATGACCGAGACCGACGACGGTTTCCGCCTGGCCGAACTGGACCTCGAGCTGCGCGGACCCGGCGAGCTTCTCGGAACGCGGCAGCACGGCCTGCCCGACGCGGCCCTGGCCACGCTGGTCACCGACCGGAGGCTGCTCGAGGAGGCCCGGGAGGCGGCCCGGCGCCTGCTCGAGGCCGACCCGGAGTTAGAGAAGTGGCCCCTGCTCCGGCGGCGCCTGGAATCGGTTTACGGCCCCGGCGATTTGGGGGTCGTGGCTTGAGCGGGTCCCGGTCGATTCTGCTAGAATGGCGGTAAAAGGGGGGCCGGTGAAAAGAGCCTTTTTCATCTTTCTCGCGCTGGCGGCCGCGGCCTTCGGGGCGCGCGTGACCAACGTCCGGTGCTACGCCCAGGAGGACGTGACATACGTCGTGCTCTACCTGGACTCCGAGTGCACCGTGCAGGTGTCCGATTCGCTGACCGCCGGGGAGGCCAGCCTGGGGCTCATCGTGCGCGGGGCGCACCTCGACAGCGGGGGACGGCTGGGCGGTCCCGTGGGGCACGTCACCGGGGGGAATTTTTACCAATCCGGCGCGGACGTCGTCTTCCTGGTCTATCCCGCGGCCGACGCCGGGGCGTACAAGGCCTACCTGGCCCGCGACCCGCTCCGGGCCGTGCTGGAAATTTCCGCCAGGACCGAACCGGTCGAGACGCCGGTCTTCGTCGAGAACGTCGAGGTCGAGGGTCCGCCGGACCTCTCGGGGCTGGACATCGGGCCGGTGCTCCTGGTGGACGACGACGACGGCGTGAACAACGGCAACCCCTACGGGGTGGATGTCCACGAGCGGTACACGCGGGCGCTGGACGCGCTCGGGGTGGGTTACGACATCCGGGTGGTTACCCACAACGCCAGCGGCCCGACCTACGCCGAGCTGGAGCCCTACCGGCTGGTCATCTACTTCACCGGGCTGGACGCCCTGAAGGTCTGCCTGAGCGAGAGCGACCGCCGGGCGCTGCGGCGGTATCTGGACGACGGCGGCCGGCTCCTCCTCATCAGCCAGAATTACCTGGGCCAGGTTTCCCGGAGCGGGGCGGCCTCGCCGGGCTCCCTGGAGGAGGCGTTGGGGGTCAAGGACTGGCGCGCCGACGCCAAGACCATCGTCGCCATCGCCGAGCCGGAAGAGGAACTGAACGCCGGACTCTCCCTGTCCCTCTTCGGCGACAGGCAAATCGTGGGGAACTGGAGCGACGGCTTCACCGCCTCCGCCGGGGCGCGGGTCATCTTCACCAACCGCAGCCGCGGCGACGTCTGCGCCGTGGCCGCAGAGAGCGGGAACCACCGCTCGGTCTTCCTCTCCTTCGCCTGGGAGAACATCTCCTCCGAGACCGAGGCGCTGGCGTTTCTGGGGCGTTGCATCCGCTGGCTCGCAGGTGCGTAGGCGGATTCATTCCTGTGTGCTGAACAGGCAAGGGGCCCGGACCTTGCCCTTCCTTTGAAGCCCATGTCCAGACCGGACCTCATTAAAAATTTTCGGGAGCGAATAGCCGGAGGATTGGTCTCCGCCCCCCTGGCCGGCACCAGCAACGTGCCCTGGTACCGTCTCCTCGCCGGGGAGGGCATAAGCGCCTTCTGGACGGAGATGACCACCGCCGACGGGCTCCAGCGCGGCGGCCGCAAGACGCGGGCCATGCTGACCCCGGAGCCCGGGCGGCCGGATGACCCGCCCCGCCCCCTCCCCCGCCTGTACCCCGACCTGGGCGTGCCGGTGGTCTGCCAGCTCTTCGGCCATCACCCCGAGGCCTTCGCCTACTCCGCCCGGTTCGTCGAGCTCTGCGGCTACGACGCCGTCGACCTGAACTTCGGCTGCCCGGCGCAGAAGGTCGTGCGGTCGGGGAACGGGGTGGCGCTCATGCGCGATGTACCGCTGGCCCTGGAACTCGCGTCGGCGACGCTGGAATCCACGGCTCTGCCGGTCACCGCCAAGCTGCGCCTGGGTTTCGCCTCCGACCCGAGAATTTTTCTCCGCCTGGCGACGGAGCTGGACGGAATGGGAATCACCGCCCTCACGCTCCACCCCCGCACGCGGGAGGACGGTTTCTCCGGCCGTTCCGACTGGTCGGCCATCGCCGAACTCGTAGGTTCGGTGCGCTGTCCCGTCATCGGCAACGGCGACGTGAAAACACCCGAGGACGCGCTTCGTATGCTGGAATCCACGGGATGCCGGGCGGTGATGGCGGGGCGGGCGCTCATAGGCGAGCCCTGGCAGGCGCGGCGCATGGCGCAGGCGCTGGGAGGGGAGAAGGTTCGGTCCGGGGCGGACTGGCCGGAGCGGGTCGAGTGGACGCGCAGGCACGGTTTTCTGCTCGCCGAATTCTACGGTGAGAAGTCGGCGATGTTCAAGGTGCGGCGCTTCGCCCTGCACTACCTGCGCGGGGTGGAGGGAGCGGTGGAGCTGCGCCGCCGGATGGCGGTGGTGCCGAGCCTGGACGAGTTCGAGCGCCTCCTGGACGAGGCCCTGACCCTCCGGGAAGCCTGAGTTTTTTGATTAAAAGAATCTTTTTACGGTTACGTCAATAAAAAAGGGCGCCCCACGGCGCCCCAACCGTATCCGTTCTCAGGAGGTTATCCGCTTCAGGAGCTCGGCGTAAAACTCCTCCACCTGCCCCAGGTCCCGCCGGAAACGGTCCTTGTCCATCCTCTCGTTGGTCTTGGCGTCCCAGAAACGGCAGGAGTCGGGGCTGATTTCGTCCCCCAGGATGATTTCGCCCTCGGAGTCGTAGCCGAACTCGAGTTTGAAGTCGATGAGCTTGATGCTCCGCTGGGCGAGGAAGGGGGTGAGCACCTCGTTGACCCTGAACGCCGTCTTGGAGATTTTCGCCAGGTCGTCCTTGGAGCAGATTTCGAGCGCGTGGATGTGCGTCTCGCACAGCAACGGGTCGCCCAGGGAGTCGTCCTTGTAGTAGTACTCGAGGATGGTGCTGGAGAGGGCGGTGCCCTCGGGGACGCCCATCCTCTTCGAGAGCGAGCCCGCGGTCACGTTGCGCACCACGACCTCCAGGGGTATCATGCGCAGCGTTTTGACGCGCATGTCGCGGTCCGACGGTCGGTCGATGTAGTGGGTGGCGATGCCGGCCCCTTCCAGGAGCTTGAAGAACACCTCGGTTATGGCGTTGTTGATGGGCCCCTTGTCCTTGATGGTGCCCTTCTTTTTGCCGTCGAAGGCGGTGGCCGAGTCCTTGTAGAAAAGGCGCACGACGTTGGGGTCTTCGGTGGCGTAGGTAATTTTCGCCTTGCCCTCGTACAGAACGCGCTCTTCGGCCATGGTGGTCCCCTCCCGGAATCTGATGAGCGGGCCGGTCAGTCCCCTATTATACCCAGACGGCGGTAAGTCACGTCAAGAAATCTCGGTTTTTGGGCGAAGCAGCGCTCGACGGTCTGTCGGTCGAGGTGCCCGGCGATTACGGGGTCCTCCTCGACGGCGCTCCTGAAATCGACCTTTCCCTCCCAGGCGGCCAGGGCGTGCTTCTGGACGAGCTCGTAGGCCGCCTTGCGTTCGAGGCCGGCCCGAATCAGCTCGACCAGAAGGCCGGAGCTGGCCGTGAGCCCGCCGGTGAGGGCGAGGTTCTCCGCCATGCGCGTCTCGTCCACCACCAGGCCCCGCACGACGAAGAGCATCTTCCGGAGCATGTACACCGCCAGATGGAAGCCGTCGGGGATGATGACCCGCTCCACGGAGGAGTGGCTGATGTCCCGCTCGTGCCAGAGGGCGACGTTCTCCAGGGCGGCGTGGGCGTTGGAGCGCAAGAGGCGCGCCATGCCGCAGACGCGCTCGGTGACGATGGGGTTCCGCTTGTGGGGCATGGCCGAGGAGCCCTTCTGACCCTTGGTGAACGGCTCGAAGGCCTCGGCGACCTCGGTTCTCTGCAGGTGGCGGATTTCGAGGGCCAGGCGCTCCAAATCGGCCCCCAGAATCGCCAGGGCCGCGAGGTAGGCCGCGTGGCGGTCCCGCTGCAGAATCTGGGTGGAAATCGGCGCCGGCTTGAGGCCCAGCTTGGCGCACGCGCGTTCCTCGATTTCCGGCGAGAGCGAGGAATAGGTGCCGACCGCCCCGGAGAGCTGGCCGACGCGCAGGCCCTCGGCCGTGGCACAGAGCCGCTCGTGGTCCCGCTTGAACTGGGCGTAGGACACGGCGAGCTTGAGGCCGAAGGTGGTAGGCTCGGCGTGAACGCCGTGGCTGCGGCCGATGCAGATTGTGTCTTTGTACCTGAGGGCCTGTTCGCGCAACGTCGCGAGGAGCTGTTCCAGGTCGTCCAGGAGCACGCGGTGCGCGCGGCCGATTTGGAGGGCCAGGGCCGTATCCAGCACGTCGGAGGAAGTCATCCCCAGGTGCAGGTGCCGGGCCTCGGGACCTATATTTTCCTCTAAATGCTCCAGGAAGGCGATGACGTCGTGGCGGGTGGTTTCCTCGATTTGCGCGATTCGCTCGGGGTCTATGTGGGCCCTATCCCGGCAGGCGCGGACGGCATCCGCCGGGACGAGCCCCAGCTCGGCCATGGCCTCCGCCGCCGCCAGCTCAACCTCCAGCCAGGTGTCGAACCGGCCCTCGTCGGAGAAAATCTTCCGGATTTCGGGGACTTCATACCGGGGTATCATGGCGGGCTTTTGTAAACGACTCACCCCTATCCTACCACACAAGACGATGGGGGCCAAGGAGAAGTAGGCTCGCTGAAAGATGTGAAAAAGGCGGGACGCACGGCCCGCCTTCTTTTTTCGAATCCCGGCTTGTAGCGCTAGGTCTCCTCGTCCCGCTCGGCGATGACCAGGGCCACGCGGTACTGCCGACCCTCGCGCTGAACGACCAGGACCACGTCGTCCCCCGGTGCGCTCCGCTGGAACTGCTCGTTGAACCCATCCACTCCGGCGATGGGCTCGGTGTTGTACGTAAGGATGATGTCTCCGGGCTCCAGGCCCGCCTCCGCCGCCGGGGAACCCTTGTCCACCTGGGTGACGAGGGCGCCGTCCGTGGAGCGGAGCCCCATCGCCTGGGCGATGCTGGGGGTCACATCCTGGAGGTAGAAGCCGATGTAGGACCGGCGGACGCCGCCGTAGCGGATGATTTCCTGGGCCACCTCGCGGGCGGCGTTGATGGGGATGGCGAAGCCTATTCCCTGGTTGCCCCCCGAGGTGGACAGAATCGAGGAGTTGATGCCGATTACCTCGCCGAGGGAGTTGACCAGGGCGCCGCCGGAGTTGCCCGGGTTGATGGCGGCGTCGGTCTGGATGAGGCCCTCGTAGATTCGCACCTCACCGGTGGCGAGCTGGAAGCGCATGGTGCGGTTCGTGGCGCTCACCACGCCCACGGTCACCGTCGGCTGGGGGTCCTTCACGATGAAGCCGAAGGGATTGCCGATGGCGATGGCCCACTGGCCGACCTCCAGGTGGTCCGAGTCGCCCAGGACGGCGACGGGCAGGTCTTCGCCGCCGTTGATGCGGACCACGGCGGTGTCGGTGTACGGGTCGCGCCCCACGACCTCGCCGGGGAAGCTCCGCCCGTCGGAGAGGGTGATTTCGATTTCGTCGGCGGAGTGGACCACGTGCTCCGCGGTGAGGACGTATCCTTCGGGTGAGATGATGAAGCCGGAGCCCATGCCGGGGATTTCACGCTCACGGTAGGAGGGTTCCCCGGAATGGGAGGACCCCGGACCGCGCCCGAAGAATTCCTCGAAGAAGGGGTCGCTGAAAAATGGGCTGCTCCACGGGTCGTACACGCGCTCGGTGACGCGGGTGATGGTCGAGATGGTGACGACGGAGGGCGCGGCGATTCGGGTGGCCTCGGTGATTGCGTTGCCGCGCTCGGTGGTGATGCGCGCGTCGTTGGACTCGACCGCCGCGGAGTCGGTGTCGCTCAGCGCCAGCTCGACCGACGGTGTATCCTCTCCGGCGCATCCGGGCTGTACGAGAAAAATGGTGAGAAGGGCCAGAAAGAGTGTGTACCGCACGGATGCACCTCCCCCGCGGGTCTTGGGCGCAAGTCCCGCGGCACGTGTTGAGTACGCGTTTACATTCCAATTATAAATTATACGATGCGACGAATCGCTTTGTTCCGCGCCGCGGACTCGGAAGATGGATAAGTTCCCTTTTCTTTACAACTTGCCTTGCCCGCTCATCTGGAGTAATATATGTACGGATATAAAAAGTCCCGGGTTACGGTTAAGTAAAAAGGCCGGTGTGACGATGGCGAGTCGGAGTCAAAGGATACTGCTGTGGTCCATCGTGGGTATCGTCGGTGTCGGCTTTCTCCTGTTGGTCGTTTTCGGAGAGATATTCCAGTGCCAGCGCACCGCACCGCTCCCACACCTCCAGCCGCCCCGTGTCGGCGACGTGGTTCAGCTCAAGCCGGGCATCTCCGCCATGCTGAAAACCTCCACCGGTGAGAGTCCGCTGCCGCCGGGCAGCCTCCTCGAGGTGACCGGCGTGCGGGAGGACACGGCGGAGGTCAAGCTGGTTTCGGACGGAACTGCGGGCGAGCTGGCGTGGAACGATGGAACCCATCGGTTCTTCGAGCGGGCGACCGGCGGGCTGACCGAGCTCTACGCGAAGGAAGACTGGAGCGCCCTGGAGGCGCTCGAACTGGCCGAACCGCTCGGACGCGGCTGGTCCCACGACGCAATCGCCTACGCCGCCGCCTCCGGCGACCAGTCCGCGGGAGGCCGCAGCCGGGAATGGGTGGTCGCCTTTTACTCCAACGTCCTGAAGCGGATTCTCTCCGTGGCGCTCAGCACGGGAGCCCAACCGGCGGTTCAGGAGGGGTCCCCCCCGGATTCGCCCCCCGACGATTTCACGGGCTGGCCCCTGGGTTCGGCGCGGTTGGACCTGGGCCGTCCCGCCGTGGATTCCCCCGCCGCCGTCGAGGCCGCGACGGTCTTCGACGACCGGGGCGACAAGGAAAAGGAGCGGTGGGAGCTTTCCCGCGTTTTCCTCGTCCACCAGGGCGACCCGGAGAATTTGGGCGACCCCTGGCTGAACAACGTCACCTACCGGGTTTTCCAACGACTCGTCGTGCGGATGAATCCCGACGACGAGGCCGCCTTCACCGAGTTCGTGGTGGACGCCCAGACCGGCGTCGTCCTGGCCCGTTTCCCCTGAGCATTTTTCGGGGCGGTATTCCGGGCGGTGTCGGATAATCCGGATAACGTGCTCGATTGATAAACCGGGGTCAACGGCCCCGGTTTTTTTAGTATGGTCGGGAGGCTGTTTACATGGAAAAAGCCGTTCGGCACGGTTTTTCCAATCCCCTGGCTGGGGCGGTAGGATTCGAACCTACGATGACGGCTCCAAAGGCCGTTGACTTACCGCTTGTCGACGCCCCAGGGCTCCTGCAGTTCACCGCTTCCCCGACGTAGGTGGGGGGCTGGTGCGTCGGACGACCGCCGTCTTGCTTTTCTATTTGTGTGAACGCGGAGGCTATGCTTCGCTCTCTTCGGGCTCCTCGTGGGCGTCCTCGGCATCTCCGGTTTCGGGGGAGCTGTCGTAGAGGCCCGACCGCATGAGCTCGTCGTATTTCGCCAGAACCGCTTCCTCGATTTTAGACCGCGTCTCGGCGTTCAGGGGGTGGCAGACGTCGCGGCGCGTCCCGTCGCGGCGCTTCTTGTTCGGCATGGCCACCCAGAGACGGTCGTTGCCGTCGATGACGCGCAGGTCTTTGACGATGAAACAGTTGTCGAATACGATGGAGGCGTAAGCCTTTAGCTTTTCCTCATCGCGCAGGCTGACCCGTACCTCGGTGATTTCCACAATTTGCCTCCTCAGGGGTGACAAAGCTTCAGGCTATTTCATTTTCGACCATTGAGACACCTTTGTCAATAACTTCCGTCGGAATCGAGGCTATTCCACTCGATTCAAGCTCGCGGGTGAGCTGAAAAGCCTCTTTTTCATCCCGGGCGACGCCGAAACAACAGGCCCCGGAGCCCGACAGGCTGACCGGTTTCAGGCCGCTGGCGCGGAGGACGTCCAGGATACGCCCGATTTCGTGGAAGAAACGGACGATTTTCGCGGCGAAGGCGTTCGGCAGCTCCGACGGCACGGTTCCCCCCGAAAGCCAGCCCTCGATTTCCTTCCGGGGAAGTTTGGCGAAATCCTCCTCCGTGAGCTGTTTGTAGGCCCAGGCCGTAGAAACGGCGGCCTGGGGGAAGGCCAGAACGATGTGGATTTTCTTCTGCGCGAGCCGGGTCAGCCGCTCGCCGCGCCCCTCGGCCAGCGCGATTCCTCCCTCCAGAAAAAACGGCACGTCGGTCCCCAACCCGGCGGCCAGCCCGTGCAGCCGCTCCCGGTCGAGGGGGTCGCCGTGGAGCCGATTCAGGGCCGCCAGGGTCCCCGCGGCGTCGCTGGAGCCGCCGCCCAGACCGCTTCCCGGGGGGATGTGCTTGGATATCTCGATGTGCGCGCCCGGCGGGGTTCCGGCGGCCGCGGCGAAGGCCTCGGCGGCCCGCCACGCCAGGTTGCGCCGGTCGGTCGGGATGCCGGGCTGACCGTGAACCGCGAGCGAGAGCCGGTCCGCCCGCTGAACGGTCAGGTTGTCTCCCAGACTGATGGCCGCCAGAATCGTTTCCACTTCATGGTAACCGTCGTCGCGCCGGCCGAGGACGGCGAGGCCGAGGTTGACCTTGGCGGGGCATCTGACCTGGAAGGACCGCGTATAATACATCTGTTGGGATTTTGCCTGGCATTGCGGGTTTAGTCAAGACGCACATTTTGTTGACGCAGAGGAACTCTGGTGCTATATTCAGGTTGGCTTGGAGGGATAAACCAGATTTCGTGAGGCGCCCCGACGCTTTGATGGCGAAAACGACCGTCGGTGGCCGAGGGAAAGGGGGCGGGTTATGAAAAGATTGTTTATAACGTTACTCTTTTTCGGTTTCACCATGGCGGGAGCGAAGGAAGTCCTGCTCGTGGACGACAACAATTGGGACGTGGACGAACCCTATCACAACTACGTCAATCTGGACCGGGTGGAAGGCATCCTCGATGCCCTGGGCATTGATTATCACCACGAATGGAACGACCGAATCCGTTTTCCGGTTCTCACCGCCGACCTCGATTTCCTGAACAACTACCACATCATGATTTGGTACAACGACAACCGGGCCATCGACCAGTCCGAGTACGACGCGGTCAGCGCCTGGGTCGAGGAGGGCAACTTCCTCATCGTCACCGGGTACGATTCCCTGGGAAACCCCAACGACGTCCTCATGGCCCAACTGGTGGGCTCTTCGACATGCGGCGACTACCCCTTCTGCGATTCCTTCACCGTCGGCGACGATAACAACTTTATCATGCGCGGGGATTGGGGCGATTATGATGCCGGAACCAGCTACGACATCCTCGTCGATGGTTCGGACCACGACTGGGCCCAGCCGGTGCCCGGAACGCGGAAAATCGCCACCGCGTGCACCGGCCACGTCTTAGGACCGGCGAAAATCCTCCTCACCGAAAACGTCGGCAACGGCGGCATAATCGTCTACTGGAACGGCAACTGGGATTCCATCGAGTGGTGGCGCTTCACCCAGTCACCCGAGACGGTCAACATGTTCCGCAACATGATGGATTACCTATTCGCCCTGGCGCCCGTCCAGGAGATGAGTTGGGGCGGGGTAAAGGGAATGTTTACACCGTGACACGGTGGTCTGCAACTTCTCCGGAGTGTCAGGTTTCGGTTAAAATTTGCTTTTTCAACAAAAAGTAACCTCTGAACGGGGGGATGAAAGATGAAACTTACCACAATCGTTCTTTGTTTCGCGATGGTCCTCGGGGGCTCGGCCTATAACCTGCTGCTTTTGGACGACTCTTCCGCCGATTACGGCCTGCCCGACTCTTACCGCAATCTGGACAGCGTGGAGCAGGTGCTCACCAACATGGGCGTCACTTTCGAGCACTGGCACAACAACTGGATAATGAATAAATCGGCGGACTTAAAATTCCTCATGGATTACGACATCATCCTCTGGTACAACGACAACCGGGCCATCAGCCAGGACGAGTACAAGGTCATGAAGCAGTGGGTCAGCGAGGGTAACTTCCTCGTGGTGACCGGCGAGGATTCGCTGGGCAGCCCCAACGACCCGCTCATGGCCGACCTGGTCGGCTCGACCGTCTACGGCGACTGCCCCTACTGCGAACAGCTCGCCGTCACCCAATCGAACAATTGGGTAATGGATGGCGATGCCGGCTATTATGATGGCATCTACGATTTGCTGGACTACACCACCGACCACGACCTGGCCGAGCCGAATTTACCGCAGACATACGCGGTGGCCGTCACCCTCGTCGATGACCACAACGTCGGGCCCGCGAAAATCCTCGTCACGGAGGTCGTACCGCCCCGGGGCGGCATCGTGGTCTACTGGAACGGAAACCGGGACGCCGCCGAGTGGTGGCGCCTGTCCCAGACACCCGAAACGGTCAACATGTTCAAGAACATGATGTACTACCTCACCGACAACGTAGCGGCTATAGAGACCGTCACTTGGGGCGGCCTGAAGAGCATCTTCTCGCAGTGACCCGTCGGCTTTGTTAAATCGAGGGAGGCCGAGGGGCCTCCCTTTTTGGAGGAGAAGATACCGGGTAGGCGTAAAGAAGCGGGAGGCCGAGGGGCCTCCCTTTTGTAAAAAAACTGGGGAGGATAAAAAAACGTGAGAGGCCGCGGCGCCTCCTTTTCCCATCCACCGGCCTAGGCTTGAAATCCGCGGTGGAGCCCCAACCCCCGCGCGAAACTTCTGATGTCCTCCATCTCGCCGGGCGTGAGTCGCCGGTTCAGGTCCCCGTACTCCCCCGCCCGGTGGCACGGGCGGTACTGGTCCATGATGTTGACGTAACTCTCCGGGGACAGCTCCGCGATGAACCGCAGGACGCCCCGGGAGTCGGCCAGGCAGGCCGGGAGGACCAGGTGGCGGATTAACAGCCCCTTCCGGGCGACTCCGCGTTCGTCGGTTTCCAGAATTCCCACCTGCCGGTGCATTTCCCGAAAAATCCCGACGCATTTCTCGAAGTAGTCCGGCGCTTCCGAAAGCTCACCGGCGGGGGCCTCGGGGCCGTATTTGAAGTCGGGCATGTAGATATCCACCAGGCCGTCCAGCAGCTCGACGACCTCCCGGCTCTCGTACCCCCCGCAGTTCCACACCAGCGGCACCCGCAGGCCCATTTCTCGGGCGAGCCTCACCGCCTCGGCCAGCGGGGGGGCGATGTGCGTCGGTGTCACGAGATTGACGTTCTCGCAGCCGTTTCGTTCCAGGGTGAGCATCAGCCGGGCCAGCTCCTCGGCTCCCGCGGGTTTCCCCGCCGCCCGCTGGCTGATGTCGGCGTTCTGGCAGAAGAGGCAATGGAGGTTACAGCCGCCGAAGAAGATTGTCCCCGAGCCGCCGCGCCCGACCAACTCCGGCTCCTCCCCGAAGTGGGGACCGGCGGAGGTGACCCGCGGCACCGGCCCCACACCGCAGGACCCCTTTTCCCCAGCCGTCCGGTCCACCCCGCACGCTCTGGGACACAGGGCGCAATCCCGGTAAATCTCTCCGAGGCGTCGCTGCGATGCGTCGCGGTGTGCGGTCATCGGTCCAGGGCGGCCAGGCCGCGGCGGGCGTACTCCAGCAGTACCGACCCGGGGTAGCCGCTCATCAAGCCCGTCAGGTCGGCGACGGCGCCCTCGGCGTTTTCGAGAAAATCGGCGTCGAGCCAGGCCGCCAGGGCCAGCGCTCGGTCGCCCGTGCCTTCGGTGCCGGTGGTGATGACGTCCGCGAGTACGTCGCGGGCTGAGGTGTAATCCCCCTCCCCGGCCAGGAGGTCGGCCAGTTGGACGGCCGCCTCGTCGCCCAGCGGACCGCCGCCGGCCAGGGCGTCACGGAGGCGGCGTTCCTCTGCGGACGAATCGCCCCGGTAGCCGGCCAGGTAAGCTTCCACCAGGTCGGCGAGCGTCGCCTTCTCACCGGGGCTCTCGGCGAAGCCCGAGGCCAGGACCAGGCGCAGGAGGTCCGTAGACCGGGGGTCCTCGGCGTTCAGCGCGATGTACCGCCGGACCCGATTTACGACCGGACCCGGGTCGAAGGACGGGTCTGCGTTCAGCGTCTCCGCCAGGTGCGCGAGCTGCAGGAGCGTCAGCTGGTAGTGCAGCTCCGGTTCGGCCGGCTCTTCGAGGTCGTCCGGCGTCCGCCCGGTGAGTCCCCAGGCCCGTTCCGGCTCGTCCAGCCGCAGGGCGGCCTCGATACGCGCGGCGAGCAGCTCCTCCCCGTCGGGGCCGTACCCGCGGTCCGCCGTAATTTCACCCAGCAGTGCCTCCGCCTCGGCGGGCCGACCGCCGCGCAGGAGGAAGAGGGCCGTCCGCCATTTCAGCTCACCGTCGGTGGGGTTCAGGGCGAGGATTTCACCGGGCTCGCAGTCTCGAGCGCTCAGGTTATAAACGCAGGCGAGGGACAGACCGGCGGATGCGAGCGCCCCCCGGGCGGCGTCGGTCAGGCCCTGCAGCCCGGCCAGCCGCAGGGCGGCTTCGAGCGCCATCTCCGGCAGTCCGGCCTGTCCCAGGGCGTTCACCAGCTCGAGGGGGAGGATTCCGCCGGCGCCGACGAGCCAGGGGGTGATGTCGGCGTTCTCGGTGAAGAAGGCGGTCATGGAGCGGATTTCGTCCTCGACGACCCGACGGGCGCGCTCGTCCAGTACCGGCGTCGGCCTCTCTTCGCGCCAGGGGTGGGGCAGCGGTCCGGGACCGTCCTCCTCGGTGACCAGGGCCCAGGGCGAGAGGGCGAGGACCAGGCGTACTCGGCTGTACACCGGCTCCTCGCGGCCCTCGAGGGTGTCCAGGGCGATGAGCGCCGTCTCCTCCTTCTCCCCGAAATTTCCGAAAAAACCGACGGCCCAGGAGCCGGGACCCTCCTGGGAAATGGCCTCGATGCAGGTTTCGGCGGCATCCCGGTAGCGCCCGAGGGCGAAGAGGAGCCGGACGACGTCCCGACTGTAATCCGCCGAATCGCCGGTGGGCGGATTTTCCAGCAGTCGGAGCGCCTCCTCGTTGAGGCCGTGGTCGGAAAAAATCCGCGCCACCGTCCGCACGTCGCCCGGCCGCAGGTTGGGCCGGTCCAGCTTCGCCCGCCAGCTTTCCAGCGCCTCGTCCACGCGTCCCAGGGAGAAGAGGCATTCCCCCCGCTCGACGTACACCCGGTCGTCCCGGGAACCGTCCTGGCCCTCCCACAGCCCGAGGGCCTCGCCGGCGCGGCCCAAAGCGCGCAGCCTTTCGCTCGCCTCGCAGCGGAACTCCACCCGGTCCGGGTCCAGCTCGACCCGGTGCAGCGCCTCGGTCACCGCCACCTCGGGTCCCCGGGCGGACTCGGTCAGGCGGAGCCAGGTCTTCCAGGTGCCCAGGTCGAATGCGTAGGGGTCCCCCCCGTAGGAGGCCAGGGCGAGCTCGGCGATTTCCGGTCGGCGGGCCAGGTCGTCGAGCACGTTCCGGCACCGGGCGGGCTGGGAACCGGCCACCCGGGCGGCGGCCTCGAAGGCGTTTTTTTCCAGGAGCCGCTTCGCCAGTACGCCCGCCACGTCGTTCCATGCGTTGCGGCGCTCCGCGGCCTCGAACCAAAGCTGGAGGTCGGAGGGGTTTTGGGCGAAATAATCCCCCAGGGCCAGGGCGGCGGAGTCCAATCCGCCCGGAGCCCGCTCGGGCAGCTCGAAAAGCCTGCCCAGGGCCTGTCGTCCCTCGCCCAGCTCCCGGCGCCAGAGGAAAATCTGGGTCTCGAACCGGCCCAGCTTGTCGGGATGAACCTCGCCCGCGTCCGCGGCCCGGGTCAGAATTTCCGCCGCCCCCGCGTAATCCCCGGAGTCGGCGGCGGACTGGGCCTCGGACCAGGCATCCGCTGCGGCCGGCT
Source organism: uncultured bacterium (assembly GCA_964436465.1). Taxonomy (GTDB): domain Bacteria; phylum RBG-13-66-14; class RBG-13-66-14; order RBG-13-66-14; family RBG-13-66-14; genus RBG-13-66-14. Next base: position 76,568 of record CAYTCV010000002.1, read on the forward strand.
TGACCAGCAGGAGGATGACCCATATAATTTTGTGAAACCGAGGTGACAACATGTCGTCGAGGGTACGTTTCTTTTACGCCCTGGGTTTACTCGCCGCCTACGTCCTCCTGGCCGCGACCCACTGGCTGGGCGGAGCCAACGTGGCCTACGAACTTTTTTACCGGCTGATTACCTTCGTCGTGGTCGGCATCGCCGCACCGCTGGTCTGGCTCAAGCTCAATCGGATTCCGGCCGAGCCCGGGGCGAGCATCTACCGACAGCTTCTCGTCGCGGGCGCGGTCGCCGTCGCCGTGTTCTTCCTCTTTCCCGAGCTCACGTTCCCCTCGGGGTGGGCGGATGTCTGGGGCTGGGTTTCCAGCGCGGTGGCCGCGGCGGGGGTGGCCTACTTCGCCTACCGCTTTCTGCCGGCCTTTCTCGACTCGGGCGGTCTGACGGGGAGAATCGTCTGGGGGGCGCTGGCGGTGCTTGCCGTCGTGCCCACGACCCGCGGCGTCGTGGCGGCCGGTTTGGCGGGGATGCTGACCTGGGCGGCGGGGAGCTTCTGGCCGGCCGTGGCGCTCCTCACCGCCCTCTTCGCCGCCTTCGATTGCGGCGTGCCCGTGGAGGGGCTGTCCTCGACCGGACCCTGGTTAATCATCGCCCTGGCCGGTCTGGTCCCCCTCGTCCTCCTGACCCTCCGCGGCGCGACGGCGTACGAATCGCGCAAACAGGATGAAGCCGACGCGCTCGGTGACGTAAACCGCGAGGTAGATGAGCATCAGGGTCAGGGCGGCGGTGTAATCCCCCCGCACCAGCCCGGCCAGGAGGAAGCCGCCGACGAACAGGGCCGAGGCCAGGACGAATAGCACGTAACTCGAACGCCGACCCCCGAAGTAGAACCGGTAATTCGCCAGGGATAACATCGCCACCCCCGCGACCAGCAGCGCCCACTCGTAAAGGCTCACCGACCCTCCAGCAGTTCCCGGTATACCCTCTCCAACCGGTTCAGGTATTCATCCAACCTCCAGCGCCGCTCGGCGGTTCGCCGGGCATTCTCCCCCATCCGACGCGCCAGGTCCGGCCGGGTTGCCAGCCGCTCCATCGCCCGGGCCAGCCTCCGGGGGTCGCGACGGGGGACCAGGAATCCCGTCCGGTCGTGCTCCACGAGCTCGGAAATGCCGCCCACGTCGGTGGCGACCACGGGGAGCCCGGCGGCCAGACCTTCCCTCACCGACAGCGGCAGCGACTCGCGCAGGCTGGGGAGAACCAGGGCGTTCACGCGCCCGAGCAGCGCCGGCATGTCCCGCTGAAACCCGAGGAACTTGACCCGGCTCGTCACGCCGAGACGCCTGGCCATCCGTTCCAGGGAGCGGCGGGCGGGGCCGTCGCCGGCGAACAACACGTCGAACGGAGCGTCACCGCTCATGTATACGGCCCGCAGGAGGTCGTCGTGCCCCTTTCGACCGTCGATGCGGGCCGGCATCAGAAAGGTGAAGCGGTCTCCGATTTCCTCGGGCTCGATGTCGAAGAAGGCGTCCGGCAGGCCGGTCTGCATGGTCAGGGCCCGGTCGTCGGGAAACCCGCACCGCCGGAAATTCCGCCGCTCGTAATCGGATACGAACAGCACCCGGTCGGCGGCCCACCGGAGCAACTCCGCCGCCAGGGGGTAGGACCAGCGCCGGTGGAGGTTGTGGATGGTCACCAGGACGGGCATCCCCCGCCCCAGACCCCTGCGTGCCGCGGCCGCCGGCAGGACCGCCTGGGTGTGGACCAGGTCGCAGCCCCTCTCGGCTACCAGCGCCGTCAGCTCCCGAGACAGACGCGCGAGGCCCGGGGGCGTGCGGCTGTGCGTCCGCAGCTCCACGACCTCCACGCCGCTGTCCTCGGCCTCGGGGGAGAGAGCGCCGCCGTGCGAAGCCAGCGTTACGCGGTGCCCGCGACGCACGAGCCCACCCGCCAGCGCGATGGTGTCCCGTTCGGCGCCGCCGGCGATGAGGTGGGGGGTGATGAGTAAAACACGCATGTTACGCTTGGCCCAGGGCTTCCTCGTACAGGCGGCGGTGCAGCTCCATGTTCCGCTCGAAGGAGAGCTCCCGGGCGACCCAGGCGCGGGAATTATCGGCCATCCGTCGGGCCTCCCCGGGATTTTCCAGCAGGCGGGAGATGGCCGCGGCGCAGCCGTCCACGTCGCCGATTTCGAAAACCAGCCCCCGGTCGCCGTCCGTAACGAGCTCCGTGCTCCCCCCGGCTCTCGATACGACGCAGGGAACGCCGGCGGCCTGGGCTTCGATGACCGCGTTGGGCAGCCCCTCGGAGAGGCTCGAATGGCAGAAAACATCCGCCGAGGCCAGCACGCCCCTCACGTCGTCGGTCAGACCGAGAAGCCGCACCTCTTCTTCCAGTCCCAGTTTACGGACGAGCGCCTCGACGGCGGGGCGGAGGCGGCCTTCTCCGGCGAAGAGGGTTCGGATTCCGGGGTACGTGCCCTTCAGGCGGGCGGTCGCCCGCACCAGGGTCTGGGGGTCCTTGGGGTGTCTGATGTTGGCCACCATCACCACCACCGGTCCCGAGCCCAGCCCGAGCTTCCGCCTGGCCTCCCCGCGCTCGTCATCCGTCACGGGATTCCCGGCTTCTATACCGTTGTAGATGACCCGGAGCCTTGACTCCGGGCCACCCCCCGAGAGAACCATCTCCCCCACCGCCCGGGAGTTGACCTCAATCAGCTCCGCCCTCCGCCAGTACCACCGGCAGGCGGTCAGGTGATACCAGCGTTTCCAGGGCTCCAGCCCCCCCTCGAAGACGACCGCCTTCCTCCCCGTTCTGCGGGCCGCGGCCACGGCGTAGAGATTCCCCGAGAAGAGCTGGCCCGCCACCAGCGGCCAGTCTTCGGTTTCCAGCTTCCGCGCCAGGGCCCGGAGACGGGCCAACCCCCGGGGGCGGCTCGGCAGGTTCACCACGGGGCAGGGGTGAGCGATGCGGGTAACGGCATCTTCCCAGTCGTTACCCAGGACCAGGATTTCCACCCTCCATTCAGCGAGGGCCTCGCGACTGGCGACGCCCGCGAGCTGTTTCTCCGCGCCGGCCAGACACCAGGGTCCGATGACGTGAAGAACCGATGGGCGCTCACGCCACGCTTCTATCGTGGTCCTTTTCGTCAGCCACCTCCCCCTCCTTCGCCGGACGGGATAGCTTTTCCATCGCTATATCGTACGCCACCATGGGCAGCGCGAGGTAGAGATACAGATACTTGGTATACGTACCCAGCATGAAGCTGAATATCATGTAGGACGTGAAGGAGAGCGTCGTCGCCGTGGACAACAGACGAATACCCTGATGACCGGCCAACCGGGCCAGTTTTACCGCGCGAATACCAGACCGGAAGACGAGGTAAACCAGAATCACGAAGGGGATGAATCCGATGAGGCCGAACTCGACGAAGATCTGGAGAATCGTCGAGTGCTCCCCGAGGCGCCCCCGTTTGATGATGTAACCTCCCAGAAGCTTTTCGGGGGTGGTTCGGTACTGCTGGTATCCCACGCCGAATATGGGATTTTCCAGGAAGAAGCGGATGGAGGTGTCCACCTGTCGTTTTCGAATCATGACCGAGCGTTCCATGTCCCCGTTCCCTAAGAGGGAGTTCAGGGTTTCGATTCGCGCCCAGTAATCGAAGGGGATGAACGCGATGATGAGCAAGACGGTCAGCAGCAGCATTATCAACCGGTTTCTCATTTTTATCGTCGGGATGAAGAAGATAAGCAGGAGGACGAAAGCCAGGGTGATGAAGCCGGCGCGGGAGAAGGAGATGATAACGGCGATGAACGTGAGGAGGCCCATCACGATAAAAAAGGCACGCAATAATTTATTCTTTTGGTACCCGACGAGATATACAGCGAAGGGGAGAGCGACCAGTGTGTAGCAGGCGTATTCGTTGGGGTCGTAGAAGTTCGACGAGATTCTGCCGACATTCGGTATCGTGAGATACTGGTACAGCCCCAGCGCGCTGTCCAGTCCTCGGGCCAGAAGGATGACAACGAGCAGCCACCATAACCGCTTTTCCGTGTCCACGTATACGCGTGCCAGGACGAACAGAAGAAGGAATTGAAGGTGCTGCTCGATGAACGCGGACTGGGGATTTCGGTTGAAGATGGTCGAGACGGCGCCGGCTAGAATCAAGATGAGGACCACGAGTCCCCGTTTGTCGAAGGCCCGTCTTAACCTCCGCCCGTACTCCGGTGTTCTGACAGCCGTTACGGCGAGGGTTACGGCGACGAGGATAACCCCGCCGATTTTGGCCAGGGTGAAGGTGCTGTTGCCGATGAAACCGTAGGGGAGGAGGTTGACGAGGAATACATAACCGAGGAAAGCGGCGAAGGGATATTTCAGGGAGAGGCCCAGCAGGATGGCGCCTACCACCGCATAGCCGACGTAGTAGTAGGGCAGGTGCAACACGAAGCAGACGACCAGGTACGCCGCCGCCAGCAGCACGCACGCCGTGAGATTGCGGTGCCGATGGGTGTATTCCAGCAATCTCTCGCCGGGCCTTTGAAATATACCTGGTTGCGAAATGCTCATCTGGTATTGACCGGTTGGGCGGCTACGTAATCGTACAGCTCGAGGAGGTCCCGGGCCAGAAGCGGCCAGTTGTACCGTTCGTCAATCCGTTTCAAACCCGATTCTCCGATTTTCCTCCGCATGTCCGCATCGTCGAGAAGCATAGCACAGGCGCGGACCAAATCGGCATCGGTTTCAGCCACCAGGGCGTCTCGACCGGGGATGAACTCGATTCCCTCCATGGTCTTGGGCGTGGCCACGAGGGGCCTGGCGGCGACCCAGGCTTCCGGCACCTTGTTCTTGAATCCCACGCCGTACGACAGCGGGCTGCAGTACACCGACCCCCGGGCGAGCCACTCCGGCACCGATTCCACCCGACCGGTGATGACGTTGCCGGGATTGCCCGCGGCGGCCCCGGCCATGCGCCGGGTGGGGTGGTTTCCGACGATGAAAACCTTGAGTTTAGGCCACTTCCCGCGCAGCGGGGGCGCAATCCTTCCCAGGAGCCTCAGCGCGGCCAGCTCGTTCGGGGGGTAATCGAAGGCGCCGCTGAATACGAGGCTGGGGAATTCCTCGGTCGGCGGTCCGGGAGCCAGGGTGAGGTGGTCGGCGCCGTTGGATATGACGCCCACGTGCAGGGCGGGGTTCAGCTTCTTCACGGCCCGGGCTTCCACGGCGGTGCACATCCCCACGGCGTCGTAATAACCGTACATGCGCGGCTCGGCGTATCTGAACCTCAGCAAGTCGATGGCGAGGAACGGTTTCCTGTGCCAGGGAGCCAGTTTGAGGTTTTCCATGTAGTTTCGATAAAATGCGTCGTGCGGCATAATCAGCCGCGGCGGCGTTTTCAGGCCCACGATGGAGAAACCGGGGAAACAGCCCTCCACGTGCAGCAGGTCATATTTATTTTCGCCCAGGGCCCGCTTCACGGCGCCCCGGATGGGCGCATTGCGGATGAAGGAGAGGGGGAGGGGGAACGGGTCTACGATAGAGCGTAGTTTATCTCGGAAACTCGGTCGGTATAGATACGGCACTACGTTTATGCTGCGGGCATGGGGGCGCAGGCCGTCTATATCCTTTTGCACGGGCAGGGCGGGTGGGAAGAGGAGGAGGTCCACCCGGTGGAATTTGGATACTTCGCGCAGGAGGTGGAAAAGCTTGCTCTCACCCCCGCCTACGGGGGGGTAGGGCATGAGTGTCGAAACGCAGAGTACCCTATATCCCCGCACGGCCTTCCCCGTCCATCATTTCCAGGATGAGTCGGACCACCCTTTTCGCCCCGCCGCCGTCCGCCGCACACTCGTGGCGGGCGATGTACTCCTCGCGACCCCGGGCCAGCTCCTGAGCGACTTCGCCGTCGATTACCCGTTTTATCATCTCCGCCGTCCGCTCCGCGTCCCCGGCCCGGAGAACCGCCCCCGAATCCACGTAGGGTAGTACCGAGGGCTCTTCGCCGGTCTTGAACACCACCACCGGCCGCCCCAGCATAATCGCCTCCACGCCCACGGTGGAGAAGGCCGTGAGGATGACGTCCGCGGAGGCGAGCAGGCCGTACAAATCGAGCTTTTTCATCAGGAGCGCGTCCCGGGGTGCCCCGAGCTCGCTCAGAATCAGGCGAAGGTCGTCCAGATTTTCCCGGGGGTGCGGCTTGATTAAAACCCGAAGCCCCGGGAGCCGTCTGCCGGCGAGGAACGCCCCCCGCAGCATCTCCCGGCGTATATCCTCGGTGAGCGCGACGTCGGGTGGCTGGGTGATGACGACCAGCAGGCGTTCCGGGGTCTCCGCTTTACCGGGTTCCTTCTCACGGTACCGGACCAGCCCGTCGAAGGAGGGTTGGCCGGTGACGGTTATCTTCTCGCTGGGAATCCCGTTCCCGGCGTAGATGCCCTCCGAGTACATCCCGCTCACCGCCAGCCTGTCCGCCTCCAGGCGCCCGAAAAGCGGCGAGTCCCATATCATGTCGTGGGATTCGAGCGCCAGGCTGGGAATCTCCCTCTCGGCGGCCATGCGGAAGGCCAGGTTGACCAGCTCGTTGCGCTCCGTCAGACAGACGAGTACCCCCGGCTGCACCGCTTCGATTAGCTCCTCGAGAGCCGCCGCCCGGGGAATCAGCCTCCAGAAGAGCTGCGCAATCACGCTCGCGAGCGTGCCCCGGGCGAACCCGCCCAGGTCCAGCCCCCTCCACGGCAGTCGGGGCAGGATGCCGGGCAGTTCCGGTCCGATATCGCGATAATCCCGGTAGGTCCCGAGCCAGTTACCGAGGCGCTTCGGCCTAAGCCATGCGTCGAGGCTGTAACGGCGGACGGCGGGGGGAAGCTCGCGGTGGTCCACCCGGTACGTCGCCGCCAGCCCGAAACGCACCCCCTCGGGAATCCCGTCCAGAATCGGCCGCCAGGTCGCCCTCTCGGAGGGAAGGGTCGTCAGAATCAGGCAGTCGACGGGGGCGGAGCTCCCTCTCCCACCACGGAACTTAAGGAGCGACGACGCCAGCCTGAGCCGGCGGGCCAACCCCTCGTTCAGGGGGATACGCCGTTGCCTGCCGACCCTGAAGATGCGCAGGCGGCGGGTGAAGGAGGTGGGGGCGGCGCCTGGTGCATTGAAGGGGACGTTTCTGCTTCGGCTGACCTCGTCGAGAATCCCGGCCAGGAGTCCTTCCCCACCCAGAAGGGTCGCCGCGTACGAGCTCTCCGTCAGTGCCGCGTCCAGAATCGCTGCGCCCAGGCACGCCCGGCGCAGGTGGTACCAGTAGAATATATGCCAGATGACCCGCGTCACATCGTCCCGGCCGAGGGCCTCGAACACGCGGTTGGTGAGCTCCTTGGCTTCGGCGTCGACCTGCCGGATTCCCTCCCGCCCCAGAAGCGCTTCGGAGGTCGTCACGGCTGCGCCTTTGTCTCGGCAGACCTTCAGCAACGACTCGCCGAGCACACCCGGGAGGAGGTCCGTCACCGTCGGTTCGCGGTTCAGTCGTCTCTGACGGTCAATCTCCCGTTCGAGCACCCTCGGGGAGACGAATCCGGCCAGACCTACGAGGGATGGCGCTTTAATCATCGAGCTCACCGCGGGGCTGGAAGAGGCGTTCACGGACCCGGGTCCGGAGCATTTTTAAAAGCCCCAGACGGCGCTCGCCGTAGACGATGAGAGGCAGCGCGAGGACGAGGAAGGCGCCGGTTCCGGTTGCCAGGCGTAAAAGAGCCGACCAATGCTCGATGTATGTCAGGCCGTATTTCAGCCCTTCGACGAGCGCGCCGACGTAACCCAGAGGCAGGAGGAGTCGCAGGAGGAAGCCCAGCCGCTCTCCCAGTTTCATCCCCACCTCTTTTGCGGCGAAGTAGTTGACGAGGAGGGCGTTCGCGATGATGACGCCGGTGCTCGCCAGCACGATGGACCAGCTGGAGCCGTAGCGGAACAGGGCCAGGGTGCAGGCTGCGACGGCCAGGAGCAGGATGCCGAGCTGCATCCCAATCCACAGCCCGACACGCCGTCGGTCGATGAGGAGGTTTATGAGGGTGTTCCCGGCGATGGTGATGATGGCGTAGAAGGCCATCCGGGGTGCGTAGAGGTCTATGAGAGACAGAGTCGGGGCGTAATTCGGCAGCCACGCCGCCAGAACCGTCCTCGCGCCTATGACCGCCAGTCCGGCCAACAGGGCACTCACGTACGCGGTCGCCTCGGTGTAGCTCACCAGACGGCGCCGGAGCTCCCCGATTTCACCGGCGCCGGTGCTCCTCGCCAGTTCCGGGTTGAGGACGACGCCGAGCTTGCCCGGGACCAGGATGACGAGCATCCCCACGGTGGCCGCCAGGTTCAGGAACCCGCGGTCCACCCCGCCGATGAACCGGGCGATGAACAGTTTGTCGATGCTCTCCAGGCCGAAACGCAGGAACACGACGATGGTCAGCGGGAGCCCGATGCGTATCAGCCGGCCGATTTTCGACCAATCGAGGCGGGGTACCAATCGAAACTGGTGGGGATAACCGGTCAGGCGGCTGTAGATAACGACGAAAACGGCTTCCACGATGACGAGGGCCCCGGCGGCGCCGAGAATCCCGAAGAGCTGGGCCCCGAGAAGGGTGAGGCCGACGGACGACAGGATGTAGAAAAATTCCAGAATGGCCAGGAAGCGGAACCGCCCCTCGGCCTGGTAGTAGTTCGTCAAAACGGCCGTCAGATTCCTTAAGGGAACCAGGGCCGCTCCCGCGCCGAGGATGACGAACCCGAGGAGCGTGCCTTCTTGGATTTGGGTCCAGCCGAGGAGGAAGGCTACGATGATGGCCACGAGGCCCATCAGGAGCACGAAACCCAGGGAGGAGTTGCGCAGGTCGGCGATTTCCTCCTCCGAAGTCCCCGCCCCCCGCAGGTACGGAATCTGGCGGTAGATGCCCAGCGTCACGCCGAGATGGGCGTAGGCTCCGTAGCCGATGATGAGGTTGATGACGAGGAGCAGCCCGTAGTTTGCCGGATTGTCGATGATTTTCGGCAGGAGGAGGGCGCGCAGGATGCTCAGGCCGGCGGTAACCAGACCGGCGGCGGACATCCAGAATGTGTCGCTCCAGAGGCGGCTCGCCTTGACCTTAACCGTGGGCAATCCCGGCCTCAATCGTGGGATTCCCCGGGATGCCGGCCCCCGGGGAAAAAACGGCCGAAAGCGGTCTCCCGGCTTCCGGCTCAAAGATTCTGAGGGTTACTCCCATTCTCTGCGTAACTCGGTCAACCGTCGGTTTACCTCTTCCCCGTGCGCTACGAGGCGTTTCAGCGTCGCGGCTACCCGGCGGACGTCCCCCTCCTCCTGATGGGAGTAGAGCGGGAGGCAGAGTACGCCGTCGGCGAGCTTCTCGGTGACCTTCAGCGGTCCGTCCGTCCGGGACAGGCCGGCGAAGCGGCGCTGGAGGTGCAGCGGCGGCGAGAAATACTTCTTGGTGCCGATGTTTTCCGCGGCGAGCCCCTCGGCGAGGTCGTCGCGCGTCATCCCCGCTTTGGCGGAATCCACGACGACGGCCAGGTCCTTGAACGTGGAAACGGCGCCCGGCGGCAACTTCTGGAAACCCAGGCCGGAGGTGTCTCCCAGTTCGTCGCGGTAGACCTGGACCAGCCGGCGGCGGGCCTGGAGATTCTGCTCCAGGTGCCGGAGGGAGGCTCTCCCCAACACGGCGTTGAACTCGCTCAGCCTGCCGTTCAATCCCCGGGTGGGGTCGGTGGCCGAGTCCAGGATGCCGAGGTTCCGGCGGCGCCGCAGGTCGGCGGCGGTCGCCTCCTCGCGACAGACGACCAGGCCGCCTTCCCCGGACGTGACCGGCTTGGTGGGCGAGAGGGAAAAGACCTCGATGTCGCCGAAGCGCCCGGCCGGCGTGCCGTCCTGTTCGGCGCCGAAGGCGTGGGCGGCGTCGAGAATCAGCGGGAGCCCGTGAGCGTCGGCCAATCTGCGCAGCTCGGCCACCGGGGGTGGGCAGCCGAAGACGTACACGCCGACGATAGCTTTTGTCTTGTCCCCGACGGCCCGTTCCACCGCTCCAGCGTCCACGTTGAAATCTTCGACCCTGGCGTCCACGAATACCGGCGTCAGACCGTTCCACGTCGCCGCGAGACCCGTGGCGAAGTAGGTGAAACCGGGCATGACCACCTCGCCCGGTGGTTCGATGCGGGAGAGGGCCAGGACCAATCCCGTGGTGCAGTTCGAAACGGCGACCACCTTCTCCGGTTCCGTCCCCATCCACGCCGCAGCTTCCCGCTCGAAGGCCTGCACCTGCGGGCCGTTCGTAATGATGCCGCTCGCGAGTACGCGCTCCAGCTCGCCGGAAATCTCCTCGAACGCGGGCAGGGTGGGTCGCGCCACCGGGATGGGCTCCCGGAATGCGGGCGCTCCGCCCAGAATGGCCGGTCGGTCCATTCCCGACAGGTCGGCCGGGGTCAAAAACCGAGTGGGTTTCCCGTCCTCCAGGAACGGGATGAGCTTGATTCCACGGGCCTCAGCGACCCGGGCGAGCCCGGCGCGGTCGTACCCCGTCGTTGCCGTCAACGGCTCGCGGCAGTACAGCTTCTCAACCGGGACATCCTGACCGCCCCCTCCGAGCAGGTGGCGTCGGACGTCGCCGTCGGTGAGCGTGCCCAGCAGCCTGCCGTCGGTATCCACCACCAGCGCCATTCCCAGCCGTCCGGCGTCGATAACTTCCATCGCCCGGCGCAGCCCGTCGGCGGGGGACAGGAAGAGCTTCTTCAGTGGCGTCACCATCGCACCTCTCGGGTTAACCGCGGAGTGTTTTATCCAGGAGGGTATCGTCGGTAGGTGTTTTCAAGATTATCTCTAGCGCCCGGGACGCCGTGCCGCCGTCGCCGTAGGGTGAGGGCCGCCGGAGGAACCGTTCGCGGATGCCCGCCTCGGCGAGGATTTTCCCGAGTGCCGTCCGCGCTCCTCCGGGCTCCGCGTCGGTGTCGAGAACGTTGGCTCCGCGCTCGCGGCCCCCCTGCCTCGGCCCGACGTTGACCGCCGGCGTTCCCATGACGGAGCATTCGATGAGGCCCGCCGAGGAGTTGCCGACGAGGGCCCGCGTCCGGCGCAGGATTTCGGTGAACGATTCCGGCGCCAGGCTGGCGTGGAGCGCGCGGTGCGGTCCACGCCCCACCCACCGTTCCAACTCCTCGACAATCGGCCGTCCACCGGCGTCGGCGTTGGGGTGGAGGGCGAGGACGGGGAGCGAGGCGGCGTCCAGCGCCTCCAGGCACGCCGCGAGTCCTTTCGCCGTTTTCTCCGGCTCTCCGGGCAGGGGGTGGTACACCAGGACCAGGAAATCTCCGTCCAGGTCCAGGCCCACGCGCTCAATCAGGGCGCGGAGCTCTTCGGGGCCGAGGGGCCGGCTTGAGAGGGCGCGGTCGGCCGCCAGGGAGCCCACCTGGTGCACACGCCATGTCTCCTCCCCCCACTTAAGCAGCCTATCCGCCGCGGACCGGGTGGCGGGAAACAGCAGATGGGCCAGTCGGCTGACGGCGTGCCGGGGTCCGTCGTCCACCAGGGACAGGTCCCCGGCGTGGAACTGGGCCAGAGGGACGCGGCAGTACCACGCCGCCACGGCGGCGCCCAGCACCTCGACCCGGTCCCCCAGCACCACGAGCCAGTCCGGTCTCTCCCGCCGCCAGAGGTGTGCCAGTTCACCGGTCACGCGGGAGGCCAGAGCCGCCATGCCCGCCGGGGTGTCGTCGTCCTCGGCCACCGGGGCCAGGGTCAGCGGCTCGAACCCGTCCCGGCGGATTTTCTCCACCGTCATCCCGCGGGAGGGGGAGAGGTGCCCGGCCGCCGCGTAGAGGACCAGCTCCGCTTTCGGCTCCTCCGCTACCCGCCGGATGAAGGGGCGGAGCAGGCCGTAATCGGAGCGGCAACCGGTGAGGATGGCGATTCGCCGGCGCGTCAAATCAGGGCTTCTTAATGTAGAGCCCGCCGACGAGCCGCCGCTTGACGACGTAGGTGCCGTGTTTGGCGATGTGCGCCTCGGCGGCGTGGAAAATCAGGTCCAGGAGGTCGTCGCGTGTGCGTGCGTCGGTGGCCAGGAGCCCGTAGAGCTTTCCGGTCGCGTAGAATTCGACCACGTCCTGGGGCCGGGGAAAGCTCAGGTCGTTGGCGAATTCGACCCGCTTGCCGAGGCCGAGCCTTTCGTCCAGCAGCGGCAGGACCTCGGAGGTCAAGTCCCTTCCCCGGGCGGCCATCTCGGCGGTGGGGTGCTCCCCAACCAGCTCCCAGTGCATCTGCATGAACTCGGCCTGGTCGTCGTGAGCGGAGCCGGTGACAAGCAGACGGCCGTTGGGGTGGAGCACGCGCACGATTTCCCTCATGGCCAGGTCGAGGTCGGGCAGGATGGTGAGGGTGAAATTGGCCACGGCCGCGTCGTAGGAACCGTCGGTCCAGGGCCAGGGGGCTTCCCACCGCCAGAGGTCGAAGGAGACGGGCAGGTCGCCCTTGTCGAGGGCGTCCCAGGCCGCCGCGTAGTCCGGCTCGTTGTCGATTCCCTTGGCGTGGCCGTCCGGCGCCACCGCCCGGGCGAGCGGTATAGTTATCTGCCCCACTCCGCAGCCGATGTCTATGACCCTCTCCCCCGAGGCCAGCCCCAGGTTGGCGATGGTCCAGACGGCGAGGTCCGCGTTTCCGAAACGCTGGTGGATGGAGGCGACGCTCCTGCACCGGATGGCTTCGGTGGGCAGCGAATCGGGCGCGGTATCGTAGATTTCGTACTCCACGCTCACCCCTTTAAAAAGAAGGCTTCGATTACTCCAGGTCGTCGTCGGTCAGGGGTTGGTCAAATTCCAGGGTGTCTCTCAATCTTCGCCCGTACAGGCGTTCGACCCCGCGGGGGTCCAGGCCCACCGCCGGCCGTTTGGCGGCTAAATCCCCCGGGACCAGGCGGTGACCCGCCGGGAGCCTGCGCGTCGTCCGGAGGCCCTTCCGCGAGACGGAGCGGGTATCCTCCTCGGAGGGGGTGGAGCGCTTCCGGCCATCGCCCAGAATGCGCTCCGTCGCGCGTATTCCGGTGACGAGCTCCCGGAATCCGGCCGGGTCCAGGCTGGCCGCGTGGTCGGGGCCGATTCCTTCCCGGTTAAGGGTGAAGTGCTTCTCCACGGCGCAGGCGCCCAGAGCCACGGCCAGGCAGGCGGTCTGGAAGCCGGGGCTGTGGTCGGAGAGGCCCACGGGACGGTCGAAGCGTTCGCGCAGGGCCGTCAGGGCGCGCAGGTTCATCTCCTCCACCGGGGCGGGGTACGCGCTGGTGCAGTGGAAGAGGAGAGTTTCCGCCCCCTCCAGACGGTCCACGGCCCAGGCGACGTCATCCAGATTCGCCATCCCGGTGGAGACCATGAGCGGGAGGCCGGTTTCGCGCGCGGCGTCCAGCACGAAGGGGTCGGTGAGCTCGCCGGAGCCGATTTTGAGCACCGGCACGCCCAGTTCCGCGGCGGCGCGCACGTCTCCCGGGGAGAAGGCCGAGAGGATGAAGTCCAGGCCCAGCCCGTCGCAACGGGATTTCACCCGGGCGAAGTCCCGAATGGAGAGCTTCAGTTTTTCCAGCATGGCCCGCTGGTCCTTACCACCGGCGCTGCGCTCCTGATAGCGTGCCAGGGGCGCATCGGCGGCGACGAGGTCCGCGGGGGTGAAGAGCTGGAACTTGACCGCGTCGGCCCCGCATTCCCCGGCGGCGGTGGCGATGTCCAGGGCCTTCTCCGGGTCGCCGTCGTGGTTCACCCCGCCCTCGGCTACGATATACACCGGCTCGCCGGGTCCCAACGGACGGTCGCCTACCCGGAAGGCGGCTACCATCTCGCGGCCCTCTTGGCGTGGATGAGACCGGCCTCGGCCACCGCCATGTCCCAGGCGTCGTCCACGTCCACCGACTCCCGGGGTTCCATCACGAAGGCGGCGCAGCGGTCGCCGAGGATGCGGTCGTCGGCCAGGAGCGTCGGGGAGGTCACGTAAATCGCCCCGTTGGGGTAGTAAAATACGGGCAGCTCCTGCCGGCGGCCGGGTCGGTCCCGCTCGACGGGCTCGGCCAGCCCGTCGCTGACGCGGTAGGTCCAGGCCGGATTCTGGCGCATGGGGGTCAGCGAAACCAGGGAATCGAACCCCCCGCTCATGAGCCGGTCCAGCGCGGCGTCCAGATGGGCCGCGGTCCTCAGCGGCGAGGTCGGCTGCAGGAGCACCACCCAATCCGGCGCGTACCCCTCGTCGGCATGCAGGCTGGCCAGGGCGTGCTGGAGGACCTCCAGGGAGGTGGCCTCGTCGCCCGCCAGCTCTGCGGGACGCCGGAAGGGGACTTCGAGACCCAGGCGGCGCCCCAGGCTCGCGATTTCATCATCCTCGGTGGAGAGGACCGCCCGCAGGGGATGGACGGCCCCCAGGACGCAGTCGGCCGTGTAAGCCAAAAGCGGCCTCCCCCCCAGGGGGGCGATATTCTTCCGCTCCAGGCCCTTGGATGAGCCCCGGGCGGGGATGACGGCGAGAATCTCCATGCCCCTCTCAACGGCCCCGCGGCACCCGGGGCTGGATTATCCTGGTGATGATACAAAAAGGGCGTCCCGCCCGCAAGACCGCCCTTCCCGCCGCTTTCTCAGCCTTCGATGTGAAGGGGTCAGGCCAGCCACACGTTCCCGGCGTTCGGTATGCCCGCGGTGGCATTCCGCGTGTCCACCACCAGGGCCGCGCGCCGGACCACCTCCCGGTAATCGTAGGCGGAATGGTTGGTCACGACGACCACGGCGTCATAGGCCGCGAGCTCGGAGTAGTTCTTCAGGGGTATGCTCTCCAGGCGCAGCTCGGTCTGGCGCGTGGCGGGCATCCGGGTGATAAACGGGTCGTGGTAGTCCACCTTCGCCCCGCGCGCGAGGAGGCCCTCCATGACCGGCACGGCCGGGCTTTCGCGCATATCGTCTATGTCGGGCTTGTAGGAGATGCCGAGAATTAAAATTTTCGCGCCCCGGAGCGGCTTGCCCGCCTGGTTGAGCGCCTCGGCGGTACGCTCCACGACGAAGCGGGGCATCCCCGTGTTAATCTCGCCGGCCAGCTCGATGAAGCGGGTGCTGAACTCGTACTCGTGGGCCTTCCAGGTGAGGTAGAAGGGGTCGATGGGGATGCAGTGCCCCCCGAGGCCCGGCCCCGGGCGGAAGGGCATGAAGCCGAAGGGCTTCGTCGAGGCGGCGTCGATGACCTCGTGCAGGTTGACCCCCATGCGCAGCGCCAGCATCTTCAGCTCGTTAACCAGGGCGATGTTCACGGCCCGGAAGGTGTTCTCGAAGATTTTCGTCATCTCGGACACCTCGAGGCCGGACACCGGGACCGTTTGTTCGAAGACGCGGTCGTAGAAATTTTTGGCCAGGTCCAGCCCCGCCGGAGTCAGCGCGCCGATGACCTTGGGAATCGTCCGGGTCCGGTAGTCCTTGTTGCCCGGGTCCTCCCGCTCCGGGGAAAAGGCGAGGAAGAAGTCCGTCCCGCCTTTGAGGCCCGACCCCTCCTCGAGGATGGGCCGGACGACCTCCCGGGTGGTGCCGGGGTAGGTGGTGGATTCGAGAATCACCACCTGTCCCTTCTTCAGCCGACGGGCCACGTCCCGGGCCGTGATTTCGACGAAGCTCAGGTCCGGCTGCCGGTGGCCGTCCAGCGGCGTGGGTACGCAGATGGCGATGACGTCCACTTCCGCCAGGCGGTCCAGGTCGCCGGTCGCCTCGAAGATGCCCGAGTCCACGTAAGGCTTGATGCGCCCGGCCGGTATCTGCTGGATGTAGCTCTCGCCTTGGCGCAGGTGTTCCACCTTCGACGGGTCGATGTCGAAGCCGAGGACGCGGATGCCGGCCTCGGCGAACTCCAGGGCGAGGGGCAGCCCGACGTAGCCCAGTCCGATGACGCCGAAAACGGCCGGACCCTCTTTCAGTTTTTTGGCCAGTTCGTTGTGGTTCATATCCTCATCGGGTGTGGTAGAGAAGTGGTTTGAGCCGTTGTACAAGTTGCAGGGTAAACCGACCGCAGGCGCCGCCCAGGCCGTGGGTGCGTCGGTAAAGCCGGTGGACGAGCCAGGCCAGCCGGGCCCGCGCGGGCATCGCTCTCACGGCGCGGACGGAGCCGTTCCACCGGCGGGCCGTGACGCGGCCGATGAGTCTCCCGGCGCGCTCCACCGCCAGAACCGTATCCGCGTTTCCCCACCAGCCGTCGGCGTCCCGGTGGCAGAGACGGTGGACGACCTCGAGGCCGTCGGTATTTATATAGGCCGCGATTTCGCCGACCTGCGGAGGCGCCTCCCCGAAGGGCTCCAGTAGTATATCGGCCCCGTCGGGGAGCAATTCACCGTGGCATCGGCCACGGCTCTTCACCCAGCGGGGACCGCTCTCTCGCAGCGCTTCCGCTATGAGCCCGGCTTTCAGGTCTAGGTTAATCCCACCCTCTTCCGTTCATGGATTCGAGGGGTTTTAATCCGCCTCAAGTAACCGTCCGCTCGCCCTAGGAATTGTAGGGGATGATAGTGCAGTGGTCTGGAAGCATCTGGTATTCGCACGCCTGCACCGTACCCTTCTTACATACTACCAAGTCACCTTGAATATCATACACACAACTCACCGACGATTCCTGAAAGATTTTCTCACTCGTCAGGCTGGGCGATGTGTAGCTCTTCTTGTTCATTTCCGTTTCCTTTTCGTGTGAGGTGTGCGGCCTGGGCTGATGTGTAATCGCGCGCCATCCGACAGATGCTGGGCGAGGACTTCCAAAGGCTGCCGGTTTCGATGAGGGCCAGGCCGGGGCAACGCATGCAATCATTGGCAAGCTCACAATCCCGGCAGTCAGGTATCGGGAGTGTGAGCATGCTCATCAGATAGAGGGTAAGCGGAGAATGATGCCATATTTTCCTCAAGGTGCTCCGTCGGACGTTTCCCATCGAGGCTCGCATTTGCATGCAGGGAAACACCTCGCCGTCGGGCGTGACGGTCAGGCTCGAGAAACCGGCGGTGCAGGAAACGGCGTGAAAGACCCTCCGCCATTCCGTATTCTCCGGGGACTCGCCCTCCGGTGGGATATTTTGCGCGCGTTCGTAGTTATCAAGAATAAAACATTGTTCCTCGGCGTTGAGCGCCCTCTCCAGGGGTCCCGTGCCGCCGTCGTTGGCCAGGGTGATGTTCATGCTCAGGAGCGGGTGACCTCCCAACGACAGCATGTACCGGTCCAGCTCGTTGACCACGCTGTAATTCGATTTTAACAGACTGCCCTTGAGGTTGACGAATACCCCGGCGGCCCGGAGTCTTTTTACCGCCGCCACCGTGGCGTCGAAGCTGCCGGGAGTGCGGGTCACGGCTTCGTGCGTCGCGGCGTCGGGTCCGTGGAGGGAGATGTCGACGTAGCGGACCCCGCACCGAACCAGGTGGTCCACGTCCTCCCCGGTCAGGGTCGTGGCGTTGGTGAAGAGGCGAACCATCACTTCCCGCCGGTGCAGCTCCTCCAGGATGTCCCAGAATCCCGGATTCAGTGTCGGTTCACCACCGGTGACGGTCACATAGAACGCCCCCAGGTCGGCGAGCTCGCGGATGGTCCGGAGCCAATCCTCGACCGGCATCTCCTCCCGGTGGGGGTCATCCGGCGTCAGGTAACAGTGCGTGCACCGGAGGTTGCAGCGGTAGGTCAGCTCGAAGGTGACGAGATAGGGGATATGACGTTGGAAGGCTTTCCAGCGGAACTTTTTGAAGGCTGTCGGTTCTGTGGCCCCGTCATTCATTCAGCTTAAAGCCGCCTGTTCGAATCGCGCGGTGGAGGTCAGCGCTTGTATTCCACCAATCCCTTTTCCCCGAGCGCCTTGAAGAACGTCGTCAAATCGGTCCGGAGCTGATTCGGCTCCACGTCGTATTCCGCAAGGATGGAGCCTTCGATGTCGTCGAAGCTGCGCTTTCCGTCTATCAGTTTCCAGATGAGGCTCCCCACCTCGTTGAAGTTGTGGAGCGTACCGTCGTCGGGGGTGATGGCGAAGATTTCTCCGTCCATCTCCTGAGAGGGGATGTGCCCCGTCTTCACGGGCACCGCGTCGGGGTCGTAGGTTTTCATCGGAGGATGTCGAGCCTTTCGCCGAAGTGGCCGAGGATGTAAGTCAGCGAGCGGAACGGCGGGTCCGCGAGGTAGAGCCCCAGCAGCCTGGAGTGCGTCCGGACCCCGCCCGACATCGGCCTCAGGAATTTCCTCCCGAATCTACCCGGTCGGAGCGGTTCTCCGGGCGGAACGAGCCTCCTCAACGTCGGATAGCATCTCAGGTAGGCCACCGCGAAACAGACCGTCCGCTCCAATCCCGCCTTGCGCGCATTCGCGTAGAGTTTACCCCAATCGAGGCCGGGACACAACATCCAGATATCGTACACCGACAGGAGGTGGTAGTCGAAGAAGTGGTTCCCGCAGAGGTGGACCAGGCAGAAGAGCGCCGCGTCCTCCCTCGACGGCACCCATAGCTTGACTCCGTGCAGGTCCAGGGGTATGGGCTCTTCGCCGAACCTGTACCGGGCGTTGTACCTCCCCGGCGCGGTGAGGGCGTAGTGAACTTCCAGGACGGTCCGGTCCCTGCCCCAGATGAGGTGGTTCCAACGCCGCCAGAGCCTGCGTCCCAGCCGCCCCCGGGTTTCCAGCCTCCAGCCCGTTTTCTCCGCCGCCTCGGCGAACCGGGCCATCTTCCCGCGTTCTACGTAAATGTCTATATCCGACGCCGGCCGGGTGGCGGGCGGGTACAGCCGCGCGCGGAAATCCAACCCTTTTAACGCCAGAGGTCGCAGGTCCTCCGTCTCCGCCAGAAGGTCCAGGAGCGGGGCGGTTTGAACCAGTTCCCGGCAGGTCTCCCGACGCCGCTCTTCCTTCAGCGAGTCGAGAATCTCTTTTTGCAAGCCCTGTGCCAGGCCCCCGCCGCCCAGACTCCAATCCGCCAGCGGGGCCAGCCGCTCCCGCCTCAGCCGTTCAACTGCGTCGGGCGTCTCTATAATATGACGAGCCAGAGCATCCGGCTCTCGACTCGTCAGCGCGGTGAAGAGGGTTACTTTTTGCCCCGGAAACGTTTCCAAATCGAACCTTTGGACCGCTCCGCTTCGTCGTCGCTGTGGTAGTAATAGTAGTGGTAGTACCTGTGCGACCTGTACGTTCGGGTGAGGTCCACTTTATTCAAAACAAAGCCCAGGATTTGAGCCCGCGCGTTTTTCAGGAGGTTGACCGCTTCCTTGACGGCCTCGGCCTCGCTCACCTCGGACTCGACAACGAGGATGGTTCCGTCGACCAGGGTTCCCAGGATTGCGGGGTCGGTCACCGCCAGGACGGGGGAGGTGTCCAGAATCACCTTGTCGTAATCCTGGCGGAATCGTTCGATGATTTCCTTTGTTCGGCGGCTGGACAGCAGCTCCGAGGGATTCGGCGGCGGGTGACCCGAGGGGAGGACGAAGAGGTTCTCGACCCGGGTGGGTCGGATGACTTCCTCGTCGGTTCTGTCCCCGAGGATGAGCTCGGTGAAACCGGGTGTGTTGGGAATGTTGAAGAAACGGTGCATCTTCGCCTTGCGCAGGTCTGTGTCCACCAGGAGGGTTTTATGGCCCTGCTGGGCGATGGACACACCAAGGTTCGCCGAGGTCGTGGTCTTCCCCTCACCCTTGCTGGGGCTCGTGATGGACAGAACGCGAATCTGCTTGTCGATGCTGAAGTACTGGATATTCGTGCGGATAATGCGGTACGTTTCCGCGATGGGGGAACGCGGATTTTCCAGGACCGTCAGGTGACCCTCGCCGAGTTCCTCGAACTCCTCGGTCGCTTTCGGTATCGAGCCGATGTGCGTGAGCCCGGTCAGGTTCGCGACCTCATCGGCCGATTTCACCGTCGTGTCGTTCATCTCGACTATCATGGCCAGGCCGATTCCAATGACGAGGCCGATAATCAGGCCGAGGAGAAGGTCCGATACATGGTTGGGGCTCACCGGCTCCGCGGGTCGGATGGCCCGGTCGATGATGCGGACATCGCCCGTTTCCATGCTCTCGTTGATGCGGGCCTCCTCGTACCGCTCGAGGAGCAGTGAGTGAATCTTCGACGCGACGTCGCTTTTTCGCTGCCGGATGGAGAGCTCCATCTCCTCCCGCGGCATGATGGAGAGCTCCGAGGTCATCTCGGATATGGTTTCCTGCGTTTCCTCGAGCTTGGATTTGGCGCCTTCGATGGAAATTCCGAGGGCGCCGGAGTCGACGATGTAGGAGAGCCGCCGCTCTATGTTGTTTTCGAGGTCGTACAGCTCGCCATCGATCTCGGATAGCCGGGGGTTGAGTGGACCGGAGGTTTGTTTCAACTGCTGTTTCTCGACCGTCAGCTCCCCGGCCGTCTGGACGAAATCCTTCAACAGCTGGTCCGTCTGGAATGTAGGCCATGAGCTGATGGCCATCAGCGTGTCGAGGTCGATTTCGCCCCGATTCAGGTAATTCTCGACGGTTCTCTGCTGTTCCTCCAGCTCGGCGAGGTCCCGTTCCAGGTTGTTCCTGTTCTCCTCGATTCTGCTCAAGCGGCTAATCAGCTCCCGGGCCTCGTCGTTGAAGGACACGATGCCCAGCTCTTCCTTGTATTCCCTGAGAAGGTCCTCGGTCAGCCGCAGCTTGACTTCGGCCACCTCGATTTGCTCCCCGATGAACTCCCGGGCCTTTCGGGCGCGCTCCTGCTTCCAGCGAAGATTCTCATCCACATAAACCTCGGCGACGGTGTTCGCCAGCCTGGCCACCATCTTCGGGTCCGTGTGGGAGACGCTCACGGTGAATGCGTTTGAGTCTCTGGCCTGTTGCACGCTGATGGACTGGCGGATACGCTCGGCTTCCTGGATGGGGTTCGTCGACTGGATAATGATGATTCGCTTGGGGTGGGGCTCGGGGTCGTGGAGGGTGAAGCCGAAAAGCCCGTCCTTCGATGCGAAGGGCTGGTCGTAGAGACCTTCGCCGATGACGTTGTGCGCGTCGTCCAGCACTGAGAAGCCGGTCTCGCTCTCGATGACTCTGTATCGGCCGACGGGGAAGCCGATTTCGACGAAGGGGTCCTCAAAGTAAACGCCTTCGGGCATCTGTGCCTGGGGGTGGAAGGCGAGGTTCAACCGCTCGACCACGTCCAGGCAGATGGAGCGACTCGAGATAATCTGAAGCTCGGTCTCCAGGCGATACGGCTGGAAGGACGTGTAAAAGCCCTGCAGGAGGTCGGTGTTCTGTCCCGAGGCCTCCAGGACCAGGGACGCCGTCGCCACAAAAATCGGGGGAGTTGTGTAGGATTGGTAGGCGGCAATCGTGAGCGATATCAGCGCGGCGAAGATGATTATCCACTTCCGCTTCCGCAGAACGAGGAGGTATTCCGAAACCTTGGGTGCGCCGCGCGCGCGGCCTGGATTGGTCGGTTGTTCCACTCTACCAGCTCAGGTTGTAGAGGCGGTTCGCGTCGAATACGGCGCGAAGCGTAGGAGCGATGTTGTTGAGGAATTCGTTCCAGTCGCCGATGAACGTGCGGGGGACGTAAACTATATCCCCGGCGGCCAGCGGCACGTCGAGAGCCGCCCGGCCCTCCTCCAGGATGCCTCGCACGTCGACCAGGTAGAGGCGGGTCATGTCCGGCAATACGCGGATGATGGCGACCTCGCTCTCCACGGGATTGCCCCAGAAACCGCCGGCTTCGGCCAGGGCCTCGACCAGGCTCAACCTCACCCGGTAGTTGTAGCGTCCGGGGTCTTTCACCTCGCCGAGCACGTAAACCCTGCAACTCGAATACTCCAGCACTTCGAGACCGATTTGGGGATGACCCAGGTAAGGTGCCAACGCCTCGAGCAGCTTCTTGCGCAGCTCGTGAGGGGTGTACCCCACAGCGATGAAATCCTCCAGATAGGGGAGGTTCAGATACCCCTCGGGGTCCACGTGGTAGGGACCGGAGAGCTCCGGATGGCCGACGATGGTGATGGATAGGAGGTCATCCAC
This sequence comes from uncultured bacterium, assembly GCA_964436465.1. Lineage (GTDB taxonomy): Bacteria > RBG-13-66-14 > RBG-13-66-14 > RBG-13-66-14 > RBG-13-66-14 > RBG-13-66-14. The sequence continues at coordinate 98,549 of CAYTCV010000002.1, forward strand.
ACCGATTCTGTAAGTCGTCTCGGTGATGAAGTCGGGCGTGGGGTATTCGACCTCCACGACCTCCACGGGACGGTCGGCCAGGGTCAGCTCCCCGTCGGCCTGGGCCAGGCAGGCGGACAGCAGCAGCAGTAAGACGCCTGTAATTTTTAGACCCATCATCCCATCGTTCCGTCGTTCGCTGGCGATGGTCCCCGGAGGTTGTGCCAGAGGCAGAGCTCGCTTCGCTCGGTTCCCCTCCATTATTGGTTGAGAGTATACGCCTTGGACGGGGGCCGGTCAAGGCGTGCCGCGCTGTCGGTCACGCCTTCAGGACGTTTCCGGGCGCTCCGGTCATCGGCCGTCTAAAGCCGGCACGGCGATATCCGCCCCCGGTGTGACAAAATGTGGCGCAATCCCGTGCGCCGGACCGGGATTGCGGGTAATCGCAAAAACGGTGCCAGGTGCGGTGGTTTTGCCGGAGGCATAGCTCGGTT
>CAYTCV010000002.1:99121-114994 GCA_964436465.1 uncultured bacterium
GCTCGGTTCGCTCGGTTCGGCGAGCCGCGCGGCTTGACCCATTTCCGGGGCGCTGCTATTATCACGGCCGGCGTTTCCCCGAAGGGCTCAGGCGGGCCCACATTCCCCGTCAATCCTATGCATTACGTCGTTTGCATTAAACAGGTCCCCGACGTCGCCACGGTCAGGCTCGACCCGAAGCGCGGCACCCTCATCCGCGAGGGCGTGCCCAGCGTCACCAATCCCTTCGACCTCTACGCCCTGGAGGCGGCGCTCGAGCTCCGCGACGCCTATGGCGGCAAGGTCACCGCTCTGACGATGGGCCCGCCCCAGGCCGAGGCGGTGCTCCGGGACGCCATCGCCATGGGCGTAGACGACGCGGTGCTCCTGTCAGACCCCGCCTTCGCCGGCGCCGACACCCTGGCCACCAGCTTCGTCCTGGCCCGGGCCATCGAGCGGCTCGAGCCGGCGGTGACCGTCGTGTTCGCCGGGAAGCAGGCCATCGACGGCGACACGGGGCAGGTCGGTCCGGGCATCTCCCGGCGCCTCGGCTGGACCCAGCTTACCTACATCGACCGCATCGGCCGGCCCGAAGAAGGGGTAATAGAGGTCCAGAGGCTGCTGGAGGACGGACGGGAGGTGCTGGAGGCCAGGCTGCCGGCCGTGGTCTCCGTGGTGAAGGACATCAACGAGCCGCGGCTGCCCAGCCTGCGCGGTCTCCGGCGCGCGAAGACCGACGAGATTCCGGTCTGGAACGCCGAAAGGTTGGGGCTGAGCGAGGAGGAGGTCGGCCTGGCCGGCTCTCCGACCCAGGTGGTCAAGGTGTTCACCCCCGCCGCGGGGTCCGGTGGCGGGGAGAAGACGGAGGCCCCGGCCCGCGAGGCCGCCGCCATCTTCGTCAAGTGGCTCGAGGACAACCGCATCCTGAAGGAAAGCTGATGCCGTACCTGCGCATCTCCGAGAGGCTCTGCATCGGCTGCGCCGCGTGCGTGAAGGTCTGTCCCTTCAACGCCCTCGAGATGGTGGAGGAACTGGCCCGAGTGAACGAGCGCTGCACCGACTGCGGCGCCTGCGTCGAGAGCTGCCCGGTCGAGGCCATCATCCTCGACCGGCCCGACGCCGCCGCCGGAGTGGACCTCGCAGATTACCGCGGGGTGTGGGTGGCGGTGGAGCTGCAGTCGAGGAAAATCGCCGCGGTGAGCCTGGAGCTACTCGGCAAGGGGCGGGAGCTGGCCGACGACCTGGGCGTGCCGCTGTCGGCGCTCCTGCTGGGCGACGACGTCGGGCACCTGGCGGATAGGCTCATCAGCCACGGCGCCGACGTAGTACACCTTGCCGAGCATCCGCTCCTCGGTCGCTACTCGAATAATACCTTCGTCGAGGCGGCGGCCCAGGTGGTGGAATATCACCGTCCCGAGGTCATCCTCTTCGGCGCCACGGCCAACGGCCGCGACTGGGCCGGGGCACTGGCCACGCGCCTCCACACCGGCCTCACCGCCGACTGCACCGGGCTTTCCATCGACCGCGAGAACCGGCGGCTCCTCCAGACCCGGCCGGCCTTCGGCGGCAACATCATGGCCACCATCATCACCCCGAACCACCGCCCCCAGATGGCCACCGTCCGCCCGAAGGTCTTTGCACCCATCCCGACGCCCGGCCACGAGGGCCAGCTCGTCCGGGACACCGTGGCCCTGTCCAAGGATGAACTCAAATCGGTCCTCAAGCGTTTCATCGCCTCCGAGCCCGAGGTCAACATCGCCGACGCGCGGGTCATCGTCTCCGGGGGACGCGGGGTGGGCAAGCCGGAGAATTTCAAACTTATCTACGAACTGGCCGAGGCGCTGGGCGCCGCCGTAGGGGCCAGCCGTGCCGCCGTGGACGCCGGCTGGATTCCGTACCCCCACCAGGTGGGCCAGACCGGCCGCACCGTCCGGCCGAAACTCTACGTCGCCTGCGGCATCTCCGGGTCGGTCCAGCACCTGGCCGGTATGAAAACCGCGGAGCACATCGTGGCCATCAACCGGGACCCGCGGGCGCCGATTTTCAACTACGCCGACTTCGGCATCGTGGGCGACCTCCACGAGGTCATCCCGGAAATCATCGGGATGCTGAAGCGGTAGGTCGGGCAATCGCGCGGTTCGTAAATGTAGGGCAGACCCTCCGCGGGCCGCCGCTTCTACGCTCCCAACCTTTACCCTCACCCTAACCCTCTCCCTGAAAGGGAGAGGGGACCGCTGCAACTCTCACCCGCATTTGCGATGGCGTAGGGGCCGACCTTCAGGTCGGCCCGATATAATAAGGCAGCCCTCACCCCCATCCCCTCTCCCACGGGGAGAGGGGGGCCGCGGGCCGACCTAAAAGGCGAACCGTCGGTCGGTCCCTACGGGTTTTTCTATGTAAAAAAAGAACCTCTCGGTTCTCGTTTTTTAAATTAAGATTCATCATTGCTTTGCCGGGAAATACTATCAGGCTCCAAAAAAGAACCTCTCGGTTCTCAATCCCCCACCGGCCCCCTCGCGGCCCTCAGCGCTTCTCGAAATCGTCGGGGGTCAGGCCGTCCAGGAAGCGGGAGAGGTCCTCGGTGTTCAGGATGGCCGACTGCTGCTTGGATTCCTCGAAGGCCAGCACCGACTCGGCCACGAAAATCGGGGCGTTGAACCGCAGCGCGAGGGCGATGCCGTCGGAGGGCCGGCAGTCCACCAGAATCTCGTCCTCGCCGTACATCAGGTGCAGCTCGGCGTAGAAGGTGTTGTCCCGGATTTCAGTGATGACCACGCGGTCCACCGCAGCGCCCAGGGTGAGCACGACCCGCTTCAGAAGGTCGTGGGTCATGGGCCGCGGCGACTTGACGTGCTCCTTCTCGGCGATGATGGCGTTGGCCTCGAAGGAGCCGACCCAGATGGGCAGGACGCGCTCGGCGGCGGCATCGCGCAGGATGACCACCGGCGACTTCTTCTTGGGGTCGAAGGCGATGCCGGCCACGTCGACGGGGATTTCCTGTTCGGTGCTCATGGGCCGCTCCAGCGTGTTCCTCTGGTAGTATAGCCCAGTTTCGGCCATAAATCCAATACTGGCGGGCGGTCGGCCGTTTTAAAAGTTGCCGCCCATCATCTGCTCGGCGATGGCCGGGGGGATGCCCGCCTCCTGCGCGGCCCGGGTCATCTCCTCGTGCACCATCTCGTCGGCCTTGACCCTGGCGTCGGCGACGGCGGCCACGATGAGGTCCTCGAGGAGCTCCACGTCCCCGGAGCTCGCGGCTCCCGGCTCGATGACCACGCGGGTGACGTCGTGGCGTCCGTTCATCTTGACCTTCACCAGGCCGCCGCCGGACTGGCCCTCGACGAAGGTTTCCGCAAGCTTGGCCTGGACCTCGGCGATTTTCGCCTGAAGTTGCTGAGCCTGGGCCATTATGCCCTCAAAGCCGCCGGCAGTCATCAGCGTCACCTCCCGCGCGTCCGTCACGTTTCACCCCGGCGCTCCCCATCCAACCTGACCACCCGGGCATCGAACACTTCGATGGTCCTCTGCACGACCTGCCGGTCCTTGGACGAAAGGCCGTCCAGGTCCGCGCCGACCGCCGGGCGCTCCTTAGCCGTTACCTCGGCCGTTCCTTCCCGGCCTTTGGGCGGGCTTTCCAGGAGTGCCTCGATGGTTATAGGCCTCGAATAGAACTCCGTCGCGGCCTGTTCCACGACGCGCACGTTCTCCATCTTGCGGAGCTGCTGTTGATGGAAGCTGAACTCGGGCGGGAAAACGAGGATGAGCCGGTCATCCTCCAGGCGGACCTCCCGGGCCTCCGCGGCGAAGGCTCCGACGCTCGTGTTCGTCTTCCGCAGGTGGGGGAGGAACTCCTCCCAGGTTCCGTCCTCCCGCTCCCTGGATTCTGCGCTCAATCCTTCATCGGTCGGGGGGCGAGTTTTTTTTTGCGCGGCGGGCGGATTTTCCCCCTGTGCGCCCCGCAGATTCTCGGCCAGCTCGGTCAGGGAAATCAGCCTGGGCAGCCGGGAGAGCTCCACCAGGGCCAGCTCCAGAGACAGGCGCGGCTGGCGGGAGAGCTTCAGCTCCACCATCGCCCGACGCAGGGGGGCCAGGAGCGAAAGCCAGGTCTCCGGCGGGACGGCGCGTTCCGATGCGGCGGGGGTCCGCTCGGCCGACCCCTCGACCAGTCCGGCGGCCTCGCCGCCCAGGGAGAGGATGAACCGGTCACGCCACAGGTCCAGGAGCTCCTCGGCGAGCACCCGCGGGTCGATTCCCGAATCCACCGTCTCGGTGACCCGCCGGACGACGGCCGCGGCGTCGCCGTCCAGAACGGCCCCCGTCAACTCCACCAGGGTGTCCACGCCGACCTTGCCCAGGACGGCCCGCGCCTCCCGGAGTGTAATCCGCTTCTCCCCATACGCGAAGAGCTGCTCCAGGGTGCTCTCGGCGTCTCGGATGGCCCCGCTCGCGGAACGGGCCGCCAGAAGCGCCGCCTCGTGGTCCAGCTCGTAGCCTTCCTCGCGGGCGATGCGCTCCAGGAGCGTGGCGATTTCGCCCGTGGGGATGCGGCGGAAGGTGAGCCGCTGGCAGCGGCTGGTAATCGTGGGCGGCAGCTTGTCCGGGTCGGTGGTGGCCAGGACGAATACGGCGTGCTCCGGGGGTTCCTCCAGCGTTTTCAACAGGGCGTTGAAGGCCTCCCGGGTGAGCATGTGGACCTCGTCGATGATGTAGATTTTATAGCGTCCGCCCGCCGGGGCGAACTTCACGTTCTCCCGCAGCGTCCGGATTTCGTCTATTCCGCGGTTCGAGGCGGCGTCGATTTCGATGACGTCCACGTTGGCCCCGGACGCGATGGAGCGGCACTGGTCGCACGCGTTGCAGGGTTCCGGCGTGGGGCCGGTCACGCAGTTGAGCGCCTTGGCCAGCAGGCGGGCCGTGGTGGTCTTGCCCACCCCCCGCGGCCCGGCGAAGAGGTAGGCGTGTCCGACGCGGCCTTGGCTCACGGCGTTCTGGAGCATTCGGCAGATGTGCTGCTGGCCGATGACCTCGCTGAAAACCTGGGGTCGCCACTTGCGCGCGATGACCTGGTAGCTCATGGATTTCCCTTCGGGCGCAGATACCCCTCGTGTGGCGCGGTGATTATAACGCAGCGCCGGGACCCCCGCCACCCCGACGGCGGCGTCCGGGACCGGAGAAAGGCGCGTCTCGGGGCTTGACAGGCGGCTCGCGGGCGTGTTAGGCTACCGCCGCTCATCCGGAGAAATAAGGACGGGGTCATGAGTCTACGGTGCGACATCTGCGGCAAGGAAAGCAGCTCGGGGTCCAACGTCAGCCACTCGCTGCGGCACACCAAACGCGTGTTCAAGCCCAACATCCAGCGGGTCCGCGCCGTGGTGGACGGAAAGGTGAAAAGGATTCGCGTCTGCACACGCTGCCTGCGTTCCGGGAAGGTAACCAAGCCGTAACCGGTATCCCATAAAAATAAAGAACGGGAGGTCCGAGGCCTCCCGTTTTTTCAATTGCCCGCGTTAGGCATCCCGCTCCGTTCTCAGATGGTAGAGCCGCCAGGACATGCCGACCTTGAAGGTCTCCGGTCCCCGCCAATCGGAGTGGGGCCGCTTGGCCTGGAAATCGTACACCCCGGGGAGGTTGCTCATGGCCGCGGCGTAGGGCAGATTGATGAGTTCGGGCGGCGCCTCGCCCCGGTCCAGTTCCTCCAGCCCTCCGCCCATTTTCAGGTCGCCCTTCTCCCATCCCGCGTCGAAACCTCGCGCGTAAAAATCATGCTCCAAATCGCTCTTCCCGTCCCCGAACCACCACGACGGGAAGGCGATGAGCGCCATCCCCATCGGCGCTATGTATCGGCTCAACTGGGAGAAATTCACGAGATTCTCCCGGCGGAGGCCGTCATAAGAGACGACCAGGACGAAGGAGCGCTCGCGGGGCGCGACCACCTTGTCCTTCGGTCCGGCCAGCCCCGGCAGACTTCCGTGGAAGACGGTTACGTTCTCCCGGCCCAGGGAGTAGAGGATGGAGACGGCCACGATGCAGTGGGTCAGCGAGCGGTCCAGGGCGACTACGTGACCCGAGCGCCCGGCCAGGGCATTGGTCAGGTATCCCACACCGCAGCCGACCTCCAGGGTCGAGCCGCCCAGGGGACGGGTTCCCAGCACGTCGGCGCAGAACGTCTCCCGTTTCTGCAGGGTCTTCGGGTCGGAGAGTCGGCTCGGGGAGTAGAGGCCGGTGACGCTCGAATCCGCGTCGAGGCCGACCTCGGCCAGGGGATTTACGGATTCAGGAGAGTCTTGGGAATCGGGCATGGCGCATTCTCCGCAGTCGCGGTTTTAATTCGACCGTTCTAATTTTAGCAGCAAACCCCGCGCCTTGCCAAATCGCTGACCCGGGTTGTCATAGGGTTGTGGTAAGCTATTGAGGTAGGCGAAGGAGGGAGAAATGGAAGTGTTGTATGTGGGTATCGGGCTCGTGGTCGGCCTGGCTCTAGGTATCTGGATTGGTCGTTTGACCGCTAAAAGCCGCGGAGACCAGTCTCCGGTCATCTCGGAGCTCAAGGAGGACAAGACCGAGCTCATCAAACAGCGGGGCGAGCTGGAGCTCCAACTGCGCTCCGCGGAGGGAAGGATTAAGGAGGCCGAGGCCAAATACGAGAAAGAGAAGGAAAACATTGCCGAACAGCGCCGGATGCTAGAAGAAACGGAGAAGAAGTTTAGGGAAGTTTTTCAGGCGCTGGCCCGGGAGGCCCTCTCGAACAGCAACCGGGATTTCCTCCAACTCGCCGAGGAGAAGCTAAAAGGACGAACAGAACCTTTGACAAAGAAGCTCGAGGAGTACCGGGAGCTTTCCGAGAAAATCATCAAGGATTACGGCTCCGTTGATAATCAGCTAAAGACGCTGGACCAGCAGACACGGCAGCTAGTTGACGCCCTCAAGCGTCCACAGCCGCGGGGTCGCTGGGGAGAAGTTCAGCTCCACCGCCTCGTCGAACTGGCCGGGATGAGCGCCTACAGCGATTTCGATGAGCAAATTACTATCTTCAATGAAGGCGCGGGGGGGAGGTACTCTCGACCCGACATGGTCATCAACCTACCTGACGACCGGGTGATAGTAATAGACTCTAAAACCTCGGCCGACCATTATCTTCGTGCTTCGGAGTCGGAATCCGATAAAGATAGGAACGCTGAGTTAGTAGCATTCGCGGGGAATGTGAAGGGGCGTATGAAGGAGCTTTCGGAAAAAGGTTACCATAACTGTTTCAGCCGCACACCCGAGTTCGTCGTCCAATTCATGCCGAATGAGGCCTTCTTTGCCGCGGCCCTGGAGATAGACCGCGACCTTATCGAGTGGGGATTCGAAAATGGAGTAATACTGGCCTCGCCGACGAGCCTGATGGCCCTGCTTTTAGCCGTAGCCCAGGGTTGGAAAGAAGACAAACTAAAAGAAACGGTAAAACAAATCGCCGACGAGGGGCGTTCCCTCTATGACAGGTTATGCGTCATAGCCGAGCATTTGGATAGATTACGTTCAAACCTGAACAACTCGGTGAACAGTTACAATGCTTTTGTCGGCTCGGTGCAAACCCGACTTTTACCTTCTGCTAGGAAGCTGCGCGACCTGGGTGCGAGTACCAGCAAAGTGCTACCCGACTTGAGGCCAATTAACGTCAGGCCCAACCAGCCCCAGGCCCCGGAACTTTTATCGGGGGGGGAATCTGGTCCGCCGCCGGGCGGGGGGGATGAATCTTGAAATAACTGCATTCCACGGTTCGCCACGCCTTGTATTCCAGCCGGCTATTTGTTAGTATCCGGCTGGCTTTTTTCGAGCCCCAACCGCGTAAAAACGCGCATCCCTTTTTTTGCCCTAAAGGAGGATTGATGCCCAAGATGCTTGAGCTGCGCTGGCACGCTCGGGGCGGACAGGGCGCGGTGACGGCCTCCAAGGTGCTCGCCGACTCGGCTCTGGAATCGGGCAAGTACGTCCAGTCCTTCCCCGAATACGGCTCCGAGCGCATGGGCGCCCCCATCAAGGCCTTCAACCGAATCTCGGACTCACCGATAACCATCTACTCCTCCGTCACCGACCCCGACATCGTCATCGTCCTCGACGAGACGCTGTTGAACGTGGTGGACGTGAGCGAGGGGCTGAAGGACGACGGGATTCTGTTGGTCAACACCGAGCTCACGCCGGCCGAGGTCCGCGAGAACATCGTCGACGGTCACCGGTTCCGCATCTTCACCGTGGACGCCACCGCCATCAGCCGGAAATACCTGGGTCGCCGGATGCCGAACACCCCCACCATCGGCGCCTTGACGGGCCTCATCGACGTGCTCTCCGCCGACGACATCTGCGCGAGCTTCAAGGCCAACTACACGGACGTGTTCTCCAAGGACGTGCTCGAGGGGAACATCAAGGCCATCCGGGAGGCGGCGGTCTCTATTTCCAAGCCGGGAGACGCTAAGGGGCCCGGCGGCCGCGGCCAATTGGCCAAACCCAAGTACGGAAACGAGAGCTACAAGGAGCTTCCCCGGGCCGGCTACATCGTGGCCTCGAAGCTGCACCCCTACATGCGGGCCGGCAACGCCGAGGACTACAACACCGGCGCCTGGCGCGCGGACCGGCCGGTCTGGGACTCCGAGAAGTGCACCCACTGCTTCCGCTGCTTCATCTTCTGTCCCGACGCGGCCATCACCTTTGACCCCGAGACCGAGAAGATGACCGGTCACGACCTCGTGCACTGCAAGGGCTGCGGTCTCTGCGCCGAGGTGTGCCCCCCCAAGGTCAAGGCCATCACCATGGTCAAGGAGACCAGCAAGTAAGCGGGGTAACGAGCCCCGAGGAGGTTTTTGCCGTGCCTGAGAAAATGCTAGCCCTGACGGGGAATCAGGCGGCTGCCTACGCGATGATGCAAATCGACCCCGATGTCGTGGCCGCCTACCCGATTACGCCCCAGACGAGCCTGATGCAGAAGTTCGCCGACTTCCACGCCGACGGTGACGTGTCCACCGAGCTCATCCTGGTGGAGAGCGAGCACTCGGCGATGAGCGCGTGCGTGGGCAGCGAGGCGGCCGGGGCCCGGACCATGACCGCCACCAGCGCCAACGGTCTGGCGCTCATGACCGAAATCGTCTACATCGCCGCCTCCCTGCGGCTGCCCATCGTCATGCCCGTAGTCAACCGCGCCCTTTCCGGCCCCATCAACATCCACTGCGACCACTCCGACGCCATGCTGTGCCGGGATTCGGGCTGGCTCCAGCTTTTCTGCGTGAACGCCCAGGAAGCTTACGAGAACACGATTCAGGCAATTCGCATCGCCGAGCATCCCGACGTGCTCTTGCCGGTGATGGTTAACTTCGACGGCTTCATCACCAGCCACGGCATGGAGAACGTGCTCATCCACGACGTCGCCAAGGTGAAGAAGTTCGTCGGCGAGTATCACCCGCAGTACCCCCTGCTCGACCCCGACCTGCCGTTGACCATGGGTCCGTTGGACCTGCACGACTACTACTTCGAGCACAAGCGGGGCCAAATCGACGCCATGGAAGCCGCCCGCAAGGTCATCCTCGACGTGTCCCGGGAATTCGCCGGGGAGTTCGGCACGCGGGACGACGGCTACTTCCGCACCTACAAGCTCGAGGACGCCGAGGTGGCCATCGTGGTCCTCAACTCCACCGGCGGGACGGTCAACATCGTGGTGGACCAACTCCGCGAGCAGGGCAAGAAGGCCGGGGCCATAAACCTGCGGGTCTTCCGCCCCTTCCCCGGCGAGGAGCTGGCCCAGGCCCTGGCCCACGTGAAGTGCGTGGCGATGATGGACCGCGCGGTGAGCTTCGGCGCCATGGGCGGGCCGATATACAACGAGCTGCGCTCGGCCCTGTACGAGAAGGATTCCCGTCCCGCGGTCATCAGCCGGATGTACGGTCTGGGCGGCCGCCAAATCGAGACCTACCACATCGAGGAGGTCTTCGAGGACCTGTTCCGGCTGCTCGGGGGCAAGAGCGTGGATGATTACGGATACTTAAACGTCCGCCAGCACGAGCCGGCGGCGGTCAAGGCTTAACGGGCGCTCCGACGCCCGAGGAGGAGATATGGCCAGTTTCAAAGAAATCGCCCTCACGACGCGTCAGCGGCTCTCCGGGGGTCACCGCATGTGCGCGGGCTGCGGCGCCACGATGCTCATGCGCCAGGTCCTCCACAGCCTGGACGCCGAGGACGAGGTCGTCGTCACCGCGGCCACGGGGTGCATGGAGGTCTCCACCACCATCTACCCGTACTCGGCCTGGCGTTGCTCCTACATCCACAACGCCTTCGAGAACTCCGGCGCCACCTGCTCCGGCGTCGAGACCGCCTACCGCGCCCTGAAGAAAAAGGGCAAGATGCCCCACAACTTCAAGTTCCTGGCCTTCGGCGGCGACGGCGGCACGTACGATATCGGCCTGCAGAGCCTTTCCGGGGCCATGGAGCGCGGGCACGACATGGTGTACGTCTGCTACGACAACGAGGGCTACATGAACACCGGCTACCAGCGGTCCGGCTCGACGCCCCACGGCGCCAGCACCACCACCGCCCCCGCCGGCAAGGTGTCCTACGGCAAGCCCCAGTTCAACAAGGACCTGACCGGGATTCTGGTCGCCCACCGCCTGCCCTACGTGGCCCAGACCATCCCCGCCAAGCCCAACGACCTGTTGAAAAAGGCCCGGACCGCCTTCTACACCGAGGGCCCCTGCTTTTTGAACATCCTCTCGCCCTGCATCCCGGGCTGGAAAATCTCCCCCAACGAGACGGTCCAGACCGGCCTGCTGGCGGTGGACACCTGCTTCTGGCCGCTGTACGAGGTCGTAGACGGCCAGTGGAAGCTCAACTTCAAGCCCAAAGAGAAAAAGCCGGTCGTGGACTGGCTCATCGGGCAGGGGCGCTTCCGCCACCTGTTCAAGCCGGAGCTGCGGCAGGACATCATCGACGAAATCCAGGCCGAAATCGACCGCCGCTGGCACGAACTTTTGGTGAAGTGCGGCGAAGGGGCCTAGTTCCTCAGTTCGTTCGTTTCAGGAGGGGGCGTCTGAGCCCCCTTCTTGCTGGACGGACACGGAGGGGGAACCGGACCGAAAACGGTGGCGTAGGGTTCTCGAAAGACCGACGGGGGAGATTAGGTGAAATTTTCGATTTTACTGGCGCTGGCGTTCTCCACGGGGACGGCTCTGGCCCAGGGTAGCACCTGAGCCACATCCGGCGAGGGGTCGGAGCTTCTGACCGCCGTTCTCATCGTCGCCGGGGGACTGGTCGTCTACTACGTGGTCCGCTGGCTGGTGCGCCTGTTCAAACGCCAACAGCCCTGATTACGTTGTAAACGAACGGCGGCCCGCGACCGCCCTGAACATCCTGGCCGCCGGGTAACCCCCGGCGGTTTGATGCTATAATCGGCGGACCGACGGAGGTCAGGATGCGCCGAACGGCCGTTCTCCTTCTTATGGCGACCGGGCTGACGGTCGCCGCCGAGCCGATAACCCTGGCCGTGACCGACTTCCAGCCGCTGGGCGTCTTTCCCGACCAGGCCCTGGCGGTGGCGGAGATTCTGCGCACGGAGCTGGTGGGGCTTCCCGGCGTGCGGGTCATCGAGCGGTCGCAACTGGCGCGGGTGATGGAGGAGCGGTCGCTCTCCGCGGCGGGCATGACGACGGGCGAGGCCGCGGAGCTGGGCGCGCTGACCGGCGCCGACTACATCGCCGTGGGCTCCCTCTCCGCCCTGGGCGAGACGTACACCCTGGCGGTCCGACTGGTGGATGTGAAATCCTGTGAGGCGGTCCTGGGCGAAACGGTGACCGTGGGAAAGACGGCCGAGCTGCCATGGGCCTGCCGAGACCTGGCCAAGGCGCTGGCCGGGGCCATCGGCGCCGGGTCGGATGCGGTCGATGCAGAGGTGGCGGAGCCGACTACTCGGCCGCCCGAGGTCGTCTCGCTGGACTTCTACCGCCACGGCGATTACTCCTCCCCCGCGACGGTTTTCGATGTGGCCGAGACCGAGATGGTCGTGTGGGTCCTGAAGCTCGCGCGTGAGGCGACCGGCCCGGAGGAGGTCCACGAGGTCACCGTGGTCTGGACCGCTCCGGACGGTGAGGTGCGGTGGGAGGAGGCGCGCTCCGCCGTTTTCGCGGAGGGGGAGAATTCCCTGCGCGTCATCGGCGGCAAGGGCTACACCGAGCCCGGCGTGTGGCAGACCGGAGTTTGGAGCGTCGGGGTGAAGGTGGACGGCTCCGAGGCGGCCTCGGGGGCCTTCACCGTGGAGTGACCCGAGACCGACCGTCCGCGTGTTATAATGCTGATTTGCGGCTTCGCCGGCGCAGTTATGCGGCTGCGCCGTCGCGGAAAAAAGCGACGGGAATGTCTTCGGTGCGAGGAGGAGCGTAAATGGCGGCGCTCATCGAGTGGGTCCCCAATATCAGCGAGGGTCGGCGGGGCGACGTGGTCAAGGCCTGCGTCGAGCCGTTGAGGTCCATCGAGGGCGTCAAGCTCCTGGATTTTTCCTCCGACCCGGACCACAACCGCTCGGTCATCACCTGCGTGGGCAGCTTCAAAGGATTGAAGGAGGCCACGCTGGCCCTCTACAACCGGGCCGTCGAGCTCATCGACATGAACCACCACTCGGGCGAGCACTCGCGCATCGGCGCGGTGGACGTCTCCCCCTACGTGCCGGTGCGCGACGTGAAGATGTCCGACTGCGACGCCCTGGCCAAGGAGTGCGCCGGGGCCGTGGCGGAGAAGTTCGGCGTGCCGGTGTACCTCTACCGCGAATCGGCGACGGCGCCCCACCGCCAGAGCCAGTCCGACATCCGCAAGGGGGAGTACGAGGGCCTGGCCGCGAAGATGAAAGACCCTTTGTGGAAGCCCGATTTCGGCCCGGATACGCCGCACCCCACCGCCGGCGCGACCATCATGGGCGCCCGCCCCTTCCTCATCGCCTTCAACGTCAACCTGGGCACCACCGACGTGGCCGTCGGCAGGCGAATAGCCAAGGCCATCCGCGGTTCCTCGGGCGGCTTCATCAATATCCAGGGGGCGGGCTTCTACCTCGAGGACCGCGAGGAGGGTCCCGTCGCCGTCAAGAGCTACGACGAGCTCGGCGCCATGGTCACCCACCGGGGCTCCTTCACCCGGAAGACGGGCATGGTCCAAATATCGATGAATTTTCTGGACTACACCAAGACCCCGCTCTTCCGCGTCGTGGAGACCATCCGGCGCGAGGCGGCCCGCTACGGCGTTCCCATCATCCAGACCGAGCTCATCGGGCTCGCCCCCGCCGACGCCTTCATCGATTCGGCCAAGTGGTACATGCAGGTGGACAACCTGAAAAACGCCCAAATCATCGACTTTCAAATCTAAAATGATGAATCCGCCCAAGCCCCCACAGCTGAAAGACACCGACGACGGTTTCCCCGACCTCATCGTCCACAACGCCTCGCTGGTGTTGACCTGTGCCGGGAAGGGACCCCGGAGGGGTCCGGAACAGGACGACGTCCACGCCGTCCCCGACGGAGCCGTGGCCGTCACCGGCAGCCGGATTACGGCCGTGGGCTCCGTGACCGACATCATGCAGCTTGGCGGCCCCCCCACCACCCTCCTCGACGCCCGGGGCGGGATGGTCATGCCCGGCATGGTGGATGCGCACACCCACCCGGTGTACGGGGGGAACCGGGCCGACGAATTCCTCAAGCGGCTGGCCGGCGCGAGTTACGAGGAACTGCAGGCCGCCGGCGGAGGAATCCAGGCCACCGTGGACGCCACCCGCAAGATGCGCGTGTCCGACCTCGTGGAGAGCGCCCGGGGCAGGCTGTGGAGCATGTTCTTCGCCGGGGTGACCACCTTCGAGGCCAAGTCGGGCTACGGCCTCTCCGTAGCCGGTGAGATGGCCATCCTGCAGGCGATTAAAGAGCTCGACGCCGAGGGTCCGTGGGAGCTGGTGCCGACTTTCCTCGGCGCCCACGCCCTGCCCCGCGAGTATGCCGGGGACCGCGGGGGCTACGTGGACCTGGTCTGCGAGAAGATGATTCCCAAGGTGGCCGCGCTGGAGCTGGCCGAGTTCTGCGACGTTTTCTGCGAGCGGGGCGCCTTCACCGTGGAGGAGAGCCGCCGCATCCTCCAGGCGGGCCAGGCCCACGGCCTGCTGCCCAAGGTCCACGCCGACGAGCTCTCCCCCTCGGGTGGCACCCGCCTGGGCGTCGAGCTCGGCGCGCGCAGCGTGGACCATCTGCCCTATGTGAGCGACGAGGAAATCGGGCTTCTGGCGAACTCGAAGACCGCGGCGGTCCTCCTGCCCGCGACCACCTTCTTTCTCTTCGGTGACAGGTACGCGCCGGGGCGGAAGCTGGTGGACGCCGGGGCCATCGTCACCCTGGCCTCGGACCACAACCCCGGCTCCTCACACACCCTCTCCATGGGGCGGGTCATCGAGCTCGGAGTGATGCGGTGCGGCCTGACCGTTCGCGAGGCGCTCAACGCCGTCACGGTGAACGCCGCCTACGCCGTGGGGCGCGAAAAAGAACTGGGCAGCCTGGAGCCGGGCAAGCAGGCCGACATCATCATCCTGAACGTGGGCACGCCCGAGGAGCTCATCTACGCCTGGGGCGTGAACCACGTCGTCTCCGTCATCAAGCAGGGCCGGCTCGTAGACCGGCGTCGGCAGCCCGACGAAACCCGACCCAAAACGCAACGGTTCTCCGACCTCTTCAGTTGACGTATGCGGCTTTATACGCCAGGCCCCCCGTTACGCGAAGGAGCAACGGATGCTGACGGACCTCACCATTACGGATTTCCTGAAAAAACTCGGCAGCAAGGAACCGGCCCCCGGGGGAGGTTCCTCGGCGGCTCTGGCGGCCGGCCTGGGGGCGAACCTCCTGGCCATGGTCTGTCAGTTGACCGCGGGGAAGAAGGGGTACGAGGAGTTCTGGGACGAGTGCCGGGGTGAGCTCGCCGGTATTGCCGAGGCCGCCGACCGGCTCCGCGTGCTGATTGATGAAGATACCGAAGCCTTCAACGCCCTGATGGCCTCCTTCAAGCTGCCCAAGGGGAACCCCGAGGAGAAGAAGGCCCGCGGGAGGGAAATCCAGAAGTGCACCAAGCGGGCCATCGAGGTGCCCCTGGAGGTGGCCCGGTTGAGCCGCAGCCTCTTGACCCGGGCGCCCCGGCTGGCGCTCATCGGAAACCAGAACGCCATCAGCGACATCGGAGTCGGCGCGCTCCTTTTAACCGCCGGGATAAACGGGGCGATGCTCAACGTGGAAATCAACCTCGGCGGGCTCAAGGACGAGGGGTTCGTACGGGAGACCCGGGACGCCGTCAAGAACCTCCTCGAGGGGGTTCCAACGGACCTCAACGCCGCCATGGCCAAAGTCCACGAGCGGCTCTAGGTCGAGTTGCGCGAGCTAATCCTTTTACGACACGCCGAAACGACGGCCAACGAGCGGGGTATCCTCCAGGGGCGGACGGATTACCCCCTTTCCGCACGCGGGCGCAGGCAGGCGCTGGCCCTGACCGACGTGCTGGTGAATCTCGGCGCCGACGCCCTGTACACCTCGCCGGCCGGGCGGGTGGCGGCGACCCTGGCCCCCGCGTTCGAGCGGGCGGCGTCCCTCGGGAGGCCGATGCCCCGACCGGTGGTCATCGACGAGCTGGAAGAAATCGACCTGGGGACGGCGGCCAACCAGACCTACAATGAGTTCCACGCGCAGTTTTTACCCAAAATAGACCCGGAAATTTACCGCCGGGGCGAGTACCGCTTCCCGGGGGGTGAGTCTCGCCGGGACGTTTACGAGCGGGCCTCGGTGGCACTGGAGAAGGTTTTGGGCGGGGGGTGGGACCGGGCCCTCGTCGCCGCCCATGGGGGCATTCTCTCCCACTTCCTCGCTAGAA
>CAYTCV010000003.1:0-43073 GCA_964436465.1 uncultured bacterium
CATTGTGCGTGTAAGCTGCGTGACCTCATAAAAAGGGCGCCCCGTGGACGCCCTTCGGTTGAGTGGGTCTATCGTTACAGGTCAACACGAAAGCTGTAATCCGCACAACCTCATGCTAAAAGGGCGCCCTTCGGCGCCCTTTTGTCGGAAACCAATCGCTTTAGAACGAGGCTTTGACCACGCCCCAGGTCGTTTCCGTAATATCGGCGTTCGGGAGCAGCGTCGGCTCGGTCACGTCCAGCCAGTAGTGGTATTCGGGGCCGCCGGGGGCGTCGGTGTTGGTGGACTCGGTGTAGCCCCAACCGTCGGTGGCGAAGACCGCGAGCTGGTAGTGGTCGCAAATTTCGTCCTGGCTCGAGTCCTCGCCGTTGGGCCTCGTGTACGGAACGGGAAGGAGGGTGGAGGTGTCTATCGTATAGCTGGTGCTGGTCGTCGTGGCCTGGAACTTGATGCCCTCATCCCAACCCACCACGACGTCGGGGGAGATGAGCCGGTCGGCCTCGCGCAGGTCTTCCCAGAGCTCGACCGAGTAGGCAATCTGCGAGGGTCCGTAGGGGTTGTTCTGGGAGCTGGCGGACCAGGAGAAGGGCCCGTAGGGGTAGCCCTGCTCGACCTCGTAGGCGCCGTCCGAGTCGGGGTCGCTGCCGCCCGGGTCGCCCAGGTTGAAGTTGTCGGGCTGGGTGTACACAAAAATCGCCAGCGCGTCGGCCGCGGACAGGTTCACGTCGTCCATGTAGGAGTATATGAATCCGAGGAGCCCCCGCTTGTCCTCGACGCCGACGGTCGCGCTGCCGCCGTTGTCATGCGCCGTTCCCGGCACCGTAGTGTCCTTGTAGTTGACCTTCATCTCGTAGGAGGTCATGTTGAGGACGACCTGGAGGCTGACCGTGCCGTCCACCAGGTTTTCGTATCCCCGGATGCCCCAGTCGTTCCAGGAGATGACGAAGAGGTTGCCCACCGATTTGTAGTAGCAATGGCTGTTCTCCAGCCTCACCCCGTCGTCCCAGAAGGGGGCGATGAATCCGTGGGGGTTGTAGAGGGAACCCTCCGCGGGAAGTGGGCGGTTCGCGTAATCGGCGTAGGAGCCGTCGCTGTAGTACGCGCTCTCGAAACCGACGAGGAAGTTCGTGCTGACGTACACGTGGCTGTACGTGTCGCCGCTGCCGTACCTCGAGTTGTTGTAGAAATCGAAGCTGCCGGGCAGGGTCACCGACACCACTTGGTCGTCAGGGCCGCTGAAGTTGATTTCGGTGCCGTCGGAGATGTCGTACCAGGTGTAGGACGGACCGCCGCTCTGGTCGGGGGCGTTGTCGATGTACACGTAGTACTCGGGGTTTCTCATCGTCTCGAGGCTGCCCGAATCCCAATCGCCGTCGTACCCGAAGCCGAGGTCGTCCCCGCCCTGCACGTCATCGGGTCGCTCAAGAAAGCGGTCCAGATGCAGACCGAGGAAATCGGGAACCCGCGTCGAAATGCACAGCGTGCTGTCGGCGCTGATGGAGAAGGGGCTTTCGGCGTGAGCAACGCACACCAACGCCAACAAAGAAAGAACCAGCAGGAGTTTCCGCATGAGTCTCCTCCGTGTATGGCTGAAAGTTAATCCTTATAAGTGCGCAGGAGAGTTGCCCTCTGCACCGTAAGGGTGTGTTGAATAGCTATTATACCTTGGAAACCTTACCATGGCCCCCGAGACCTGTCAAGGGATTTCCGGCTTCGTCGGAGCATTTATTCAACCGTGTCTGGAACACCGTCCTTTCTGCGTCGAGGCGGTCAGGAGGGTGAAGCGGTTGATGATTCGGTTGTTCAGGTCCTCGGCCCAGTAACGTCCCGGCGAGCGCAGGCCCAACCTGACCGCCAGGGCGCCGACGCCGTCGGTTGCGTACATGCCCGTCCGGGCCACGGCCAGGGGATTCCGGCGGCTCCATCCCGGCCTCGACGTCACGGCGATTCCGTAAGTGTAACCGGCTTCTCGGAGAGCGGCCGTCACCCGGGCGTCGAAGCGGCCGAAGGGATAACAGAAGGCCTCCGGAACCCGGCCCAGTTCAACGGAGAGCGCCGCCCGGGATTCGCGGAGCTCCCGTTCCAACTCATCGTCGCGCAGGGCGGTGAGGTCCCGGTGGGTAACGCCGTGGCTTCCGAACCGGACTCCACCGTCGGCGGCCATCTCCCGCGCCTGGTCCCAACTCAGGTGGTGGAAGGCGCCGCGGGCCAGGGGCTGGTCCCAGTCGTTGGGCCGCCCCATGTAACCGGTCACCAGAAAAACGGTGGCCGGCAGCCCCAACTCCCGCAACACGGGCCACGCCCCCGTGTACACCGATTCGTACCCGTCGTCGAAGGTCAGCACCACCCCCCGCCCCGGGTCGCCGCCGTGTCCGAGGGCGTCCAGGTAATCCGTGAGGTGGAGGACCGGGCGCCCCGAGGAACGGATAAATTCCATCTGCCGTCGGAAGGCTCTCACGGTGAGCCAGGTTCCACCGAGCTCGGGACGGTTCTGCACCTTGTGGTAGGTCAGGATGACGACCGGCTCCGGGCGCACCGTTCCGTAGCGCCTGCGGTGGTAAAGACGCAGAAAAAAGACGAGAAGCAGGAGCCCCGCCCCGAAGGAGAGGAGAAGCCATTCCGGGTTCATCACGGCCCACCGCCGCCCGACAGGGTGAAGCGTGCCCCCACCCGTTTCTCCTCACCCGGCGCCAACCGCACCGACCAGGCCCAGGCGAGCTGCAGCCCCTGCCAGCTCCTCTTTATCCCCGCCTCGGTGCCCTCGACGGTGATTACGGGGGATGACCCAAGGTCCGCGGCCGGCTCGGCCTCGCTTTTTACGACGAGGCCCGCCCGACGGTCGGTCAGCGACCAGGAGGCTACGGACCCGCGCCTGTCTCGCCGGGTGATTTTATACGGAACCGGCCCCGGACATCCGGCGCAACGCAGGGTCAAATCGAGGTCGCGGGGGCCGCTGGGCGGCGAGGGGGAGGAATCCAGCGCCAGGGTCAATGCCATCGGCTTGGGTCCGGGATTGACGACGTCTATCGAGCAGCTCCACCCGCCCCGCACAAAGGAATATAAGAGCTCGACCTCGACCCTTCTCCGCCCGAAGGGAACCGACCCGGAGTAGCGGACCCGGGAGCCCCGCACCTCGGGACCCGCGAGCTCGGGGAAAACGGCCTCCCCCCTGCCGGTCAACAGGCGCTCCCCGGCCGCTTTTCCCGGCATGACGACCAGCCGGCAGAATCCGCGCCGGGCCCGGTCCACGGTGAAGCCGCGCTCACCGCCCCGGTGGTACGGCTCGGCGATGCGGGTGAATCCCCCGGCCAGACCGGCGGGCGGCTCCTTGGACAGCCAGTCCAGCACCGCCCCCCCGTGGTCCAGTACCATCATCTGAGTCGGGTCGGAAACGACCACCCCGGGCCGACCGAGCCTCTCGTAGTCGCACTCGACCACTCGACGGCGGGTGCCGCGGTCCAGCCGGGCCAGCACCCCGGCCAGGCAGCGGTAGCAGTGGTGGCGGAGGAAGTGATAGTACACCCCCCCGAAGAGGCCGTGCCAGTAAACGTCGTTCACGGCGGCGGCGTCCAGGAGGTCCAGCAGGCGGTCCGCCTCGGCGGGCGGCAGCGGAGAAGCGGCGGGACCTGGAAGTACCCCCCAACATGCGGCGGCCCGCCGGTCGCGGGGGTGGGGGTAGGCCAGGTGCAGGCGACCGGCCGTGGGGTACTTCACCAGGAAGTTGCGCCAGTGGGTCCCCCGGGCGAACCGTTCCACTTCCTGCCGGAGCTCGGGCGCCAGGCCGGCTTTTTTCAGCCGCCCGGGAAGCGATTCCAGCCGGGACCGGGCCTCGGTGGGGAGCGCCCAGACCTCCATCCGGTCGTAGGAGGCCGTGGGGAGGTAGACGAGGCGGCGCGGCGGCTCCAGCTCGAGAATATCCGACAGGAGCGCCGTTTCGAGCCAGGACGGGGAGCGGAGTCCATCCAGGAAACGGGCCATCCACCCGTCGCGGTAGCACAGGTCGTAGGTCGTGCCCCGGCGGGCGGGCCAGAGGCCCATCTTCTCCGCGTCGCTCATCACGACCGCCACGGCGCGTTCTCCGGGGCCGTCCGGTCGGCACCCCTTTAAATATTCCACGGTCCGCTCCGGCTTCTCCCAGGGGATGAGATACCGGATGGACTCGTCGATGGGGAAGACCGCTAAAACCTCCCCGTCGTGCTCCGTGGAGAAGAGGGCGTGCGCCTCCTCCCGTCGCCAGCCTAAATCGAGGAAGTGCCGGTCGTCCAGCAGCGTGTAGCGATAACCCGCCCGGGCCAGGTCGGCGGCCAGTTCCGGTTCCCACACCCGCTCGGCCAGCCAGGCGCCCCGGGGAGGGCGCCCGAAAAGCTCCTCCACGCGGTCGGCCAACCGGGTGAGCTGCCGGCGGCGGTCACCGGCGGGAATCATGGGCAGAATCGGCTCGTAGTAACCGCCACCCAGAACCTCCAGCCGACCGTCGGCGACGAGCGAGCGCAGAAGCTCGATGAAATCCGGCCGGTTCTCCGTCAACCAATCCAGGAGCGCCCCGGAGATGTGGAGGTTGAACCTCAACCCGCTGGCCGAGAGCGCCCCGACGAGCGGCGAGTAGCTCCGCTCGAAGGCGTGCTCGAAGGTCCCGGGAAAATTTCCGGCGGGCTGGTGCAGGTGAAAGAGGACCGGCACGAAAAGCCGGCCCTGGGGAAACGCCGGGGACGAAGCGCGGGAGGCTCTCGGGGGGGTGGGCATCAGACGGTACCGCCCGGGGGTTCCGGGGGTCTTACGACTTCGAAGGCGGACGCGCCGGGACGCTCGACTATGACGATGCGCTTCGGCAGCGTGAAGATGAAGCGGCTGCCCTCGCCGAGCTCCGACTCCACCCAGATGCGGCCGTGGTGGCGCTCGATGATGGCCCGGGTCACAGCCAGGCCCAGGCCCGTTCCACCGTAGTGGCGGGTGAGCGTCGAGTCCACCTGGTACAGGCGCTCGAAGATGCGCTCGAACTCCACCTCGGGGATGCCTATGCCGGTGTCGGCGACCGTGAAACGGTAGTGGTCCTCGGTCTCCGTGCAGGAGATGGTCACCGTACCCTCGCCGATGGTGAACTTGTTGGCGTTCGAGAGGAGATGGGTGAAAATGGCCCGTATTTTCGGAAGGTCGACGTCGAGGATGATGGGCTGCTTGGGAAGCTCCAGTACCAGCGTCATTCGCGGGGTGTCTATGTACTTCGACTGGTCGACGAAGAACTCCTCCAGCATCTTGGTCAGGTTGGCGGTGGTGAGGTCCGGGGTGTACTGGCCGGTTTCGATTTTCAACAGGTCCAGGAGCTCGACGATGAGATGGCTCAGGTGGTCGGATTTCTCGATGATGGTTTCCAGGATGTCCTGCTGCTTTTCGTTGATTTCGCCGATGACGCGGCCGGCCATGAGCTGGGCGTAGCCTTTGATGACGGTGACCGGCGTGTTGAGCTCGTGGGAGACCATGGAGACGAAGTCGGACTTCATCTTGTCCACCTTCAGGAGCTCCTCGTTGGCCAGGGCGAGAGCCAGGGCGCGCTCGCGCAGCTCCTGGTACAGGTTGATGTTGTGGATTGCCTGGGAGAGCTGGTCGGCGACCGTCTCCAGGGCGGATATATCCGCCGGGTCGAAGGCCTCGTCTTGAGTCGTTTCGAGGTCCAGCACCCCCTTGACCTCCCCCTCGACGAGGAGGGGAATCGCAAGTTCCGCCCCGATTTCGAAGATGCCGGCGGGCATGATGTAGTGGGGGTCCTTCGAGGTATCGGGGACGTAGCGGGTGACGCCCGACCGGGCCGTCCAACCCACGACGCCCTCGGTGAGGGGAACCCGGTATCCCCGGCCGACCAGTACGTCGAAGATGCCCGATTGGGCCTCCAGGATGAGCTCGTCCGCCTCGGAGTCCAACATGAAAAGGGCGACGTTGTCGTAGCCCAGGGACGCCTGGATGGCGTTCACGGTTTCACGGAACAGGGGTTCCAGGTCGAAAGAGGACAGCGCCAGCCGGCCGAGGGTGTTGATGATTTTGAGCTGTTCCTGTCGCCGCAGGAGCTCGCGCTCGGCCTCCTTCGCCGCGGTGATGTCGCGCAGGGACCCCTGGTAGCGAATGTAACCCCCATCCAGCGCCAGGTCGAGGTCCGTCTTGGGGTCCATTACATCCCGCAGCTCGCCGGTGCCGGTGTCGTGGATGTATGAAAATCCCAGCTCCTCGCCGGTCATGTGGCGGGGGAAGGCCTTGGCCTCGACGCTCATGGCGACGACGCGCGAGGGTTTTATGCCCACGCGCGATTGCAGGTGGAACTCCAACTCCTGACGGCCCAAACCAGAGCGCACCCTCTCGAAGGCGCGGTTCACCGCGGCCCGCCAGTCGGGCATCACGAGGTCCAGGAAGCTCGTTCCGACGAAGTCCCCGCCCGGCTCGCCCACCAGGTTGGAGAACTGGCGGTTGAAGGCCCTGACCTCCAGCTCCTCGTCGAGAACGAAAAGCGCGTCGGTGGCGTCCCGGAAGAGATTGCGGTAATCGTTCTGCGACCGCTCCAGCTCCCACCGCAGCTTGGACGTCGTTATGGCCTGGGCCGCCAGGTAGGCGAAGGATTCCAGCGGCTGAATCGTCGCCTCGGTGGGCGCGAGCCCGTCCCGGGGGTCGTCCAGCGATATGATTCCCAGCATCCCCATGGGCCCTTCGAGCGGTACGAAGAAGAAATCGTTGGGGTCCCAGTCTATGAACTCTTCCCGCGTGCGGGTCGAGGTCAATCCCTGCTCGCCGATGGTCCCCTGGACCAGTTCCGCCGGCAGGTAGTACGAGTGGCTGATTTTATTGGCGTTCGCCTTTATCCGCTCCACGTCCGCCAGGCTGAACGGCCGCCTCGACTGTAGCTCTTCAATCTCCTCCCGGGTCAGCTTCGAAAACGCCACCCGCCTCATCCCATCCCCCTCGACGAGGGACAGAACCGCCCGCGAGAACGTGGAGTAAGTGGTGAGCGCGTCCACGATGGTCTGACCGATTATGTAAAAATTCTTCTGGAGTACGATTTCGGCGCCGATGCGCGAGAAGGCCCTCAACCGCCCGTAGGCCTGGTCCAGCTCCTCGAGCGTCTTCTTCTGGTGCTCGATGTCGCGCGCGCCCTGAATCGCCTGGGCGAGGTTTGCGGAGAACGTTTCGTAAAGCTCCAGGGGAATCCCTCCCCTGGACGGAAGGAACACCGCCACTCCCTCGAAGTGGTCCTTCGATACCAGGGGGGAGACGATGAGCTCCGCGATTCCGACCCCCTTGGCCGCCTTTAGGGCTTCGTCCCAC
This sequence comes from uncultured bacterium, assembly GCA_964436465.1. Classification (GTDB taxonomy): domain Bacteria; phylum RBG-13-66-14; class RBG-13-66-14; order RBG-13-66-14; family RBG-13-66-14; genus RBG-13-66-14. The sequence goes on from CAYTCV010000003.1 coordinate 7,306, forward strand.
AGGGACCTGAATTCGCCTAGAGTCAGCGTATCCCCACCGTTCTCACCGGCTTCCCGGTTCTCGTGACCCAGACGCAGTGAACACCCCGTCGTCTTCAACCTCTCCACGACATCGTCCATCACCCGGGGGAGCAATTCGGCGGGGAAGAGGGGATTGACGCGGGACTCGGCGCCCTTGCCGCCCGCGCCTTTCCGTCGGCTCAAGGCCCGCTCGAACTCATCCGAGAAGTGGCTCGTCAGCAGGCGGTACGCCGCATCCCCCGTAGGCCGAGCCTCTCCGACCGGGGCGAGAACCTGCAGGCCTACCAGCCCCAGGGCCTCGGATATCTTCCCGGCGAGGAGGTCCAGGAGCTGCGTAAGTTCCAGCTCCCGGGTGAGGGCCTGGCTTATCTCCCGGATATTCGCCAGACCGACCATCTCCAGCTCACGCGCCTCGCGGTCGCCCTCCTCCCGCTCCTGTTTCAGGCGGATGAGATTGTGGCGCCAGTAGAGGATACCGCCCGCCACCAGGATGAGGAAAAATCCGATGAACGCGAACAGGTACCGGCTCTGGGCGATTCTCGCCGGCGCGATGACCTCTTCGGTGTCTTTGAGGCTCAGAAGCTCGAAGCGGTGACCGCCGAGCTCGAAGGGGTGCAGGACGCCCACCGCTTCCCGATGCGTGTCGGCCAGGGTCAGCCGGACGAGACCACCGTAACCGTGGGTCACGAAGAGGGAGAAGAGCGCCGACCGCAGCTCCTCAGCGTCCGCAATGCCGCCCGTGTTTCCCCCGGGCGCCGCGTTCCGGACCGCCGCCCCGGCGGGCTGAACCAGAACGCTTTTCCAGCTCGGTGACCGGTCGGGACCCTGGAGGACGGCACCCGATTCGTCGAGGACGTAACAGGTCGCCCCCGAGTGGATGACTCCGGAGAGATATCCGCCCTCGTTCCGCCCCGCGGAGAAGGCGCGCGAGAGGTTCAGATAGCCGACGATTCGACCCCGAACGAGCCCGGTGCGCACCGGGGTGCTGACGGACACGATGCAACCCTGGTCGGTGATTCGGGGCACGGACACGCACACCCCGTCGTTCGACTCCGCCTGGGCCCGGTCGTGCTGTGGCAGGGGAGGGGCGGTTGAACCGGGCGGGTAGACGATGGCGGAGGCGCCGGACTCGTCGTAGAAGGCGATGTGGAGGAAGCTCTTGGAGCCGTGCAACTGGGAATGCTCATAAACGGCCGCCATGCCCGCGCGGAGCTCGGCCGGCCCCCGCGCGACCTCGGGATGGGCCAGAATCAAGATGGAATTGGAGAGGTCGTTGAAGGCCTCGGTGATGCCAAACGCCGCCGAGCGCAGAAGGTCCTCCTGCTCCACGGCGAAATTAAGCACCGCCTCCCTCCCGGCCCCGATATCGAACAACAGGGTCATGGTGGTCAGCGCGACCAGAAGCAGCGGGAGGGCAACCCAGCTGAACTTGAAGAGCTTTCTCCGCATGTGGTTAACCGGGCGCAGTTTAGAACGAGAGCCAATGATACCACAACCCGCGATGACGCGGCCGCGCTCCTGTATCAGCGCAACCTCGGTTTCCCGCCCCTAGCGCCAGCGGGCGTCGGCCAGCGCCAGCTCCGCCAGGAGAAGGAGGACTACGAGCGCCAGGAGCACGCGCCACAGGGGGAAGGGACCGCCGACGGCCTCCGGGGCCAATCCCTCCGTGCTCAGCACCTCGATGGTCGGGCCGAGCAGCCCGTAGTCGCCGGGTTCCAGGACGGTGAGGTCGCCCTCGCCGGTCGGGGCGTTGACGGCGAACAGCCTTTCTCCCGCGTCCGACTCCAGCCTCCACACCCCAAGTTGGTCGAGCTCGACGCTCCAGGGCCCGTCCCCGTCCAGGACGGTCGTTTCGCCGTCGGGTGCCGTGAGCCTCCCCCCGTCCGAAGCCGGGACGGTCAGGACCCGCCCCGCGGTGTACGACGAGGGCTCGGCCTCGCCGTAAGCGCAGAACCGGAGCGCCTGGTTGAACAGGGACGGGAAGGCCTCCGTCGCGGCGAAGGTCCCGTCCTGGAGCCGATATGGCAGCAGCCAGAGGAGCAGCCTTCCGGCGGAGAACTCCCGGTAGGCCAGCGCGGGCTCGCCGCTCGAGTAGCGCACGAGGACCCGCCACTCGTCGCTCAAAACGCAGGCGGCTATGCGGTCGGCGACCGCGCTCCGGGTCAGCTCGCCGAGGGGACCGGCGAGGGGTCGGGTGACCTCGTTCTCGGGAATTTGGCCCAGCCTGTACCCCGCCGCCGCCTCCCGGCGGACCGCCGACCCGATGCCCGTCCAGGCGGGGAAGGCGAGCCCGTCCTCGGGCGGAACGGCGAGCATCAGACCGGCGCCTCCATCCAGCCGGCCCTTCACCAGTGCTTCCTGCTCGGCACTCAGGGGCTGCTCGGCGTTCCAGAGCAGCACATCGGCCGCGGAGGCGTCGGTCGTCCGGGAGGCCAGTCCGGGGGCGGTATCCAGGGCCGTTCCGAGAAGCCCCGCGTCGCCCGTGGGAAAGACGAGCGGCGCCGGATGTACGAAGACCGCCAGCCGAAACACGTCGTCCACCCCGAAGGCGTCGGTCGGCTCGGCGGTGAGTTGGATTACCGTCCAGCCGGGCTCGGCGGGCACGAGGCCCATGTCGAACCGGCCTGTGACCGATTCCACGAGCGACGCCTCCTCGCCGTCGGCGGCCAGCCGGTAATCCCGGGACGGGCCGGTGACCTCGGCGGTCAGCCCCAACTCCGCCCCGGCGAGGGGCAGGGCGTTCCGGGCTCCGAGCTCCTCGACGCCGCCGTTCCGGGCTGAGGCCCCGGCAGGGTAGACCAGGAGGGGGTAGGGGAAGGCGAGCGGTTCGGTGACGCAGGCGGCGGGGAGGTCGCTGAACAGCGCCGCCAGGCCGTTCCCCCCGGAGGAATCCAGCCGGGAGGCGGCGAGCGCGAGGGCCGAGTCGAGGTCGGTGCCGCCCAATCCCGCCTCGACGCCGCCCAGGGCCGCCAGCGCCTCGCTCGGCTCCGCGGATTCGGCCACGGGGCGCGGGCGGTCGTCGAAGGCGATTAAATCCACCAGGGTCCCGGCGGGCAGCAGCTTGAGATACCGGGCGCAGGCGCTCTTGGCCCTTTCGAACCGCTCCACGCCGGACTCCACGGCGGTCATGGAGAGTGATTTATCTAAAAGGACGACCACCCTCTCGGGAGCGCCGCCCAGGAGGCCCTCGGGACGGACGACGGGTCCCGCCGCCGCCAGGACGATGCACGCCAGGACCAGGATGCGCAACAACAGCAGCAGAATTTCCCTGAGGCGCAGACGGCGGGCCTGCTCCGCGACCGTTTCCCGGACGAGCTGCAGGGACGGGAAACGGCGCCGGTGCCGCTGCCGGCGCTTCCACCAGTACAACAGGAGCGGCAGGAGCGCCACCGGCAGAGCGGCCAGCAGCCAGGGGGCGGAAAATTGCAGCACGGCTACCGTCTCATTGTTCTACGGCCCACCGCGGACACGAGGTCGGCCCTCCGGGAGAGGAAGCGGCGGAGCGGGCCGGTGAAGGGCTCGTCGGTGGTCAGGCGGAGGTAGTCGATGCCCGCCGAGCGCAGCCGGGCGGAGATTTTTTCGAAATGCTCCCGGGCGCGCCGGCGGTAGCGCAGGGCCAGCGCCTCGCCATCCACCGGCAGGCGGCTGGAATCCTCGGCGTCCTCCAGGAGGAGGGCCCCCTTGAAATCGGGCTCCAGCTCGTCGGGGTCCAGGACGTGCAGGCAGAGGAGCTCGTGCTTGCGGGCGGCCAGGGCGGCCAGAGACGTCCCCAGTACGTCGGGGTCGCCCCACAGGTCCGAAATCACGACGAAGAGGCCGCGACGGGTGGTCCGGGCGGCGAGCTCCCGGGCCAGGGCGGCGAAATCGGTCTGACCGCCCGTCTTCAGCTCACCCAGGGCGGCCAGGACGATGGAAAGCTGGAGCGGCCCCCTTCGCGGCGGCAAATACGGCTCGATTCTCTCCCCGAAACCGGCCAGCGCCAGGCCGTCCCCCTGGCGGACGACGATGTAGGCCAGGGCGGCCGCCAGGCTCACCGCGTAAACCAGCTTCGTCACGCCCCGCGCGCGCTCACCGGCGTAGTCCATCGAGGCCGAGGTGTCCACCGCCAGCCAGCAGCGCAGGTCGGCCTCCTGCCGAAAATTCTTCACGTACAGGCGGTCGGTCTTGGCCCAGACCCGCCAGTCCACCAGGCGCGGCTCGTCGCCGGGCCGGTAGGGGCGATGCTCGACGAACTCCTGGGCCACCCCGCGCAGGGGCGAGCGGTGCAGGCCGGCCAGCAGGCCCTCCACCACCAGGCGCGCCCGGAGGCGGAGGTCTCCGATTTCGGCCACGGCGGCCGGCTCGAGCGGGTTGAACGCCTCGGCCATCCCGTCCTTTTAATTCGATATAAATCCGCAAGCGCGCCCGGCGCCGTCGGTCCCGGGGCCGGCCTTATTTACCGGACCACGGCCAGGCGCGTGGTGGCGGCTTCACCGTCGGCCGTGAGGCGCACCAGGTACACCCCCGGCTCCAGACCGGCCGTATCCAGGGCGAGGGAATGGCGGCCTCCCGGCAGGGGCGCGTCCAGCGGCGTCGCCACCCGGCGCCCCGACAGGTCGTAGAGGCCGACGGTCACCCGGGCTTCCTCCGGCAGGTTGAAGGATATGGCCGCCGCACCCCCCGCCGGGTTGGGGTAGGGCACCGAGAGCCACAGCCCATCCCTGTCCCGAACGTACTCCACCTCGACGGGGCCCGCCTCGACGCAGTCCCCCGCCTCGTCCCAGGCGCGCAGGGTATAGGCGTAGGTCCCGGCGGTGCCCAGTTCCGTATCCAGATAGGCGCCCCCGGCCGGGAGCGGCGAATTCGAAAGGGATTCTCCATCCCGGGCAATTTCCACCCCTACAGCCCCTTCCGCATTCCAGCGCACCAGAACCCCGTCATCCGCCGACTCGGCCTCGAAACAGACGACCGTGACACCGGACTCGGGGTCCACGTACCCGGCGAAGACGTCCCCGCCGGAGCCCATCTGGTTGGCGTGCACCCCTTTGCCGGCGCTGGCCACGTACTCCCCGCCGGGAGAGATATCCACCCCGAAGACGGAGCCCGGCGTGGAATAGCCGAACCACAGCCCGTCGGGCTTGGAATCCTTCAGGACCTGCACCTCGGGATTGGCCCTGGTCTGGTCACCCCAGTACCCGATGCAAATCCATTCGCCGTCCCCGGAGAGCTCAATCCAGGCGGGGACATCCTGGTACTCGCCGCCGCCGGGATGGGTCTCGTACACCCACAGCGGCTCGGGGCCGTCGGAGACGTTGAAGCGGGTGACCCAGTTCTGGAGGTAGGTGGTCGAGTACCAGACCAGGACGATTTCCTCGTCGTCCGCGGCCACGTCGGCCACCCCCGCGTAGTTGGAGCCGGGGTGGGCGTAGTACCACAGGTGCTCGTACTCACTCCCGTTCCACCCCAGGACGTTCATCCCGCCGAAGCCGTACACGACGACGGAGCCGTCGGGGCTGACACCGAAGCAGTCCGTGGAGGCGCCCAGGTCGTAGGAGTCCTCGAGAGTGGCGGTGGCCACGTCCACGCGGTAGAGGGAGGCGCTGGCCCGGAAGATGCACTTGGTGCCGTCGTCGGTCAGGCGGAGCTGCCGGGGGTTGTAGGGAATCCCCTCGTCCTCGTAGACGGCGAAGGGCTCCGGGGAATTTTCCGCGAAGAACATCACCGCCAGGGAATCGCCGTCGTTGCCCCCCACGGCCAGAACGCCCCCGTCGGCGGAGCAGGCGACGCGCCCGGGTTCATCGACGCCGTAGGGGGCGTAGCCCGCCGCGCCGCCGTCCCAGGTCCAGTCCGGGACGGGGGAGGAGGCGTGGAATCTGTACACCTCGAAGCTGCCGTCGCGGTCGTCGTACCAGACGCCGTAGAAGATGTCGGCGTCCTCGGCCGCCGCCACCCCGAATTCGCGCTCCCGGTCGAATTCCCACAGCGGGGTCCCGTCGCCCTGTATCTCGAACATCTTCCCCCCGCCGTACCAGCCGCCGCTCCACACGTACCCGTCGTCGAAGCCGATGGCGACGCAGTTGCGCTGCGGCCCGCCGTCGTCGATGTGGTACTGCCAGAGAACGTCGCAGTCGGGCGGCGGCGGGATGGGGCACACCGCCGCGGACCGGGAGACCTGGGCACCGTACCCGGACTCCGCCGCGGTCCCGTCCACACCGGTTACGAGAACTGTGTCAGTATCGGTCACGCCGGCCGCCGCCAGCGCCGGCAGCAGAAAAATCAACCCCGTCGCTCTTTTCATCTGAACCCCCGGTAGGCTGCGATTATTATAGGCGACCCCCGCCCCACGGTCAATCGCACGAAAACAGGGGGGAAGCCGACCGTCGCCACAGTGTAACAGGGATTGCATGAAGGCCGGAGGAAATAATCCGCCCCGGCCTTGTCTCACGCTTTATCAGGGTTTATCTACCGCTGTACGAACACCTGAACCTGGTGGTTCGACGTGTCCACTATGTAGACGCCGCCCTGGGAGTCAACGACGACGTCCTGGGGCTGGTTGAACTCGCCCTCGGCGTCTCCCTCGACGCCGAACTTGAGCTCGTACACTCCATTGGTGTTGAACCGTTGAACACGGTCGTTGTTGGTGTCGGCGACGAAAACCTCATCATCGCCCGAGACCGCTACGCCCTGCGGATAGCGGAAATCGCCGTTTTCCTCACCCAGCCCGCCCCACGCGGTCAGATACGTTCCGTCGGAGGCGAACTTCTGGATGCGGCAGTTCATCAGGTCCGCCACGTAGATGTTGTCCGCGGAGTCAACGGCCACGGCCACGGGCCGGTCAAACTCTCCATCGCCATCGCCCTGCGTTCCCCAGGAGGAGATGAAGCCGCCCTCCGTGTCGAAAACCTGGACGCGGTGGTTGTACGTGTCGGCGACGATGACCCGAGCCTGTGAATCAACGGCAATCCCGAATGGCCGGTCGAACTCGCCGTCACCCAGGCCCGCTCCCCCCCAGGACCTGAGGAACGTCCCGGCGGTGTCGAAGACCTGGATGCGGTCGTTGAAGGTGTCCGCGACGTAAACGTCGTTATCGCCGTCAAGCGCGACGTCGTTGGGGTACAGGAACTCGCCGTCCCCGGTGCCGAGACTTCCCCAGGCCAGGAGAAAGGCGCCCTCCGAGTCGAAGACCTGGAGCCGGTTGTTCTCCACATCCGCGACGTAGACGTTCGTCTGGTCATCGAACGCTATACCGCGCGGACTTTGAAACTGCCCCTCCCCCTCCCCCTCGCCCCCCCAGGCGAAGGAGAACTCGTAGCCCGAATCACCGCCGTTGCCGGTTCCCGTATCGCAGCCAACCGGCAGAAGGGAGAGAACGGCCAGGCAGGCCAATAAAACAGTAGCGTATCTACCCATGTCCCACCTTTTTAGTGCGGGTTATCGTCAACGGGCGATGACCAGTCTCTTGACGGTGGCGAAATCACCGGCCTGGAAACGGTAGAAATAAACACCGCTGGGGAGCGGGATTCCGCCGGCGTCACGGCCGAACCAGACTACTTCGTGTTCGCCCGCTTCGACGTAGCCGTCCACCAGTATATCCACCAAACGCCCCGCTAAGTTGTAGACGCTCAACCGGATGGAGCCACTCTCGGGCAGGTTGTAGCGGATGGTGGACTGGACGGCGAAGGGATTCGGGAAGTTCTGGGCCAGGGCGAACCGGCTCGAACGTGCCTCCCGGCCGGCCACGGCGCTGATGGGACCGTAGTCGGAGACAGAGTTCGTCAAAACCGCCTGCAGCTTATACTCGTAGGTCTCGCCATCCCTCACGCCGGTATCGGTATAGACGAGAGGCGGCTCACCGACGAGCAGGAGGTCGTTGAGCTTCATCCAACCCGGCTGGGTGGTCGACGGCGAAGAGGTCGCGACCCGGTCGCCGCTCCCGACCTCGGCCCCGCGACCATTCCGGCGACGGTAGAGATTCCAGCCCTTCAGGTCCTCAACGGCATCGGCGGTGTTCCAGTAAAGTTCGACGCCCTCCTCGACAACGCGGGCGTAAAAATCCGTCAGTTCGATGTCCAGTGCATCCTGGTCAATATAGAGACGGACGGTGACATCCCCGACCTGGGCGCAGTTGACCTGGTCGGTGTTGGAAAAAACCAGATACCACTCGTCGTTGTCGGGAAGCATGAAGGTCAGCGAGCCGGAGCCTGAGTCCTCGGTCACCCCGTAAGCCTCGAAGGGCTCACCGGAGACGAAGGACTGGTAGTTTGCCTCGTCGCAGAAGAAGAGCTCGAGATTGCCCGTATCCGGGCTGTTATAGGTGTAGGTGGTGCCGTAGACGTTCTCGCCGAACTTGTACTCCCAGGGCAGCTCGTAATCCACCTCGAGCTTGTACTGGTTGGCGGGATTCGGCGGGGGGTCCGCCTCGCCCACCGGCAACAGCGGCATGGTCCCGCCGTTCTCCAGCTTCACGTCCAGCTCGTAGTGCTCCCCCGCCTGGGCGTTGTCGATAACCTGCATCGTGCCGCTGCCCTGGGGATAGCCGCCGCCGAGCTCGGCCGAAAAAACTTTGAGGTAGTAGTCCCTGCCCCACTCGGGCCCGTAGCCGGGGTCGTCGTCGCCGAGGACGAAAAAGGCATGGCCGGTCGAATCGGTGGTATCCCAGGCCGTCCAGCCCATGCCCCCGTACAGGCTGTCCGTGGCGATTTTGCAGAAGGCGCCGTCGACCAGGTTGCCGTCCAGGTCCCGCACGACCAGGTCCAGGGTGCAGTACTCCGAGTACCGGTCTATCACCTGGTAGTTGTAGTGGTCGTTGCGCCAGTCCCAGATACCGGACACCTCCTTGCCGCCGCCCGAATCGGGGTCGTAGCAGATACCGTAGTTGTCTATGTGTGTCGGACCGGGCGAGGGCGGGTCGCCGGCCGGAGCCCCCCAACTCACCTGATAGGGGTGCCAGCCTTCGTCCCAGAACTCGCACCATACATGGTCCTCGATGATGTCCATCGCCGAGATGCACGGGATGAGGGCGGTCCGTGTGCCGGCGCACAGCAGGTCCTGAAGCTCGCCGCAGTTGCCGTTGTGGTCGGTGATGATGAGGTTCGGCTGGATGGGCCGCGGGTTCGAGGCCTGGTTGGCGACGTGGCGCGACACCCAGTTACCGATGACGTCCAGCGCCATGTCGTCGTCCGAGAAGGGCCGACCGCCGTCCAGGGTGTCGTGCTCCTCGCGGTCCCAGACGACTTCCGTATCCCTGAGCAGGTCGAAGAGCTCGCGGTTCAGGTAGTCGGGATGGGTATAGTCGAAGAGGAACTCCCGCCAGAACTCGTTGTAGACCTCGCCGTCCATCTTGGGCGCCTCGTCGGAGCACTTGGGATGAACGATGTACCAGTAGTAAATCTCCCGCGGCATCTCGACCCAGGTCTTGACGCCCCCGTCTTCCACGCAGTACTCGACGGTGGAGTAGTAGTCCCCCGGAGGAGCGCCGTGGTCCACGATGTTCACATAGTTCAGCTTCTCGTCGTTGGTGTAGCACTGCCGGGCGTTCACCTCCAACAGGGCCTCGTCGAGGGGGATGAAGTTGAAGTAGGAGATGTGGGCCACCTGGAAGGCGACTTCGTCCACGTAGGGGTGGCTCGCCGAAAGGATGGCCTGAGCCGCCCTGTCCTGGATGGATGGGCCGAATCGGCCGAGATTGGTTGCAAGGTCGTCGTAAAGCCAGTCCGGCGCGTAATCGAGCGCCTGATGGGCCAGCTCGGTCAGCGGGTCCTCCGGCGGGACCTCCACGAGGGACTCACTCTCCCGGTCGAAATAAAGCGCGAAGTACTCCGACTCCGGCACCATCCGTCGCCCGTGGTAGACGTCGATGAGCTGCCAGTCGTAGGTCGGCTCCATCTCCGGCGACAGGACGCCCTCTCCCTCCGAGGTTTCCTCCCGGTTCTCGCCGGTTACGACAGCACCGGTGGTGGCCAGGTTGATTCCGACTATTGCGCCCGGCTCCTGAACCCCGTCGGGTAGAACGGTGGTGCATCCGAGAACCGTCGAAACCTCCTCCGCCTGCGAAAGAAAGGGAGAGGCCGTAAGGACAACGCTCCAAACGGCCAACCGGTTGAATCCGCTTCTTCTCCGGAGCATCGTTCCAACCTCCCGTGTATAAAAACTTTCATCCAACCACCATAAGATAATAAAAGCCGACAACTTTATCAATCCCATACTCCCCCGCCGGTAGTTGACCGACGCTTCCCCCCCTGTCCCTCCCCTGAGACGGTGGGCTTGCCTGCGTTCAAGCGAACCGAGCTTTAGCGAGCTACGCCCTCGGCAACAAAAAGGGGGCGAACCGCTCCGGTCGCCCCCGTGATTCGTTACAACCGCCGGCTAGAACACCTCGCCCCCGAGCTCCTCGGGCGGGACCGTGCCCCGGGGATGGCGGATTTTCCAGTCGGTGAGGTCGGCGTCGGACTCGAAGCCCGAGCCCGTAAGGGAAATTCCCGCCTTCTCGTAGCTCACGGCCCGCTCGGTGAACAGGCGCTGCTGGCGATTATCCCACCCGAGCACCTCCGTTTTCAGCGTCGCCCCGGCGTCGGAGGTGACCACCACGCCTGTCCGGGCCTCCATGTCGTTGGTCAGCAGGTTGACCGTGCCCTCCTCGGCGTTGAGGACGGCCACGTGTCCGCCGTTCTTGTAGAAATCCACCCGGGGGTGCTGGGCCACCGCCTGGTGTTTATCATCCCAGACGAAAGCCAGCTCGGCCACCAACTCCCAGGTGAGCTCGCCGCCCTCGCTCTGCCGGAGGGTGAACTGCTCTATTTCCTGGTCGGGGTCCCCCTCCACCGGGACGAAGTCCACCGGGCGGTCCTCCCCACAGGCCAGGAGCAGAAGGGCGAAGAGCGGTATCAGGATTCTTTTCATGTCCCTCGCGTCGAATCAAATACGTCGGTCAGAAGCCTCCAGCCGCCGTAGCGGTACACGGCCTCCCGGGTCTCCTCCTCGACGTCGCCGTTGGCAAAGTAGAAATGCAGCCGCATCTCGTAAATATCCTTGCCGGTTTGCTCCGCCTCGATGAGCTGCACCGAGAGCGGCAGGTCCCCGGCGTCCTGGGCGGCACGGACCTTATCGTAGCTCATCTCCGCGGCGGCCTCCGCCCTCGCCGCGGCGACCTCGTCCTCGGAGAGCGAGTTCCAGGCCGGCGTCCAGTGCAGTTCCAGCATCAGCTCCGCGTCGGCGTCGTTGAGGGCCCGGGCCAGCGACTCGACGAGCTGCTCCGGGGACTGGGGGTCGATAACGACCGGCTCCGGCTCCGGCGCCGTCGCCGAGGTGACGGCGTCGACTAGCAGTAAGCAGGTCCAGAGGAAGCTCATCCAAACCTCCCGCGTCAAAGGCCCTCGAAGAGCGCGGCCGTTTCCGCAGCCAGCCTCGACCGCTCGTACGCTTTCACCCGCCCCCGGTCGGGCGGTGCGGACGGGTCGTCGAGGAGCAGGCGGAGCGCCCCGGCGATTTCCTCCACGTCGTCGGGGTCGGCCGTGGGCCCCGCGCCCAGGGAACGTACCAGGTCGGCGGCGTCGCCGGGCGGACAGCAGGCCAGAATCGGCCGCCCCAGGCGGAGGTACTCGAAGAGCTTCCCCGTAAGTACGGTCCGCGCTCCGGGCTGGTTCCCCACGACCAGAAGGAGCAGGCGGCAGCGGGCCAATTCTTCCAGGGTCCGCCGGTGGGGCAGATTCCCCCGGCGGGTGATGAGCTCGGGCCTGCGCCGCGCGAAACGACCCAGGGCGTCCTCGGCCTCCAGTCCCGACGTGCCGATTTCGAGGAAGCGCAGACCGACCTCCGGCCGTTCGTCGGCGACGGTCTCCAGAGCGGCGATGAAGGCGTCGGGCCGCCGCGCCCCGTAGAAGGTCCCCGCGTGACCGATTGCCGCCCCCGGATGCGCTGGGAGGCCGTCCAGACCGGCGAAGTCCGCCTCGTCGTAGCCGTTGGTGATGACCTTGATTTTGCGGGCGGATTCCGGATAGAACCGGCGGTAGAGCTCCGCCATCCGCGGCGTGGCGCAGACCAGGGCGTCCGCCGCCTCCACGACGGCCCGCTCCAACCGGCATTGCAGTAGCCGATGGAAGGGCGTCGCGGGGTCGAAGAAGGGGCCGAGGGTCCAGGAGTCGCGTAAATCGGCGACCCATTTCAATCCCAGCTCCCGCTTGAGCGCCAGGCCCACCCGGTGGCCGCTCACCGGGGGTGAGGTGGTCCATACGGTTGAGTAGCGCCCCTGCCGGGCCAGCTTCAGCCCCAGGGACCGGGCGGCGCGCGACCAGCCCGCCTGCGGGTCGGGCAGGTCCCCCAGGCGGGCCAGGAGTGTGCGCAGCCTCCCCCGCCACGAGGAACCGGAGGAGTCCTGCGGACCGGCGGAACCGCCGCCGACGCGCAGCAACCGGGCCGCGCTGGGGTAGCGCCGCGCGGGCGCCCGGTGGACCGGGCAGTCCACCTCCCCCAGGGCCGCCTCGTCCCGCAGGTGGTATCGGGGGTCGTCCGCGGCGAGCACCTCGGGCTCCCACCCCGCGGCGGGGAGATACTTCGCCAGCTTCAGGGCGCGCAGCATCCCCCCGCCGCCCAGCGGCGGGAAGAAGTAGCTGACCAGCAGCACCCGACGTTCAGCGAGCACGGCGGCCGTCCCAATGGTCGAGGATTTTGGCGAGCTGCTCCGCCCGGGCCGGAGCGGCGAAGAAGCGCCTCGCCGCCTCGGGAACGGGACGGCTCAACGGGCCGGTTCCCTCCAGAGCGTCTTTGAGCGAACGGTACACGCCCCCGTCATCATCGTCGTCGTGGGCCGCGCCCAGGTTGAAGCGTTCCAGCGTTCGGCGGGCGGCCCGGTTGGCCGAAACCAACAGGATGGGCCGTCCGGCGCCGATGTAGTCCGAGGTGCGCCCCGGCAGCCCGTGGGGGTTGTCCCGGGCGGCGGTGAGGAGGAGGACGTCCGCCAGGCGTTGCTGACGGTAACTCTCCCGGTAGGTGACCTGGCCCGGCGCCTCGGCGAATGCGCCGGCGCCGTTCTCCCGGGCCACGTCCAGGAACGGCCGGCCGACGCTGGTCCCCACGTGGCGCAGAACGATTCTTCGGGCGGGATTCTCCCCGGCCAGCCGGGCCAGGGCGCGGCAGACCGCCGGCAGGCCCTCGTCGTCCCGATGGGTGCCGACCATGGAGACCAGGAACCGGGCCGGGTCGCGCTCGACGGGGCCGAGCTCGGCGTCCGGCTCCGGGTCGTACGCGAGCGGCGCCCAGGCGATTTTCCGGGTCGCGGCGGGGTAGCGCTCTCGCAGGTCGTCCGTCTCGACCGGGGAAGCGCACAGAAGCGCACGCGCGCGCTCCACCGCCCGGGCCTCCCCGCGCAGGGCCGCGGGCCGGGCCAGCGGACCCGTGGTCTTCGCCACCCAGCCGTCCACCCACCGGTCGGCCAGGTAGGCGACCCAGGGGATATTCAGGCTCCGGGCCAGCCGGTCGGCCGGCCGCAGGTGGCTGAAGGGGGGCGCGATGACCAGGAGCGCGTCGTACCGCCCGCCGCGCCCCAGCCGCCGGCCCGCCGCGTAAAAGAAGGGGACGGAGAGGACCTTGGGGTCGGGCTTCAACAGGACGTGCTGGAGGCGGGACAGGAGACCGCCGTGGCGGAATCCGCCGGAACCGAATCCCGCCCGGCGCGCGCCCGCCAGCCATAAAAGCCGCGCCGGGTCCAGCGAGCCCGTCCGATGCACCTCGGCGAACCGGGAGAAGTCGCGCTCCAGCTCGCGGTCGTAGGCGTAGTAGAGAATCGGCTTTACGGTGAGCACCTCGGGCCGCCAGCCGAAATCCGCCATGTACTTGACGTAGGGCAGCGGTTCTTTCACGCCGCCCATCCCCAGCGGCGGGTAGTAGTAGGCGATGACCAGAAGCCGCCTCATACCGGCCCCCGGGCCCAGGTCTCGCCGACGAAGGACTCACCCCCGACCAGGGCCGCGAGCCGCCGTTCGACCAGGGCCAGGTTGTCCTCCAGCCGCCCGACGCGGCGGAAGGCCTCGCGGTTCACCCGCCGGTCCCCATCCAATCCCTCCGACTCGCCCAGACGTGCGACCAGCCGCTCGGCGAGGGCGGAAGCGTCCCCCACTCCGAAGAGGTCCGCCCGCGCCCCGGCCTCGACGATTTCCCGGTCGGCGGGGATGTCGGTAACCACGGGGTAGGCGCCGCAGGCCAGCGCCTCCAGGAGCGAGATGGACATCCCGTCCACCTCGGAGCAGGAGACGTAGAGCGATGAGTGTTGCAGATACCCCGCCGTGGCCTTCGGGTCGAGCCTCCCGACGAACTCGCAGTTATCGCGGACGCCGAGCTTTTCCGCCAGTTTTTCCAGGGACCCGCGCCGCGGCCCGTCGTTGGCTACGACGACGCGCGCGTCGGGGACGCGCTCGACGACCGATGGCAGGGCCTGAATCAGGGTCTCCACGTGGAGGATGTTCTTGTGCTCGCGGTTGGTGAAGGCGAGGCGTGGCTCGCGAATCCCGTCCCCGCCCGGATGGAAAAGGTCCGGGTCCACGCCCACGTAGGTCGCCGCCGTCCGGCGCTCATCGGCCCCCAACCTTCGGGCGTGGTCGAGAAGGTGCCGGCCGCAGACCAGCGTCAGGTCGGCCCGCCGCAGAATCAGGCCCACGCGCCACCGGTCGTAGGGATGGCGGTCCACGGCGTAGGGGATGTCCGGGCTCCAGGCGACCACGGCCAGCGGGTGCCGGTCCACCAGGGCGGCCAGGAAGCCGTGGCTCGGGAGGTACTGGCCCAGCACGACGTCGGGGTCGATTTCCCGAATCAGGCGGCGGGCCCGGCCCACCGAGCGGAAGACCTTCCACTGGCTGACGCCCCCGGTTCCGGTGAGGTCGTGCTGATTCGCGCAGAGCTTCGCGCCACGTTCCAGACTCACCAGGTGCAGCTCGTGGCCACGCCCGGTGAAGAAGTCCACCCAGCGGGGGGTGTGCACGTTGGCGGCGCTGGAGAAGAGGGCTATGCGCATGGGCCTCGTCCGTTTCAGACGTGGATTTTAGCACGGATTGCGTCCGGCGTGATTCGACCGGGGCCGCCCCGCGGGACGACCCGACAAATCACTCCCCCCGGCGCGATGAAGAAAGGGGCGGGTATCGCCCGCCCCTTCAATCCGCTACGCCTCTCGCTTTTTCCGTGTCACCAGGACCACGACCAGGATGACGACAATCGCGGCGCCCAGTCCGATTACGAGCCACAGCCACCAGGGCAGGCCCCGGGCAATTTCGCTCCGGGTCACCTCGCCGTCCGGCGAATAGGCGCGCGTGGAGACCAGCAGGACCGCCTCGGCGACGCCCCCGTCGAGGGTGACGCCCCCCGAGACCAGGGCGTAGTGGTCGGCCAGAATCTGCACCGCCTCGGGCAGTTCCAGCCCCGGCGTCATGGCCAGGAGCTTGACCAGCTTGTCCGCACTGGCGAAGCCGAGCAGCCTGTACCCGGGCAACTGGCCCTCGATGAGCTTGTAGTCCTCGTTGGAGTAAATGCCCTCGGCCCGGCCCAGGTCCACGTCCCGGACCCGGGACACCAATCCCGAGTCGGTGGTCAGGATGAAGTAGCCGTCGTAGAAGGCCAGCGCCGGCTTCACCGGCATCATAACCGGTCCGCTCACGGTCAGCTCGTCCAGCTCCACGTCGCCGTCGGTGCGGTGCTCCAGCGTTGCGCCGCCCAACTCGCCCGCGAGAGCCCCTGCCAGGAGCGGCCGGAGCTTGGAGTCGTAGATGAGCTTGAAGAGCGCCGGGTCGTCCAGCGTGAGCCCCAGCGTAAAGCCGGGTATCGACCCGGTGTCGGTGAGGAAGAGGAAGAAGCCCCCGCCGATGCTCTGGATGAGGCTCTTCAGATTCTCCTCACCCACGGCCGCGATGAACTGCGCCGACTCCGGGAACTGGGAGAGGAGCCCAAGGAGCATACCGGATATCCCCTCTTTTTCCTCCAGGGGAATCAGGCCCTTGTCCCCGCCGAGGAAGGCGAGGCTGTCCCGGGGCACGGGCAGCTTGGTCTCCGGCTCGTCCGACTTGGTGAATTCGCCGCAGGCCAGCGCGGAGAACGTCACTCCCTCGGGCTGGATTCTGAGCCCCAAACCGGCGCTCTGGACCTTCGTCAGCATGTCCTTGACCGTAGCGGGAACCTCGGGGGCCTGGGTCAGGGCCAGGGCCAGGAAACCGCGGATGGAGCTCATGTCTACGATGACGGAGACGGTATCGTTCTGGAAGCGCTCCGCCAGCGGGCCAACGCTCTCGGAGGCGAAGAACCGCTTCTCGGGGTCGCCCAGGGCGTCCAGGCAGCTCTTCACGAGGGACAGGGACTCGCCCGCGATGAAGAGGCCGCCGGTTTCGGTGCTGTAAACGCCGTTGACGACCCTGATTTCGGCCTCCGCGTAGTTCTCTACGGGCTCCGGCTTTTCCACGCCCAGGGTTTTATAGAAGAAATCGGAGAAGGTTTCGGGGTCCTGGAGGGAGATGATGACGACCGGCTGCGGCTCCGGAATACCGCCCAGGGCGATGCAGAGCGGCTTGTCCACGTCGACGCCCAGGTCCCAGAGGCCCTGGAGGGAATCCGCGGGTGGCTCTTCGGTGTCGAACACCTCTTTGACGAGCTCCCCGATTCTCCCCACGACCTCGTCCGCCAGGTTCGGGGCTACCCCGCGCAGCTCGTTAACCAGGCTTTCGGCGCCGTCCCACAGGCCGGCGACGGATGGAACGTAGACTACCTGGAAGACACCCGTCGGGACGGCCTCGGTGGGGTCACCGCCCTCGGTGGCGCAACCGGCGAGCCCGAGGAACAGGCAGGCGGTCAGCAGGGGGATGAATAAACGACGCATTTTCAATCCTTCGGTTGGGGTTCGTTAAAAGGAGAGGAGGTCGTCCCGGCCGCCCTTCCGCTCGAGGACGGTGTAGAGGGATTCGGCCTCGCCCTTCCGCACGTTTTCGGAAATGTTTTCTATGCGCACCACCAGCCAGAGCGAGCCGAGCCGGATTTCCAGCTCGTCCCCCACGGCGACCTGCTTGCCCGCGTCGGCGGCCCGGCCGTTCACCTTTATTCGGCCGGCGTCGGCGACCTGCTTGGCCACGGGGCGGCGCTTTATAATCCGCGAAACCTTTAGAAATTTATCCAGGCGCATGGCAACCTACGGGTTGATGTACCGGACGCCGAGGTAAACGCGCAGCAGGTTCAGCTCGTGCATGCGGGCCACCCAGTCCGGCGCCCCGGCGTCGGCGTGGTAATCGGAGAGCGGCGCGGCCTCGAGCCAGGCGCGCGGCGGCTCGTCTTCCACTTCCAGGGGTATGTCCCGCGGCAGCCCCGCCGTCCGGTCCAGCACCCGGCGGAGATAGCCCAGGGAATACTCGAGGGCCTGCCCGGCGTATTCCCCCGTGAGAGGAACGCCGTGCCCCGGAATGATAATCTCCGGCGAGAGCGACCGGGCGCGCTCCAGGGCGCCGACCAGACGCCAGGGGTCCCCCCAGTAGAAGTAGGGGATGGCCGGGTCTTCGGGCCGGTCACCGGCCAGAAGGTTATCCCCGGTTACGAGAGTCCTGTGCGCCGGGTCCCAGACCATCACCAGGTCGGGGCTGTGCCCCGGCGCGTGGAGGAGCTCGACGGTCCCGGCCCCCAGGCGCAGGTCCAGCCGGCGGTCCACCAGGATGCGCGGCCGTACGAGACGCTCGAAGGTGATGTGCGCCGGGCCGCGGGAGACCATGTTCCGCTCCAGGGCGAGGGTCTCGAAGTGGCGCCGGTGGGAGATTAACGGCATCCCGTCGTCCAGGAGGCCGGCATTGCCCCCGCAGTGGTCCGAGTGCCAGTGGGTGTTGACCAGGGCGACCGGATGGAGGCCGCCGTCGAGGAGGCGGCGGCGGATTTGACCGGCCTGCGCCACGGTGGCCGTCGAGTCCACCACCACGGCCTCGCCCCCGTCGACGAGCGCCGCGACGTTGACCTTGAGCGGGCTGCCGGTGAAGACCAGCAGGCCCGGATGCGGTTTTTGGACGCTAAGCTCTGCCACGTCCGTCCGAGGGTGCGGAATGAAATCAGGTTCAGTGTATCCCGCCGGCGGACCGCGGTCAAGTGACGCGCACCACCGACCGACGGCCGCCCAGCATGAGCTCGATTTCCCCCGCGGGGGGATAGCCCAGCTCCGCCCGCCAGGCCGTTTTCAACCCCATCACCCCGCCTATGGGCCTGAAATCCGGCCGGTTGCGTGAGCCGTCGGGCCAGCGCACCTCGAGGCCGCCCGGGCGCTCCAGTTGCACGAAGAGCCGCGTCCCAGCCGAAATCTCCACGTTCCCCCGCTCGGGGGTCCAGACGAGGTAGTCCAGAATCACCGGGCGGTCGAGCTCTTCGGGAACGGGCAGTCCCGCGGTCCGGTACGCGGCGGCCAGGTGGGCGCGGAACAGGCGGTCGAACTCGCGCTCCGCCTTGGGCGCCGCCGCCTGGTCCGTCCCGTACCACCAGAACCAGTCCGACCCCTCGGCGGCGTACACGTGGAAAAACACGTCGGGCCGGGATTCGGCGGTGATTCCCGCGGCGTCCAGCACGCGGCGCAGGGCGGCTACGAGCTGCCAGGCCCGGTTCTCCTCGGGCTCGCCGAGCCAGGTGCCCAGGTCGTTCCCCGGCGCCGAGCCGAACTCGTCTATCCAGCTCGCGTGGGGCAGGTTCTCGATGACGGGCAGTCTTACGCCCCGCTCCCGGAGCTCGGCCAGATGCGCGCCGGGGGTCGTCAGGGCGATGTCCCGCGCCTGCAGGAGCTCGTCGTAGAGGGTGAGGAGGAAGTCCCGCCCGTCGCGGGGATACGCGCCCCAGGCGTTTTCTCCGTCCAGAATCACCGTGGCGCAGCCGCCCGACCGCCCGGCGTAGCGGTGCCGCAGGCCCCATAGGAAATCCCCGGCCGCGTCCCGGGGGGCGAGGCGGCTGTAGTGGAATCCGACGGCGTCCGACAGCGGGTGGTCGCGGAAGAAGACGGGCACCCCGGCGTTCCAGGGCACGGTCAACTCGGCGGCCGTGGGCTCGCGCCCGAGGGTCAGCGCCAGAACCCCCTCGTCGGTGGCCAGCCAGCGCGCCCCGGCGTCCCTGAAAATGTCAATGACGTTCCGACCGACCGCCCCCTCCGCGGGCCACCAGCCCGTCGGCGCGAAGCCGTAAGCCTCGCGGAGCACTTCCAGGCCCAGCTTTATTTGACCCCTGGCGTCGACGGGGTACGAAAAGCGCGGCGGGTGGACGCTGCCGGCGCGGTCGAGAAGGGCGTCATCCGAATCCACCAGTATCGGCAGGATGGGGTGGGCGAAAGGGGTCGCGGTCAGCTCCACCTGGCCGCGCTCCGCCAGCGCCCGGTGGAGCGGGATGACGGCCGCCAGTGTGCGCCGCCATGCCCGCCCGAGCTCGGCCACGTCACCCGCGTCGAAATCCTCCCCCTTTCCGACGAGGTCGGACACACAGAGCGCTTCCCCCCAGGGCGTCACCCACTCCCCCTCGCGCAGCTCCACGGGGAACCAGGCCAGGTTGGCCCAGAAGGCGAGGTCCACCAGGTCCCGCCGGGGTATGCCCACCGCCTCCGCCGCGAGCCGGGACGGGACGCCTTTCGCCTCCCACTCATCCAGGTCGGCGAGGGATTGGCTCAGCGGCGAGTACCGCTCGTAGAGCTCGGCGTAACGGGGGTGGACGGCAATCTGAGAAGAAAAGTCGGCGTCGAAGGCGTCCCGCAGGAGCCGGAGCGTCTCGGCGGAGTCCAGGCCGTCCACGGATTTTTCGCAAAACTCCCACAGCCGGTCCGTGGCCCCCGCGAGGAAGTCGTTCAACTGCCGAATAAGGATGGGCGTAAGGTTGACCGTGCACCGCATCCCGGGGCGTTCCCAGAGCCTCGCCGCCATGCCGAAGTAATCCCGCAGCCCGTGGAGCCTGACCCAGGGCAGGCGGTAGCTTCCGCGGAGACCTCCGGCGGCCGGGTCGCGCGAGAGCGGCTGGTGCTGGTGCCAGATTAAACATAAATTCAATTTATCGGAAGGCATGGGCGGCTCGTTCCGGGGAAGGTGCGAAAAGCGCGAACCGAGGTCCGCGCTAAAAAAACTTCACTCCGCGGCCGGCCGGCTCAGCTCAGGCGCTTGTCCTTTATCCGGGCCGCCTTGCCGATTTTCTGGCGCAGGAAGTAGAGCTTCGACCGACGGACCTTGCCCTGGCGCACGACGACAACGTTGTCCACGTTGGGGGAGTGGAGGGGGAAGATGCGCTCGACGCCGATGTTCCCGGTCCCGGAAACGCGGCGGACGGTGAAGGTCTCGCGCACGCCGCCGTGGTTCTTGGCGATGACGATGCCGGTGAATTTCTGGATGCGCGTTTTGGCCCCCTCGACGATGCGGACCGACACCTCGACGGTATCGCCCACCTCGAACTCGGGGACGGTCTCGCGCATGTCGTTTTTTTCCAGGCGTTGCAGCCGGAGCATATTTACCTGCCGAAGGGTGTGAGCCGGGAAAGGTTCGCCGGGCGGTGGAGTGTAATAAAGAACGAAAAAAAAGGCAAGGGAAAAAGTGCGCGGCGGGCCGGTTTGACGGATTCGCCGTCGCTGATACGGGGTATTCGAAGGGACCGGCAGGCAGTGGCATGTTGCCAGGTGGTACAAAGTGTACTATATTAATGTAGGGAGTATTGTCTACCTGAGTTGATTAAAAAAGCTCACTTCGGACCGCACCCGACGGCGGCGGATGGACCGTCAATCAACCGGGGACATAACTTAGTTACGGCTGCGCCGTCTCAGTTACGCCAGTAGCGTCACTTCGTTTCCGGGAGGAGCCATGCGACGTTTAACGGTTGTCATCCTGTTGCTAGTCCTCACTCTGGCCGCATTCGGCAACCGGCGGCGCCAGAACGACTGGACCGGCGGACCGGGTCACACGGAGCCGGATTCGGCCTGGGGCACGACCTTCTACATCAGCTCGAACATCAACTTCTACTACTTCGAGCAGCTATGGCTCGCCTTCTCACCGAACCTGTCTCCGACGCAGCAGCACATCGGGGACGTCAACGGGGCCTACTACGTCAAGGCGGGCTACATAGACATGGACAGCTACATGGACGTGGTGGTCTCGTCCTCGGACGCATCCATCTTCGTGTGGTTCAAAAACCTGGGGAACGGGGAGTTCGACCCGACGCCCCGCTCCATCGTCCCCAACCAGTGGGCCGCCTTCAACATCGTGGACCTGAACGACGACGGCTACGGGGACATCATCATCGGCATAGACACCCCCGGACCGGCTCACCTCTCCTGGCTGGAAAACGACGGCGACGGTAACTTCACCGAGCACGTCGTGGACCCCGATTTCCCCCAGGTGGACCTGCCGGTGGCGGTGGACTTCGACCGGGACAACGACCTTGACCTCTTCGCCGGGGCGTACCAGTCGTCGCCCCTGCGCTGGTACGAAAACCTGGGCGACGAGACCTTCGATATCCACACCCTCGTCCCCTCCGGCCACTACGGCGGCGAGAACATCGGCCTCACCACGGGCGACTTCAACGGTGACGGCTGGACGGATGTGGCCTTCAGCTGTCGCTGGAACGGCGAGGTCGCCTGGTGGGAGTACATGGAGGACTGGACCGACCCGACTCTGGCCTTCACCGAGCACGTCCTCTACACCGGAATGACCGAAGCCTACACCTGCGAAGCCTTCGACATGGACTGGGACCAGGACCCCGACCTGGTAACGAGCTCGCGCAACGGTCGCATTGACTGGTTCGAGAACGACGGGGAGGGCAATTTCACCGACCACAACATCACTTCGAGCTATACCGACTGCCGTGAGGTATACCCCATAGACGCTGACTACGACGGGGACATAGACATCCTCGGCGCCACGGAGACCGGCGACAGCCTGGACTGGTGGGAGAATGACGGCGGGATGAACTTCACCCAGCGGTCGTGGACCACGAGTTACAACGGCGCCCACGGCGTCCGCACAGGCGATATCACCGACACCAAGGCCCCCATCGCCATCTCCACCGCCCGCATTCAGGACACCGTTGACTGGTGGGCGATAACCGACGGATTCCGCGACCACGGCACGCTCGACTCGGTCATCCTGGAATGCGAATTCGAGAACCCCGACTGGCTCTTTTGCCAGTGGGAGGGATACGAGGAGACCGGCACGGACATCGCCTTCTACGTCCGCGGGGGCAACGACGTGGACGAGCTCCTGGCCTCCTCCTGGAACGGGCCGTTCTACTCCCAGTTCGACGTCGGGGACCAAATCGGGGACGGCACCCGGTACCTCCAGTACAGGGTGGAAATGACCAGCAGCGACTCCGACTTGTCGCCCAGCCTGTACCAGGTGGACGTGTACTACCTGGACGGCGACCTGGCCGCGGATTCCGTGGACGTGGAGGCCGAGACCCACGACGAGGGGGTGCTGGTAAACTGGGCCGCCGCGGATGGATTCAGCGCCTTCGACATCCTCCGCGCTTCGGCCGTGAATGCCGACCACCGCGAGATGTACGTCAAACTGAACGACCTGCCGCTCCCCGCGGCGTCCCTCGGCCGCTACCTGGACTACGATGTCGAGGCCGGACGGGGCTACGCCTACATGATTCGGGCCGTGGACGGGGAGGGCTCCGTCTCCGAGTACGGCCCGGCCATCGCCGTGGCGGGCGGAAACGGGGAACTCAACCGGCTAGTGCTGGAGCAGAGCCACCCGAACCCGACCACGGGCCTCGCCGTCATCGCCTTCAACCTGCCCACGGAGGGCCCGGTGGAGCTGGCGGTCTACGACCTGGCCGGACGCCGCGTGACGACCCTGGTCTCGGGCGTGCTCACCGCCGGCCGGCACGAGGCGGGATTCGACGCTTCCTCCCTCACCGCGGGAGTTTACCTCTACCGTCTGACGGCGGAGGAGGGCACCCTGACGCGGCGGCTGGTGGTCAGCCGGTAGGAGTCAACGGTTACAAACGGGGGAGCCGGGCGCATCCCCGGCTCTTCCCGTTGATGTCAATGCAAAACGGGCGTCCGGACGCCCGTTTTTGAATAGACGAACCTACCGTCAGGCCCCGGCGTCCTTCCTCTAGGTGGACGGATTCAACGCCTGTTCGATGGCCTCGCGGACGCCCTCCCGCGGCGCCTCGTAGCCCCAGAAAATTTCCTTCCCATCGATGTAAATGCCGCGGGTCAGTCCGCACCGGTCGAGAACCCCCGGCTCGTGGGCCGGGAACTCGCGCACCGACACGCGGTCGCCGAACTCCGCCGCCACCTCGCGCACGCGCTGGGCCTCGATTTCCGAGGTCTGGCACAGGCGGTTCCAGAAGAGGTCCACCGCGACCTTGCCGGGAACGGGCTCGAAGCGGTAGGCGCTTTCCAGAAAGCGGGGCGGCTCGGCGGAACCGTCGAACGGCTTCCACAGGAGCGCCCGCTCACCCCGGCGCTCGACCACGGTATAGCCGAGCTTCTCGTAGAACCCGCCGGGCATGAACCAGAAATCCCAGTAGTAAGCCTCGGTGCAGACGCCCCTGGATTTGCATTTCCGGGCTTCCTTTTCCGCCTCGGCCACCAGGCCCCGCCCGGCGCCGACGCCGCGCCCCTTCTCCAGGACCCACAGGCAGGGAACCGCAGTCAGGCCCCGGCCCGCCGGGCCCCAGGGGCTGACCTCGACGGGCATGGAGTAGATGAAGCCCACCGGGTCGCCTTCCAGGAGGGCGACGTGCACCCGGAGGCCCTTGTCGCGCATCCCTTTCAGCCACTCCACGCGCCGCCGCCCGCAGGCGTCGATTTCGGCGCTCTCCCCCACGTGGGAGCAGGTGCCCACGAAGTACTCGGTGGAGGAGTCCATCTCCCTGATTTCCAGCCGGGGCATGCCGCTCCCTCCCGTTTCTGTAAATCCGGTCGCCTCGGTTCAGCCGGTGAAACCGCACAGTTGACGCCGCTCAGACTTCGTCCCCATCGTCATCATAGAACCTCACCCCGTCCGTACCCCTCCGGCGCATGTCCGCCAGGCGCCCCGCGAGGCCCGAGGCGTGAAGCTCCAGCCGGTGCCCGTCGGGGTCGGTGAAGTAGAGGGAGGCCCCCTCGCTCCGGTTCTCCCGCCAGATTTCCGTGCCCGCTTCCCGGACGTGGAGGGCGAGCGCCTCGAAGTCGGCGGGCTCCACGGTGAAAGCCACGTGGGAGTAGTCCGGGGAGGAGGACCCGTCCGCGTTCCGGTCCACGACGAGCGCCACCCAGAGGTCCCCGGCCAGAAGGTAGGCGCCCTTCGGCCACCGGGCGACGGGCCGCAGGCCCAGGACGCCGGTGTAGAACGCAAGGGTCCGTTCCAGGTCGCGGACCGCAAAGGTTACGTGGTTGATGCCGCGAATCATCCCCCACACTCCATCCGCTAATATTTGACCTTGAACCGCAGGAGCGCCCCGACGCCGCCCAGGCCGTCGAGGGTTTCGTTACTTCCGGGCACGTACTCCATGTGGGCGTCGGTGGATTCGGCGAGGTCGGTCAGGCGCTCCCGCGCGTCGGCGGCGAGGGCATCCCCGACCAGGAGCACGTCCGCCGCGCCCATCGTGAGGGCGGCTTGTGTATCCTTCAAACCGGCCGCGGCCAGGCCGCCGCGCCGCAGCTCGGCCGTCAGATGCTCCAGGTAGCCCCTCTCCTGCTCCCGCTCCGCCTTCTCCACCAGCGGCTCCATCTTGTCCAGCAGTTCGGAGTCCCCCTCCTTCAGATTCCAGGGAATCTCGCCGATGACCTTATCCGCGAGCGACTTGGGCAGTTCCTCTTTGAGGGCGGCGAGCATCCGCGCGTGGCCGGCCAGGACGACGCGGCCCACGCCCTCCTCCCGGAAGATTTCCTCGGCCCGGTCGGCCAGCTCCTTGGTCAGATGCTTCACCTGTTTCTCGCGGCGCCGCTGGTAGCGCATCTGCGACCAGCCACCCACCTTGGACCGGTGGTGGATTTTCTCGCGCAGGGAATCCTCCGCCTCGGCCGTCTCGCCGGCGGTGACGAGAATCCGCGCCCCCGACGCGTCCACCAGAATCACCCCCACCGGCTCGTACTCGTCGAGCTGGACCGCCAGCGGAAAGAGGACGGCCCCCGTGTCCAGGGCCAGGAGCGGCTCCGGCGGGGCCGGCAGCTCCACGCCCCGGACGTAGGACGGCGCGCCGTCGGCGCCCAGGTCGGCGAAGAAGGCCAGACCGGGACCGGCGAAGCCGTGCGTCTTTTTTTCCTTCAGAAAATCAGCCAGGAAGGAGACCGAGGTCTCCAGGTACTCCCGCTCCTCGCCGGATACCAGGCGCTCCACGCGGGAGGATTCCCGCTTGATGAACGCCTCCGCCCCGTCCCAGCCCCGCGAGAGGTTCAGGTAAACGGACAGGACGGTCCGCTCGCTCTCGGCGAGTCGGGCCAGCTCCCGCATCAGGCCTTCGGTGATGTCCATAAGTGTCTCCCGTCGATGTACGGTCGGTTGGCTGAATGATACCTCATTTCGCCGGGGGCGTTACCTCTCTCACAACCCGCTTGCGTCAAAATGCGGATGCCCCGCCCGGCGTTCGGATAACAAGAGGCCCCCGAAGGGGCCGTATAAGCAAGAAACGCAGACTCAAGGCTCGCCCGACTCCAGATAGTTGTCGAGGAGAATCCTCGCCTGGCGGTGGTTGGGGTTTATCTCGAGGGCTCGGCGGAGCTTCGCGATGGCCTTGGGCGTCTGGTACAGGCAGCTGTAAGCGTAGCCCATGTGGTACATGAGCGCCGGGTCGTTGGGATTGCGTTCCTCGACCTGCTCGAAATTCTCGATGGCCTTGGCGTACTCCCCCAGGGCGTTGCAGACGATTCCCAGATGGTAGTTCGCGATGCGCGACTCGGGGTGGAGCTGGATGAGCTTCTCGTTGTACTCCTTGGCCCGGGGCAGGTCGCCCATGTGGTAGCACGCGACTCCCAACCAGTAGTAGGCCATGGCGAAGTCGGGGTCGCACTCGAGGCAGCGCTTCAGGGCCTCCACGGCCTTGCCGACATACCCGCCCCGGTAGTACGCGATGCCGAGGGCGTACCAGGTGAAGCTCTGGTTGTCGAGGAGCTCCAGGGAGTGCTTGAACGTCGCGATGGCCTTGTCCGGCTCCCCACGCAGGTAGTACAGGTCGCCGAGGTTTTTGTATAAGGAAGGGTCGTCCTTGACGAGGTTCGCCGCCTTCTCGTAAGCCTTGATGGCGTCGATGATTTTACCCCGAGAGCGCAGACGGGCTCCCTCCCGGCGGTAGCACTCGCTGTCGTCGACCCCCAGAATCACGCCGCAGTAGGGGCAGTACCTGAAGTCGTCCGCCGCTTCCCGGCCGCAGCACGTGCAGTTCATCGGTCCCCCCTAGGGGAGGTTGGCCGCGATGGCCTTGGCGAATTCGCTGGCCTTGACCGGCCGGACGCCGTCCAGTTGCCGGGCGAGGTCGTAGGTCACGACGCGGTCCAGAATCGTTTTCTCGAGGGCGGTCTTGATGGCGTCGGCGGCCTCGTCCCAGCCCAGGTACTCCAGGAGCATCACCCCGGACAGCATGAGCGAGCCGGGGTTGACCTTGTCCTGTCCGCGGTACTTGGGGGCGGTGCCGTGGGTGGCCTCGAAGAGGGCGACGTAGTCCCCGATGTTGGCGCCGGGGGCGAGGCCCAGGCCGCCGACCTGGGCTGCGCACGCGTCGGAGAGGTAATCCCCGTTGAGGTTGGGCGTCGCCAGGACGTCGTACTCGTCGGGGCGCAGCAGCACCTGCTGGAACATCTGGTCGGCTATGCGGTCCTTGACCACCACGCGCCCTCCGGGGTCACCGGCCGGCTTGCCGCCGCGCAACTCGGCGAAGGCGCCGTCCTTGACCGTCGGGGTCACGCCGTCCTCGGCCATCACCTGGTCCCAGAGCTCCGTCTCGGTGATGACCTTGTCGCGGAACTCGTCCCGCGCCAGCTCGTAGCCCCAGAGCTTGAAGGCGCCCTCGGTGTACTTCATGATGTTGCCCTTGTGCACGAAGGTGACGGAGGACCGCCCGTGGTCCACGGCGTGCCGCAGCGCCTTGCGCGCGAGGCGCTTGGAGCCGGTGATGGAGATGGGCTTGATGCCGATGCCGGAGTCGGGGCGGATTTTCTTCCCCAGCTCGTCCCCGATGAAGCCGATGAGCTTCTTGGCCTCCGGGGTTCCCTCTTCCCACTCGATGCCGGCGTAGACGTCCTCGGTGTTTTCGCGGTAGATGATAACGTCGAGCTTCTCGGGCTCGCGCATGGGCGAGGGGACGCCGCGGTAGTATTTAACCGGCCGGACGCAGGCGTAGAGGTCCAGAATCTGCCGCAGGCTGACGTTCAGGCTGCGGAACCCGCCGCCCACCGGGGTGGTCAGCGGCCCCTTGATGGCGACCACGTACTCCCGGATGTCTTCGATGGTCTGGTCGGGAAGGTAGGAGCCGGTCTTCTCGAAGGCCTTTTCGCCGGCGTAGATTTCTCTCCAGTGGATTTTCCGGCGGCCGCCGTAGAGCTTCTCCACGGCCGCGTTCCACACGTGCATCGAGGCCCGCGTGATGTCGGGGCCGATGCCGTCCCCCTCGATGAAGGGGATTACGGGCTGGTCGGGTATCTCCAGCTTCCCGTCCCTGACGGTGATTTTATCGGGACTCATACTCTCCTTACAGCTTGAAGGTTCCGTGCTTGACGATGTGCTCGGTGAGGCCGCCGTCGGCCAAAAGAGCGCGCATGGAGTCCGGGATGGGGGTGAAGTGGAGCTCGGAGCCCCGGGTGAGGTCGCGGATGACGCCCGAAACGAGGTCCACCTCGAGCTCGTCCCCGTCTCCAATCGCGTCGGTATCGCACACCAGGGCGGGCAGCCCCACGTTGAACGAGTTGCGGTAGAAGATGCGCGCGAAGGATTTCGCCAACACCGCCGACACGCCGCACAACTTTATCACGCGGGGGGCGTGCTCGCGGGAGGAGCCCAGGCCGAAGTTGCGGCCGCCCACCACGAAGTCCCCCGGCTTGACCCGCGAGGCGAAGGTGGGGTCGGCGTCCTCCAGGGTGTGCTCGGCCAGCTTGGGCAGGTCGTTGCGGAGGTGGAAGTAGCGCCCCGGGGCGATGTGGTCGGTGGAGATGTCGTCGCCGAACTTGAACGCCCGGCCTTTCAGTACGTCCACGTGCGTTCCTCCTTGCCCGTCGCTTTTTTTAAATCCCGCGCGGGTCGGTGATTTCCCCGGTCAGGGCCGAGGCGGCCACCGTCGCCGGGGAGGCGAGGTAGATGAATCCCTCGGGGTTGCCCATGCGGCCGTGGAAATTGCGATTCTGGGTGGCGATGCAGACCTCGCCGTCGCCCAGAACACCCTGGTGTATTCCCACGCAGGGCCCGCAGCCCGGGGGGAGCACCGTGGCGCCCGCGTCCACGAAAATTCCCAACAGCCCCTTATCGAGGGCGGCGCGATACACCTTCCGCGAGGCGGGGCAGACGAGGAAGCGGACTCCGGTCGCCGCCTTTTTGCCCTTGACGATTCCGGCGGCGACCTCCAGGTCGTCCAGGCGGCCGTTGGTGCAGGTGCCGATGAAGGCCTGGTTGATTTTTATCCCCTTCGCCTCGCCCACGGGGTGCGTGTTGTCCACGGTGTGGGGGAAGCTCACCGTGGGCACGAGCTTCCCCAGGTCGAAGGCGAAGGTTTTCTCGTACACCGCGTCGGGGTCGGCGGCGATGGGGGAGAAATCCCCCGGCCGGCCCATCTCGGCGAGGAATGCCTTCGTCTTTGCATCGGCGGCGAAGATACCGGTCTTGGCCCCGGCCTCCACCGCCATGTTGGAGAGCGTGAAGCGCTCGGACATGGTCAGCCCCGCCGCCCCGGGCCCGGTGAAGTCGAGGGACTTGTAGGTCGCCCCGTCGGCGCCGATGTGCCCGATGATGGAGAGCATCAGGTCCTTGGCGTACACCCCGGGGGGGAAGGAGCCGGCGAGCTCGATGTTGAAGCTCTCCGGCACGCGCAGCCAGACCTTCCCCAACGCGATGGCGAAGGCCACGTCGGTGGAGCCCATGCCGGTGGCGAAGGCCCCCAGGGCGCCCGAGGTGACGGTGTGGGAATCCGCCCCGACGAGGAGGTCGCCGGGGCGGATGTAGTCCTCTACCATGCGCTGGTGACAGACGCCCTGGCCGATTTCCGAGACGACTACGCCGGTCTTGGCGGCGAAATCGCGCAGAATCATGTGGGCGTTGGACAGCTCCTTGCGCGGGCTGGGCGAGGCGTGGTCCAGGAAGATGACCGTCCGTTCGGGGTGGGCGGCCTGTACCTTCCCGGCCTTCTCCAGCTCCCGCACCGACAGTGGGCCGGTGCCGTCCTGCACCAGGGCGGCGTCCACGTCGGCGATGACGAGCTCCCCCGGCGCGGCCGGTCCGCCCGCGTGGGCGGAGATGATTTTCTCGGCGAGTGTCTGTCCCATGGAACTCCTACTATTGGGTGTCCTGGACGAAGAAACCGGTGCGGCGCAGCCTGTCCACCTCTTCCTTCATCTTGGGGAACTCCTTGGCTACGACCTCTATCATCTCCTGCTGGGAGATGGCCGTGGTGCGGCCCTCGTTGTACTGCTGCTCGACCCAGGCGGCGACGCGCTTGATGCGCTCGTCGTTCTTGTCGATTTTGTCCGCATCCTTGGCGCCGGAGAAGAACGAATGGGCCCAGTAGGCTATTCCGGCGAGGCCGGACTTGTCGGTGATGGCGATTCCGGGCGGGCGGTTCAGGATTTTGGTGGTGTCGAAGATGTTGTAGATTTCCTCGTCCTTGGTGAGCCCGTCGGCGTGGATGCCCGCGCGAGTGGTGTTGAAGCTCGCCCCCACGAAAGGCATGTTCGAGGGGATTTTCTGGTGGGGGAAGTTCATCTGGTAGTAGTCGGTTATATCGTGGATGGCCACGGTGTCCATCCCGTCCAGGGTCCCGCGCAGGCCGGCGTACTCGAAGACCAGGCCCTCGATGGGGGTGTTGCCGGTGCGCTCGCCGTAACCCAGAAGGGTCCCGTTGGCGTACATGCAGCCGTAGAGCCAGGCCGTGCTGGCGTTGATGAGCACCTTATAGAAGTCGTTGTGGCCGTGCCACTCGATTTGGGATTTGGGGACTCCCGCCTCGTGGTGCAGGCCGTAAACCAGCTTGGGCACGCTGCGCGGCAGCGCGGCGCCGGCGTAAGGGACGCCGTAGCCCATCGTGTCGCACAGGCGGATGGTGATGGGTATCTTGGCCTCGTTGGAGCGCTCCATCAGGACCTGGGCGAAGGGGATGACGCAGCCGTAGTAGTCGGCGCGGGTGACGTCCTCGAAGTGGCAGCGGATTTCGATGCCCTCGGCCAGCGCCGCGTCCACCACCTTGAGGAAGCCGTCCACGGCCTGCTGGCGCGTCTTCTTGAACTTGCGGTAGATGTGGTAGTCCGAGATGGAGGTGAGAACGCCGGTCTCCTTGAGACCCATGCCCTTGAGCAACTTGAAATCGTTGATGTTGGCCCGAATCCAGGCCGTCACCTTGGGGTACTCGTACCCCAGCTCCAGACACTTGCGCACCGCCTCCCGGTCCTTCTCCGTGTAGAGGAAGAACTCGGATTTACGCAGGATGCCCTTCGGACCCGAGAGCTTGTGCTCGAGCTTGAACAGGTCCACGGTCTGCTTGACCGAATAGGGCGGCCGGGCCTGCTGGCCGTCGCGGAAGGTGGTACTGGTGATGAAAATTTCGTCGGGGGGGTCCATCGGCACGTCTATGCCGTCGAAGGGAATCATGGGTGGGGCGGTGTAGGGGAACGCCTCGCGGAAGAGCTCCGCCTCGGCCCTGTCGTCGACGCCCACCTTTTTGCCGGTCGGCTCCCGCCAGACGCTCTTTTTTTCCTCAATGAACCAGCTCATCTCATCCTCCCGGTGTTTGCGCGTGAAGGCCGTCTTTTCATGCCGTTTCGAACTTGAAAAGGGATTGATATCGAGAAACGTTCGATTGAAGCGGCGCGGGGGATGTGCTTAACGTCGGGTGATACTTCAACCTAACGCACACGCGAGGATACGGTACAAGGTCGGTATTGTCAAGGGGAAGGGTAGGATTTGCCGGAAGGGTAACAAGAGGGGCAATGCTATATTTTACAACCAGTTACACCACACCGCCCCACGCGCGGGCCGGTGCGGAAGGGGAGGGGGATGAAGAAAATTTTACGGTTGCACCGCCGCGGAGCAAGACGAGGTTACAATCCGAGCCTCTCCGCCGCCAGGTCCCGCCCCGCGACCATGGAGGACAGCTTGGCGAAGGTCACCTCCCAGTTACGGGTGCGCAGGCCGCAGTCCGGCGCCACGAAGATGCGTCCCGGGTCCCCGATGACATCGCAGGCGTAGAGGATGCGGTCGCGCACCAGCTCCGGCGGCTCGATGAAATCGGTGTGCACGTCCAGCACGCCCAGCCCCACCGTGAAGCCGGTGCCCTTGAGGGAGTCCAGGATGCCGTAGCCGACCCGTCTCTCCTTCGAGACGCCGGCCTCCCGGGAGTCGCGGTTGGCGTACTCCAGGTGGACTTCGTCGAGCACCCCCTCGAGCTCGGTGAGTCGGGGGAAGAGGAGGTCGTAGTTCGAGAAGCAGATGTGGACGGTGAAGAAGGCCTTCCCCGCCAGGTCGCCGACGCTCGCGCGCGTGGCCTCGATGAACTCGGGAATCTCGTCGCGCTTGGTGGTGGCGGCGGGCTCGTCGATTTGCAGGAACCGGGCGCCCGCCTCGTGGAGGGAGCGCAGGTTGGGATAGACGATGTCCCCGGCCACGTCGGTGAGGAACCTTCTGCGCGCCTCCCGACCGGTCCGGCCCACGTCCCTCGCGCCGGGTATGACGCCGCTCTGGTAGTGCTCGTCGAAGGACCAGTCCACCAGCGTGTAGGCGCCGGTGACCGGAATCTTCACCTCCCGCCGGGCGAAGGAGGCGATGGTCCGGTACTCGTCGGTGTGGTAGGGCGCTTCGAGGGTGGGCTTCTCGACGCAGGAGGCCTTGCGGTAGTACTTGTCGTCGAAGCTGCGCACGTGGCCCCGGAAGGCGAAGCCGCCCATCCGGCGGACCGGGTACTCGTACATCTCCACCCGGTGCTGCTCACCGTCCCACACCAGGTCGAGCCCCGCCCGCTCCTGGAGGCGGGTGCCGTAGAGGGAGGAGAACCGGACGATGCGCTTCTTCTCCTCGGCGGTGAAGCCGTCCCGCTTGGAGAGCACTTCCAGGAGCCCGCCCGCCTCTTCGATGTCCAGCCGCGTGCCCCACTCCCGGGCGTGTTCGAGGTCGCCCTCGTCCAGCGGGATGCGGCGGAACGGCTTGACCCGCCAGGGGGGCTTGGCCATGGAGCCGATTTCGTGCGTCGGAAGCGGCCTCATCCCAGTATCTCCCGAAGATTAGTTACCTTGGCCTCCAGCACGGCCCGGGGGAGGAGTTCCGCCGGCCCGCTGGGCGTCAGGTGGATTTTATCATCCGGCAGCCTGTCGCGCAGACTCGCCAGAACGCCCCGCAGCACATCGGGGGATTCGACCCGGGTCGAGCCGGTGGAGAGGACGCCCGCCAGGAGGGCCTTGCCGCCCGGGAGGTGCCCGAGGACGTCGTCGAGCGAATTGGCGTAGAGGTCCACCCCGAAGCCGTCCGCCGGCAGGCCGAAGAAATATTCCAGGTCATCGCCCAGGGGGAAGAAGGCGCTCACCAGGTAAACGGGCGTCGGGGACAGGGTCTTGAGCCGGGCGATGAAGTCGGCGCCGATACGCCGGTCCTCATCGGAAAAGCCCCGGTAGCCGAAGCCGGGCTCGAACAGGCACAGGACCTTGTTCGGCAGCTTCACCAGGGGCTCCGCGGCCGCCAGCAGAATCTCGGAGATTTGCGGCAGGAGTAAACCCCGGCAAAAATCGCGGAAGACGAAGGGGAAGGGAAGCGTGAAGACCAGCCCCTCGTCCTTTTTAATGAGGCCGTCGGCCAGGAAGTACCGGCTGACCCAGTCGTCCAGGCGGGATGCGTCCACCGCGGCATCCGCGGGGAACTCGATGGTCCGCCAGAAGGAGTTGGTCTCGAAGAACCGCGCCAGGCCGCCCACCGCGCAGCCGGGGATGATTTCCGCGACGGGACGCAGAAGGTCGCCCCAGGCGAGCATACCGGGGGACGCGTGGGGCAGCCCCTCCTGCAGGCGTTTCAGGGCCAGGACATCGGCCCGTCTCGCCTCCGTCAATTCCGGCCGCCCGATGCGCCCCCGCTCGAAATCCCGCGTGGCCCGGACCAGCCCCTCGGAACGCGGCATGATGCCCGGCAGAAGAACGTCCATGTCAGCCCAATCTCCCCAGAATGCGGCCCAGAATCCGCTCGGAGAGCCCCAGGTTCGAATACATCACGTGCTCGACGTTGAAGCCCAGCTTTATCCCGGTATCCGGCAGGTCCCTGGCCGTGAAATCGAAAACCTCGTCGATGACCCGCTCCACCACCTCGAAGGTGCGCTCCTCGATGCGCTCCTCCTCCTCCACCAGGTAGTCCAGCACGGCCGAGGGAAACTCCACCCCGAGCCAGGTCATGAACTCGATGTCGCGGATGCGCGAGGCCGGGGTGAGGGAGACGTACACCTCGGGGAACGGAAGCCCCTCCTCCCGGCACCGGCGGTCGAGCTGGACGAGCACCTGCTTCATATTGGCCGTCTCGAAGACGATTTGGGAGCAGAAGAAATCGATGCCCGCCTTTATCTTGGCCACTATTCGGTCCGCCTCGCGGGGCCGGGTGAAGATGGTGATGCCGCCCAGACGCACGTCGGGGTAATGCTCCCGGACGAAGGCCGCGGCCTCGGGGACCGACCAGCCCGGGTACTCGACCCGGTGGGATTCGCCGCCCACCAGAACGAGCTCCCGGACGCCCCCGGCGTGGACCTCCCCCACCCAGTCGCGGAATTTATCCGACGGCACGCGGACGCAGATTTTATTCGGGACCAGGGACACCCCCGGCATGGCCTCACGCACCATCTCACCGAAGCGCACCTGGTCCATCTTCTTCAAAAAGCTCACCGCCCGGCTGCCGTCACGGCTTTCGCTGACCACCTCGGGGAGGTTCAGCCGGGTGAGGTCGTGGGCCTGAAGGATGCGGGCGACGCGGGAGGCCCAACTCCTGGCCTTGTCCTCCCGCCAGGAGGAGGGCGGCGTGATGATTTCGAAGATGATGCCTTCAGCCATGGTACATTGAAACCGTCGTCGGTCCGGTTCGTGCCGCCCCGCTACCGGCGGCCGATTTCAGGGAGGATGGCACACGGGTGCAGAGGTCAGCAGGGTGTGCGCCCCGTTCCCATTATACCATCCGGCGACCCGCGCGACACGGGACGGGGGGCGACCCTCGACGACCGACCCAACCTATGCCTTGATTTTCTTGAGCCGCGGGGGCGGATTATCGGCGAGGGGCGACTGGGTTATCCCCCTAAAATTCCCGAGCCGGGCGGCGAACACGACCGAGGCGAGAATGGCGGCGACTCCGCCCGCGAACATCGTCCACGGCGCGGTTATGATGTCTGCGAGGCCGCCCACGAGAAGGCTCCCGAAGGGGAGGATTCCCATTATGGCGGTCGTGTAAAAGGCCATCACCCGGCCGCGCTTCGATTCGTCCACGATGTTCTGGATGACCGTGTTCGACGTGGCCAGTTGGGCCATCATCCCGAAACCGGCTACGACCATGAGGACGAGCGACAGCCAGAGCGTTCTCGAAAAAGAGGCGAGAACCAGCCCCGTGCCGAAGATGAAAGCGGCGACGGGGATGATTTTCCACAGGCCGATGAAGGCCTTGCGCGACGCGAGAAACACCGCTCCGCCCAGCGCGCCCACGCCGATGGCGCCCATGAGGAATCCGTAGGTGCTGGCGTCGCCAGCCAGCACGAGCTTCGCCATGACCGGCATGATTGTTATATACGGCATGGCGGTGAGACTCAAAAACGCGAGCATGATGAGGATGGACCGAATGGGTGGCGAGCGGAAAGCGTAGGACAGGCCTTCCCTGAGCTCGGTAAACACCTTTCCCGCGCTCCCGGCCGGCCTCGTGTGCTCGATGCGCATGGCGGCGAGCGAGACGATGACCGCGAGATAGCTCACCGCGTTCAACAGGAAGCAGACCTTCTCGCCGAATCCGGCGATTACGAGCCCCGCTATCAGGGGCCCGACGAGCCTCGCGCCGTTGAACATGGCCGAGTTCATCGCTATGGCCGAGGCCAGGTCCTCCCGGCGGTCGACCATCTTTATGACGAACGCCTGCCGCGTGGGTATGTCCACGGAGTTCACCAGGCCGATGAACAGGCCCAGGGCGAATATGTGCCAGATTTGGACGACGCCGGTGTAGACGATGACGGTCAGAACGACCGCCTGAAGCGTCGCGAGCCCCTGCGTCCAGATGAGTATGCGCCGGCGGTCGAGCCGGTCTATGAGGACGCCGGCGAAGGGCATGATGAAGAGGGAGGGAATCTGGGTGACGAACCCCACCGCGCCGAGGAGCAGGGCCGAGCCCGTGAGCTTATAGACGAGCCAGGACATGGCTATCATCTGCATCCACGTGCCGACGACGGAAATGCCCTGACCCAGGAAAAAGAGCCGGTAGTTGCGATACCTGAAGGCCCGCAGCATGTGCTTCAAATCCATGACCAATTTCGGACGAATCTTCGGCGACGCCTCGGGATGATTTTCTTCCGGACCCATCACTCACCTGTGAGCCTGTACGGGATTTGCGTCAAAGCGGGGGGCTTTTCCCCCTCAAGGCCAAACCGTGCGACGCGAGCTATGCCCCTGGCAAAACCGGGCCGATTATACCACTCTACCTTCCGCCG
>CAYTCV010000003.1:43173-88370 GCA_964436465.1 uncultured bacterium
CGCGAGCTATGCCCCTGGCAAAACCGGGCCGATTATACCACTCTACCTTCCGCCGACCACGCTCCACCGTGTGTCGTCAACGCGCAACCGGGCGGGAGTCAAGCCTTGACCGACCCCGCCCTTTTCTTTATACTTTACTTCCTTCGGGCGCACAAAAGGAGCTATTTTTGCACGAGGACCTGTCCAGCGAGGAGCTCCACCGGCTCATCCGGGCCTACGCCAAAAGCTGGCTGGCCCACGACGGCTGCTGGTTCCTGGCGGTGGAGGAGGAGCGCGGCCTGGAGGAGGCGATTCGGCAGGACGAGCGCTCCTGGTCCCGCTTCGCCCCCCTCGAAGCCCGCCGGGTGATGGAGGCCCGGCAAATCGCTCCGGGAGGCGGTCTGGCGGCTCTGGCCGAGGCGCTGCGATTCCGGATGTACTCCTTCCTGAACGAGCAGGAGGCCGAGCTGGAGGGCGACCGGCTGCGGTTCACCATGACCGAATGCCGCGTCCAGGCGGCCCGACGCCGGAAGGGCCTCCCCCTCTTTCCCTGCAAGCCGGTGGGGACCACCGAATTCTCCGGCTTCGCCGGGACGGTCGACTCCCGAATTACCACCCGCTGCATCTATTGCCCCCCCGATGAGCTTCCCGCGGGGGGTTTTTGCTCCTGGGAGTTCCGGATTAAGCAGGAATAGCGGGCGCGCCCCGGGCGGCGACCGTTGACAACCCGGTGCGGCCGTGATAGAAATAGCCCGTTTAACGGTCCATCGACCCCTCCCCCGCCACCCGCGATGAAGGACGAGCGCATCGGCACGGTTCAGGTTTACACCGGCGACGGCAAGGGCAAAACCACCGCCGCGCTGGGGCAGGCGCTGCGGGCCTGGGGCCACGGGCGCCGGGTGCTCGTCGTTCAGTTCATGAAGGGCCGCATCAACTACGGCGAGCTGGAGGCGGCCGAGAAGCTCGACGGGTTCGACATCGTCCAGGCCGGCCGGGAAACCTTCGTCTCCAAAGAAAATCCGGACCCCGAGGACGTGCGTCTGGCCCGCGAGGGCTGGAAGCTGTTACAGGAGCGGGTGGCCTCGGGCGACTACGACATGGTCGTCGCCGACGAGCTCAACGTGGCGGTGGACTACGGCCTTGTGCCGCTGGAAGAAGTGCTGGAGCTGATGCGCGCCAGGCCGCCGGAGCTGGAGCTGGTCATCACCGGCCGCTACGCCCGCCCGGAGGTCGTCACGCTCGCCGACCTGGTCTCCGAGGTCCGGGAAATCAAGCACCCCTATCAGGCCGGGATGGACGCCCGGGAGGGCGTCGAGTACTGATGCCGCGCGAAATCGACCTCCAGGAGCTGCTGGACAGGTTCACCGCCGGGCAGGACACGGCCCTGGCCCGGACCATCTCCGTCATCGAGGACGAGCGCGACGGCTACGAGGGGCTGCTCCACGAGCTGTACCCCCTCTCCCGGCAGCGGATGCGCCTGGGCATCACCGGCCCCCCCGGCGCCGGCAAATCCACGCTGGTCGGCCGGATGGCCGCCCGCATCGCCCGGGGAGGGGAGACGGTGGGCATCATCGCCGTGGACCCCTCCAGCCCGTTCACCGGCGGCGCCCTGCTGGGGGACCGCATCCGCATGGACGACGTGGGCGGCGTGCCCGGCGTCTTCATCCGCTCCATGGGCACCCGGGGCTCCCTGGGCGGCCTCTCCCGCTCCACGCGGGAGGTCGCCATGGCCATGGACGCCTTCGGCAAGGACCGCATCATCATCGAGACGGTGGGCGTGGGGCAGTCGGAACTGGACATCGCCGGCGCCGCCGACACCACCGTCGTGGTCCTGGTTCCGGAGTCGGGCGACGGGGTCCAGGCGATGAAGGCCGGCCTGTTGGAAATAGCCGACGTCATCGTCATCAACAAGGCGGACCGCGAGGGGGCCAAGCGGATTTACCGCGAAATCTGTGCCATGCTGGAGCTCAAGCCCGCCGGAAGTGACGACTGGCGGGTGCCCGTGCTGGAGACCGTCGCCCGGGACGATGTCGGCGTGGAGGAGGTCCTGGGCGCCGTGGACGACCACCGGCGCTACATGGAGGCCAGCGGCCTGGCCGAGGAGCGCCGCCGCAACCGCGCCCACGGTGAGCTCCGCGAGATTCTGGAGCACGAAATTATCGGCCGGGTCCTGGGCGCCGACGGGTTCGAAAAAACCGTCGAAGAAGCCGTCGAGCGCATCCTGACCAGCCGCTCCACCCCGTACCACGAGGCGGAGCAGATAATCGCAAGATTGAACGTGGCACGGCTGAACCTGAACTGAAAAATACCACCAGGAAAGGTGCGCCAGATGCTCTACAACTGGGTTCCGGAGCAGCAGGAAGTACGGGACAGGGTAAAGGCGTTCTGCGAGGAGCACGTGGTTCCATTTTCGCAAGCCTGGGACCGCCGCCCCATCGAGTTCCCCGAGGAAATTTTCCAGAAGATGGCCCGGGAGGGCTTCGTCGGCTTCCCCAACTCCAAGGAGTACGGCGGAAGAGGCGAGCCTAAAATCCGCTACGCCACCCTCATCGAGGAGATGAGCAAGTACGACGGCGCCGTGGGCATCGTGATGGCCGTGGCGGTCCTGGCCTCCTACCCCATCGAGAAGTTCGGCACCGAGGAGCAGAAGCGCAAGTACCTCCCGCCCATGGCGAAGGGCGAAATAAAAGGGGCCTTCGCCCTCACCGAGCCCGAGGCCGGCTCCGACGCCGCCGCCCAGCATACAACCGCATTGGACTGTGGCGACCACTACCTGTTGAACGGGGAGAAAATCTTCATCACCTCGGGCAACGTGGCCGACGTCATCGTGGTCATCTGCCGCGTCATGGAGAGCGAGGACCAGCCCCTGGAGAAGGGCAAGGTCAGCGCCCTCATCTTCGACAACAAAAACGACCCGGGTTACACCCCCGACACCATCAAGTATAAGATGGGCATCCGCGCCTCCACCACGGGCCGGCTCTATTTCAAGAACGTCAAGGTCCCCAAGGAGAACCTGCTGGGGCCGGTGGGCAAGGGCTTCCGCATCGCCATGACCACCCTGGATTCGGCCCGCATCGGCGTGGCGGCCCAGGCCCTGGGCATCGCCCAGCACGCCTTCGACGAGTCGGTGGACTACGCCAAGAAGCGGGTCCAGTTCGGCAAGCCCATCGGCAACCTCCAGGCCATCCAGTGGATGGTGGCGGACATGGCGACGCGGGTGGACGCCGCGCGCCTTCTGACATACCGCGCCGCCATGCTGGAGGACCAGGCCGACGTGCGCTACTCCCGCGAGGCCGCCATCGCCAAGCTCTTCGCCTCGGAGACCGCCTGCTTCTGCGCCGACTGCGCCATGCAGATTCACGCCGGGTACGGCTACTGCGGCGACTACTCCGATATCGAGCACATCTACCGCGACGCCCGCATCACCCGCATCTACGAGGGCACCAGCGAGGTCCAGCGCCTGGTCATCGGTACGTCGTTCCTCCGGTGACAGGGCGGCGTCCGATATGGATTCAAAAAGCGAAGGGGAGTTTATGGGGGTAAAAGAGGAAACCCGCCGCAGGGACGAAATCGCGGAATGGAAGGAAAAAGTCGCCGGGCAGAAAGAGCGCGACGTCCTGTTCGAGACGGTCAGCGGCCGGCCCATCAAGCCCATGTACACCCCCGACGACCTGGGCGGCTTCGACTACGCCGAGAAGCTGGGCGTCCCCGGTAAACCGCCCTACACCCGGGGCGTGCAGGACAACATGTACCGCGGCCGGCTGTGGACCATGCGCCAGTTCTCCGGCTTCGGCTCCGCCGAGGATACCAACGCCCGGTACAAGTACCTCCTGGAGCAGGGGCAGACCGGCCTCTCCGTCGCCTTCGACCTGCCCACCATCATGGGCTACGACTCGGACCACAAGCGCGCCGAGGGCGAGGTCGGGCGCTGCGGCGTGGCGATATCCTCCCTGGCCGATATGGAGGTCCTCTTCGACGGCATCGCCCTGGACAGGGTCTCGACCTCGATGACCATCAACGCCCCGGCCTCGCTCCTGCTGGCCTACTACATCGTGGTGGGGGAAAAGCAGGGCGTGGACTCCAAGGTCCTGCGCGGCACCATCCAGAACGACATCCTCAAGGAGTACATCGCCCAGAAGACCTGGATTTTCCCGCCCGAGCCGTCCATGCGCCTCATCACCGACGTCTTCGCCTTCTGCGCCGACCGGGTCCCCAAGTGGAACACCATCTCCATCTCGGGGTACCACATCCGCGAGGCGGGCTCCACGGCGGTGCAGGAGCTGGCGTTCACCCTGGCCGACGGCTTCGCCTACGTGGAGGCGGGAATAGCGACGGGGCTGGACGTGGACGTGTTCGCGCCGCGGCTCTCCCTCTTCTTCAACGCCCACCTGGACTTCTTCGAGGAAATCGCCAAGTACCGGGCGGCAAGGCGGATATGGGCCCGCCACATGCGCGACAAGTACCACGCCAAGGACCC
The DNA here is from genome assembly GCA_964436465.1 of uncultured bacterium. Lineage (GTDB taxonomy): Bacteria > RBG-13-66-14 > RBG-13-66-14 > RBG-13-66-14 > RBG-13-66-14 > RBG-13-66-14. The sequence continues at coordinate 47,630 of CAYTCV010000003.1, forward strand.
CCGCTCCTGGCTCATGCGCTTCCACACCCAGACCGCCGGGTGCAGCCTCACCGCCCAGCAGCCGGAGAACAACATCGTCCGCACCGCCATCGAGGCCCTGGCCGGAGTCCTCGGCGGGACCCAGTCCCTCCACACCAACTCCATGGACGAGACCCTGGCCCTGCCCTCGGAAAAGGCCGTCACCATCGCCCTGCGGACCCAGCAAATCATCGCCGAGGAGTCCGGCGTGGCCAACACCATCGACCCCCTGGCCGGGAGCTACTTCGTGGAGGCCCTCACCGACGAGATGGAGCGGGAGGCCGAGGACTACTTTGCGAAAATCGAGGAGCTGGGCGGCGTGCTCAAGGCCATCGACCTCGGCTTCTTCCAGCAGGAAATCGCCGACGCCGCCTTCGAGTTCCAGCGCAAAATCGAGAAGAAGCAGCGGACGGTCATCGGGGTCAACAAGCACGTCATCCCCGACGAGGAAATCGCCATCGACATCCTGAAAATCGACCCCGAGGTGGACCGCATCCAGCGGGAGCGCCTGGGCCGCGTTCGGTCGGAGCGCAATTCGGAAGAGGTAAAAAAAGCCCTCGACGGGCTGCGTCAAGCCGCCCGGGACGGCTCGAACACCATGCCGCACTTCCTGGCCTGCGCCCGCGTGTACGCCACGTTGGGCGAGACGCTGGGCGTGCTGCGGGAGGAGTTCGGCGAGTACAAGGAGCCGCCGATTTTCTGACCCGCCTATATCCCCCTCCCCCCTTTGGGGAAAGGGTTAGAGTGAGGGGTGTTCTCGCCCCCTCCCCGTGAGAGAGGGGTTAGGGGTGAGGGCTACCGCATGTCCCCTCTCCCCTTTGGGGAAAGGGTTAGGGTGAGGGGTGCAGCGGTCCCCCTCTCCCCGTGGGAGAGGGGATAAAAGGAGTTCACGTGAAAATCAAGGTAATCGTCCACCATGCCGAAGAGGGCGGCTACTGGGCGGAGGTTCCCTCAATACCCGGTTGCGCGACCCAGGGCGACTCCTACGAGGAGCTCATCACCAATCTCTACGAGGCCGTCGAGGGATGCCTGTCGGTGGATTGAAGCGGGGGCGACGATGAAGCTTCAGATTACCATCTATCAGGACGAAACCGGTATGTACGTGGTGGAGTGCCCTGCCATCCCCGGCTGCGTCTCCCAGGGAAAGACGGAGACCGAGGCGCTCGAAAATATCCGGGAGGGCATCGCCGCCTGCCCGGAGGTCCGCCGCGAGGAAGGTCTGCCGCTCACCGTAGAGACCCGGACCGTCGAGATACCGACGTGATAAACCGCGGATAGGAGCAGCCAGACGCAGTTGACTACAGGCAGCGGCATGCATTGTGCCTGGTGCCCGGTGGAGTAGCAACCCCTCACCCTAACCCTCCCCCCAGAGGGGGGAGGGGATATGAGGAACACCCTTCGTACATGACGCCCCCTTTCGAGGTGAGCCATGAGCCGTAAGATACGCCTTCTCATCGCCAAGCCCGGCCTGGACGGCCACGACCGCGGGGCCAAGGTCGTCGCCCGCGCCCTGCGCGACGCCGGCATGGAGGTCATCTACACCGGCCTGCACCAGACCCCCGAGGCCATCGTGGAGGCGGCCATCCAGGAGGACGTGGACGTGGTGGGGCTCTCCATCCTGTCGGGGGCCCACATGACCATCTTCCCGAAAATCCACGAGCTCCTGCGGGAGCGCGGCGCGGACCACATCATCATCACCGGCGGCGGCATCATCCCCGAGGACGACATGGCCGACCTGGAGGAAAGCGGCATCGGCAAGCTCTTCGGCCCCGGGACGAGCACCGACGACATCATCGCCTACATCCGCTCGACCGTCCTCTGACTGTGCGCGCCGGGTCCACCGATAACCGAGAAACCTAAGGCCGCCCGCCGGTCAACGGCGGGCAATTCAAAGAATCTTAAAAAGATGCCTAACGAGGATAAGTTCAAGAAACTGGCCGGGCTCCGCCAAAAGGCGCTTGCCGGAGACCCGGAAAAAATCGCCAGGCAGCAGGCCAAGGGCAAGCTCACCGCCCGGGAGCGCATCGGCATTCTCTTCGACGAGGGCACATTCCAGGAGCTGGACCAGCTCAAGGTCCACCGCTGCCACGACTTCGGCATGGAGTCCAACCTCCCCCTGGGCGACGGGGTCATCACCGGCTACGGGTCCATCGAGGGGCGGCTGACCTACGCCTTCGCCCAGGACTTCACCGTCTTCGGCGGGACGCTCTCCCGGGCGCACGGGGAAAAAATCTGCAAGGTGATGGACCTGGCGCTCAAGAACGGCGCGCCCTTCGTCGGATTGAACGACTCCGGCGGCGCGCGCATCCAGGAGGGCGTGGACTCCCTCGCGGGCTACGCCGAGGTCTTCCAGGCCAACACCATGGCCTCGGGGGTGATTCCCCAGATTTCGGCCATCATGGGTCCCTGCGCCGGCGGCGCCGTTTACTCCCCCGCCGTCACCGACTTCGCCTTCATGGTGGACGGCACCAGCCACATGTTCCTCACCGGCCCCGACGTCATCAAGACGGTGATGAACGAGGAGGTCAGCTTCGAGGAACTCGGCGGGGCCAGGGTTCACGCGTCGAAATCCGGCGTGTGTCACGTGGTGGCGGCCAACGAGTTCGAGTGCCTCCAGGGCATACGCCGCCTGCTGCAATTCTTCCCGCAGAACAACATGGAGGACCCGCCGCGGGCGAAGACCTCCGACGACCCGGCCCGCATGGACCCCAAGCTCGACGGCATAGTCCCCGATTCGCCCACCAAGCCCTACGACATGAAGGACATCATCCGGCTGGTGGTGGATGACGGGGACTTCTTCGAGACGCACGCCGACTTCGCCGCCAACCATATCACCGGCTTCGCGCGCTTGGGCGGGCGGCCGGTGGGCATCGTGGCCCACCAGCCCTCGGTCCTGGCCGGCTGCCTGGACATCGACTCGTCGTGCAAGTCGGCCCGGATGATACGCTTCTGCGACTGCTTCAACCTGCCCGTGGTCACCTTCTCCGACGTGCCGGGGTTCCTGCCGGGGACGGACCAGGAGTGGCGCGGCGTCATCAAGCACGGCGCGATGCTGCTCTACGCCTACGCCGAGGCCACGGTGCCCAAGGTCCACGTCATCACGCGCAAGTCCTACGGCGGGGCCTACGCCGTGACCTCGAACCGCCACATGCGGGGCGACATCGTCTACGCCTGGCCCACGGCCGAAATCGCGGTGATGGGGGCCGAGGGCGCGGTGCAGATTCTCTACCGCCGCGAGCTCAAGGCCGCCGACGACCCCCAGGCCCTGGCCGGCAAGCTGGCCGCCGAGTTCCGCGACCGCTTCGCCGACCCCTACACCGCCGCGGGGCTGGGCTACGTGGACGAGGTCATCATGCCCCGCGAGACGCGGCCCAAAATCATCGCCGCCCTCGAGATGCTCAACCACAAGCGGGACACCAACCCGCCCAAAAAACACGGGAACATCCCGCTCTAGGCCGGTTTCATGTTCAAGAAAATCCTCATCGCCAACCGGGGCGAAATCGCGGTGCGGGTCATCCGGACCTGCGCGGAGATGGGCGTGCCCACGGTGGCCGTCTTCTCCGACGCCGACCGCGGCGCCCTCCACGTCCAGTACGCCGACGAGGCGTACCGCATCGGCCCGCCCCCGGCGGCGGAGTCGTATCTCGTCGGCGACCGGCTCATCGAATTGGCGAAGCGTGTCGGCGCCGAAGCCGTCCACCCCGGGTACGGGTTCCTGGCCGAGAACGCCGACTTCGCCCAGGCGTGCGCCGACGCGGGACTGGCCTTCATCGGCCCCTCGGCGGGCGCCATGCGCCTCTCCGGCGACAAGCTCCAGGCCCGCGCCACCATGGTCAAGGCCGGCGTGCCGGTCATCCCCGGACTCGACACCGCCGGGATTCCCGATGACGAGCTGCCGGCGCGGGTGGCGGAAATCGGCTACCCGGTGATGGTCAAGGCGGCGGGCGGCGGCGGCGGCAAGGGCATCCGCACCGTCCACGGCCCCGATGAGCTCCAGGCCTCCTTCAGGCAGGCCCGCGCCGAGGCGGCCAGCTCCTTCGGCGACGAGCGGGTGTACATCGAGAAGATGGTGGTGGACCCGCGGCACATCGAGGTGCAGATTCTGGGCGACGCCCACGGCAACACGGTCCACCTCTTCGAGCGCGAGTGCTCCATCCAGCGCCGGCACCAGAAGCTGGTGGAGGAGAGCCCGTCCCCGGCGTTGACGGACGACCAGCGCGCCGCCATGACCGCCGCCGCCGTCAAGGCCGCCCGCGCCGTCGACTACGACAACGCCGGCACCATCGAGTTCCTGCGCTCCGCCGACGGCAGCTTCTACTTCCTGGAGGTCAACGCCCGGCTGCAGGTGGAGCACCCGGTCACCGAGATGCTCATCGGCCGGGACCTGGTGCGGGCCCAAATCCGCATCGCCGCCGGCGAGGAGCTCTGGTTCACCCAGGACGAGGTCCAGTCGCGCGGTTCGGCCATCGAATGCCGCGTCTGCGCCGAGGACCCCGACTCCAACTTCTACCCCGCCACGGGGACGGTGACGCGGATGCGCGCCCCCGGCGGCCCCGGCGTCCGCCTCGACGCGGGCTGCTTCCAGGGCTACGACGTGCCGGTGTACTACGACCCGCTCATCGCCAAGCTCATCGTCTGGGGCGAGGACCGGCCAGCCGCTCTGGACCGCCTGGCCCGCGTGCTGAACGAATTCGTCCTCGAGGGTTTCCCCACCACGCTCCCCTTCTTCCGCTGGCTGGTGCAGAACGGACCGTTCCGCTCCGGCGACTACGACACCGGCTTCATCGCCCGGCACTACAAGCCGGAGCCGCCGGGCGGGAGCGAGCTGGAGCGAGCCGCCTCCGTTCTGTGCGCCCTGCTGGAGCACGAGGCCGTCCGGGGCATCGCCTCGTGCGGGGACGACGGCAGACAGGAAGCCTCCGCCTGGAAGTACCTCTGGCTCAAGAATCGCCTCGGCTCATACTAGGAATTCATGAAGTACGAAACCCGCATCGGTGACCGCGGCTACGAGGTGGATATCACCCCCGGCGAGGCAGGGCCGAAGGTCCTCCTCGACGGTAAAGAGATTTCCGTGGACTTTGCCGAAATCTCCCCCCGGGCGCTCTACTCCATTATCATCGACGGCCGCTCCTACGAGCTGTGGCTCCGGCGCGAGGGCGCGGAGTACCACATCTTCGCCGAGGGACGCAGCCTTTGCGTTATCGTCCGCGACGAGCGGCGGCGGCGGGTAGAGTCGCTCCAGGCCGCGATGCCGCAGACCAAAACCGGCTTCACCCTGCGCGCCCCCATGCCGGCCGTGGTCACCGCGGTGCTCGTCGAGCCGGGTCAGGAGGTCAAGAAAGGCGATATTCTGTGCCGCCTGGAGGCGATGAAGATGGAGAACGAGATGGCCTCCGAGGCCGACGGGACGGTGAAAGAGGTCAAGGTCGCCGCCGGGGACGGCGTGGAGAAGGGTCAGGTCCTGGTCGTCGTGGAGTAGGCTATACCCCCCCCCTCTGGGGGGAAGGTCGGGGAGGGGGGTGTAGCGGCTCCCTCTCCCTTCCAGGGGAAAAGCTTGCCCCCGGGCCGGGGTGAGGGCTGACCCACCCCCCTCCCCCCTCTGGGTGGAAGCGCGCTTACGGGTCGGGGTGAGGGGCAGATACGTGAATCATAAGCAGTTACAAATAATATGGTTGATAAAGACAATTTAGCCACCCCCTCCGGCATCCCCGTGGAGCGGGTCTATACCGAGCCGCCGACCGGCCTGGCGGACAAGCTCGGCCTCCCCGGCGCGCCCCCCTACACCCGCGGAATACACCCCGGCATGTACCGCGACCGCCTGTGGACCATGCGGCAGTACGCCGGCTTCGGCGGCGCCAAGGCCACCAACGAGCGGTTCAAATATCTCATCGAAGCCGGGCAGACCGGCCTCTCCGTGGCCTTCGACCTCCCGACCCAGATGGGCTACGACTCCGACCACCCCATGGCCGCGGGCGAGGTGGGCCGCGTCGGGGTGGCGATTTCCAGCTACGAGGATTTTTACGAACTTTTCGACGGCCTGGACCCGGCAAAAATCTCGGTCAGCATGACCATCAACGCCACCGCGCCGATTCTGCTGGCCATGTACCTGGTGCTGGCCGAGGAGAAAGGCGTCCCCTGGGACGCGCTCCGGGGCACGGTCCAGAACGATATTCTCAAGGAGTACTTCGCCCGGGGGACCTACATCTACCCGCCGCGACCGGGCCTGCGCCTCGCCGTGGATTTGATTCGTTTCGCCACGGAGCGGGTCGGAAATTGGTATCCGGTCTCCATCTCCGGCTACCACATCCGGGAGGCCGGGGCCGACGCGGTTCAGGAGCTGGCCTTCACCTTCGCCGACGCGGTGGAGTACGTGAAGGGCGCGCGGGCGGCGGGGCTGGACGTGGACGCCTTCGCCCCGCGCTTGAGCTTCTTTTTCAACGCGCACAACGATGTTTTCGAGGAGACGGCCAAGTTCCGCGCGGCGCGCCGCATCTGGCACGCAATCATGACGAAGAAATTCGGGGCGCAGGACCCGAAATCGGCCCAGCTCCGCTTCCACGCGCAGACGGCCGGTTCCTCCCTCACCGCCGCCGGATTCGAAAACAATGCCGTGCGCGTGACGCTCCAGGCCCTGGCCGCAGTGCTGGGCGGGGCCCAGTCCGTCCACACCAACTCCCGCGACGAGGCGCTGGGCCTGCCCACCGAGGACTCGGTGCGCCTGGCGCTGCGGACCCAGCAGGTCATCGCCTTCGAAAGCGGCGTGACGGGGACGGCGGACCCGCTGGGCGGCTCGTTCTACCTGGAGCGACTGACCGACGAGCTGGTCCGCCGGGTGGAGGGGGAACTGGAGAACGTCGAGGGGATGGGCGGCGCTCTGGCCTGCATCGAGTCCGGCTACTTCTCCGACCGAATAGCCGCCTCGGCCTACGCCTACCAAAGAGCCGTGGAAGACGGAGAAAGAAAGGTCGTAGGGGTGAACTGCTTCGAGGACCCGGAGCAGGAAAACGTGGAACTACTGAAGGTAGACCCGGAACTGGGCCGTCTGCGGCGGAAGAAGCTGGCCGAATACCGCTCGCGCCGGGACGAAAAACCGCTCACCGAGACCCTTGGGAAATTGAAGAAAGCCGCCGGGGAACAGGACGCCCCGCTCATGGAGCCCATCACCGACTGCGTCCGCGCCGGCGGCACCGTGGGGGAAATCGCCGAGGCCCTGCGCGGCGTCTTCGGCGCCTTCGACGAAACATGAAAATTTATAAAATCAGCCACATCGGCGTCGCCGTGGAGAACCTCGCCGGGGCGCTCGAATTCTGGGAGAAGGCCCTGGGGCTGAAGGTCGAGGGGACCGAATCCGTCCCCGACCAGTCCCTCACCGTGGCCCAGCTCCGGTTGGGCGAATCGGACGTGGAGCTCCTGGAGAGCACGGACCCCGCGGGACCGGTCGGTAAATTCATCGCCGCCCGCGGACCGGGAATACACCACCTCTGCGTGGAGGTGGAGGACCTGGCTGGGGCGCTGGCGGAGCTCAAGGCCGCCGGGTACCGCCTGCTGGACGAGGAGCCGCGGACCGGCGCGGGGGGCGCGAAAATCGCCTTCGTTCACCCCAAGAGCTGCGGCGGGGTCCTGCTGGAGCTCACCGAGAGGCGCCGCTGATGCCGCTGGTCGAGGTCGAGGGGCGGGACGGCTGGGCCGTCGTCCGCCTGCACAATCCCGAAAAGCGCAACGCCCTCAGCCGGGCCGTGCTCGCCGGGCTGGCGGAGGCCTTCGACACCCTGGAAGCCGACCCGACGGTCCGGGCGGCGGTGGTGACCGGCGAGGGGAAAAGCTTCGCCGCCGGCGCCGACCTCGATGAGATGCGAAGCCTGACTCCCGCCGGGGCGCGCGAATTCGCCCGCTACGGCCGGGAAACCCTCGACCGCGTGGAGCGGTCCCGCGTCGTGACCGTGGCGGCAGTGAACGGCCACGCCCTGGGCGGCGGCCTGGAGCTGGCCCTGGCCTGCGATTTACGCATCTGCTCGGAGGGCGCGAAATTCGGCCAGCCCGGGCTCAAGCTGGGCGTCATCCCCGGCTGGGGCGGGACGGACCGCCTGGAGCGGGTCGTCGGCCTGGGACGGGCGAAGGCCATGCTCTTCACCGGCGAGCCGCTGGACGCGAAGGCCGCGCTCGCCTGGGGCCTGGTCGGCGCGGTCCATCCACCGGAAACATTGATGGAAAGAGCCGGGGAGCTCGCCGGAAGAATCGCGGCGCTGGGGCCGGTCGCCCTGGCCCAGGTCAAGCGGCAGCTCGGCTCCCCCGGCTTGGAAACGGAGCTGGACGCCTTCGCGGAGTGCTTCGCCTCGGGCGAGGCCGCCGAGGGTTTTGGCGCTTTTCTGGAAAAAAGAGAACCAAACTGGAACGGATAAAACCTTCAGGAGGACGCATGGCGAAGGAAATCGTAATCGCGGGCGCGTGCCGCACGGCCATCGGCCGCTTCCTGGGCGCGCTGGCCCCGATGAAGGCCCCGGAGTTCGGCGCGGTCTGCGTCGCCGAGGCGGTCAAGCGGGCGGGCATAAAGCCCTCGGACGTGGAAGAGGTCATCATGGGCAACGTCGTCTCGGCGGGCATGGGCCAGGCCCCGGCGCGCCAGGCGGCAATCAAAGGGGGAATTCCGCCCGAGGTGGGCGCCACCACCATCAACAAGGTCTGCGGCTCCGGACTGAAAGCGGTCGTGCTGGCGGCCCAGGTCATCCGGGCCGGCGACGCCGAGGTCATCCTGGCCGGCGGGCTGGAGTCCATGTCCAACGTGCCCCACTACTTCTTCAAGGGCCGCTTCGGCCAGAAGTTCGGCAACATGGACCTGGTGGACGGCATGATTCACGACGGCCTCTGGTGCGCCTTCGAGGACCAGCACATGGGGAGCATCGGCGACTGGACCGCCCAGAAGTCGGGCATCAGCCGCGAGGAGCAGGACAAGTGGGCCGCCGGGAGCCACGCCAAGGCCGTGGCGGCCATCAAGGGCGGCAAGTACAAGGCCGAAATCGTCCCCGTCGCCATCCCCCAGCGCAAGGGCGACCCCGTCATGTTCGACACCGACGAGGGGCCCCGCGAGGACACCAACCTCGAATCGCTGGCCAGGCTGCGCCCCGCCTTCAGCAAGGAAGGCACCATCACCGCCGGGAACGCCCCGGGCCTCAACGACGGCGCCTCGGCCATGATAGTTCTGTCCGCCGACAAGGCGAAGGAGATGGGCGTGAAGCCCCAGGTCCGCATCACCGGCTACGCCACCGGCGGCACCCCGCCCAGGGAGCTCTTCTACGCGCCCATCGTGGCGGTGAAGAAACTGATGCAGCAGACCGGGGCCAAAATCGGCGACTACGACCTCATCGAGGTCAACGAGGCCTTCAGCGCGCAGGTGCTGGCCGACGGCAAGGAGCTCGGCTGGGACCCCGACCGGGTCAACGTGAACGGCGGCTCGGTGGCGCTGGGGCACCCCATCGGGGCCAGCGGCGCCCGTGTACTGACCACCCTCATCTACGCCATGGCCGACCGCGGCGCCAAGACCGGCCTGGCGACGCTGTGCCTGGGCGGCGGCAACGCCGTGGCGATGAGCGTCGAGCGCATCTAGGGCCGCAAAATAACCTAACTCTCCCAACGAAAAGCGCCCCGCGGGGCGCTTTTTTTAATCCCGGAAAATCTCACGCGCCGCCGAGGGCCAGGAGCGCCGCGCCGTAAGCCCCGTTCAACTGCGGCTCGGGGAGGACCGCCACCCCCCGCCCGAGGAACTCCCCCAGCGCAGACGCCACGGCCCGGTTGAACGCCACGCCGCCGGAGAGGTAGACCTCCCCCCGCAGGCCGACCTTCCTCGCCAGGCCGCCCACCCGCTCGGCCACGCCGCGGTGCAGGCCCCGGGCGATTTCCCCCCGAGGCGTCCCCCTGGCCAACAGGCTCACCACCTCGCTCTCGGCGAAGACGGTGCACATGCTCGAAATTTTGACCCCCCTATCCGCCTCGATTGAAAGGGCCGCCAGGTGGGCCAGGTCCGTCTCCAGCGCCCGGGCCATGACCTCCAGGAAGCGCCCCGTCCCGGCGGCGCAGCGGTCGTTCATCAGGAAGCGCTCCACCTTGCCGGAACCGGTGACGGAAATGGCCTTGGTGTCCTGGCCGCCGATGTCGATGAGCGTGAACGCCACGCCGATGCGGGCGAAGGCCCCCCGCGCGTGGCAGGTGATTTCGGTGACCCGGGAATCGGCGAACGGCACGAGCTCCCGGCCGTAGCCCGTGGCGACGACGGCGCGGAGGTCGCCCCTAGTTGCGCCAGCCTCTGCCACCGCCCGGTCGAGTACAGTCCTTGCCGCCTCTGAGCCTGAAACACCCGTCGGGGCGAGGGCGCGGCCCAGCATCACACCGCCGCCGTCCACGACCACGGCCTTCGTCGTCGTGGAGCCGACGTCTATCCCCACGTAACAATCCATTCAACAAACCGAGGTGAAGGGGAGGGAAACAATCCCTCCCCGTTTCAGGTTTAAAGCGACTCCACGAAGGCGCCGATTCTCGTCTGGAGCTGGCCGAAGTCGCCCATCCCGTAGTCCGAATCCAGGGAGAGGACCGGGATGCCCTCCTTCTTCAGGCGGTTCTCCACGTGGCGGGCCTCCACCAGGTACGGGGTGCAGAAGCTCAAGGTGTAGTTGATGACGCCCCGCGCCCCGGATTTGCGGCACAGGTCCACAATGTCGTCCATGCGCTCGGCGTTGGGGGTGAAACAGGCACAGTGGATGTCGAAGTAGCGCCGGGCGACGGCATCCAGAAGGCCGTTCAGGTCGCCGGGCGACTCGTCCACCAGTCCCGAGAAGTACCGCGAGCCGACGCAGCTCTCCTCAGCCACCACGGGCCAGCCGCCCGTCTCGATGACATGGTGCAGCTTCCAGTTGGGGATGGCGAAGGGGGTGCCGGAGGTCATCAGCCGGGGGGCGTCCTTGGGGAAGACGCCCACACCGTCCGCAACCCGCCGCTCGCACTCCTCCACCAGCTTCTCCACCGAGGCGGTGAAGCGGGAGGGGTCGTCGTAGAAGGCGATTTGGTTGACGAGGAGGGCGTCCTTGCCGCTGATGGGGGTGGGATTTTTCCAGCGCAGGGCGTTGAGGCGTTGCAGGGCCCGGCGCTTGGCGTTGTGGAGCCGGACGTTCTCCCTCAGCTTTTCATGGGTGAGCCGGTTGCCGGTGAGCTTCTGGGCCTCGACGATGAACTTGTCCAGCTCGGTCCGCCAGAGCTTCCGCGTGTCGTCGTTCTTGCGGTGGGGGACCTCCATCACGTAAACCGGGTGCATCCCGCCTAGAAACTCGTAGGCCTTGGTCTTCCCGTCGCAGGTGGTCTCGCCCACGACGAGGTCGGTGGCCTCGAAGTAGGGGCAGATGCGGCCCCGCTTGAATCCGTAGAAGGACTTGATGAGGGGGCAGAGGTTGCGGGGCAGGTCCACCTCGGCGTCGGCCTCGGAGAAATCGGTCCCCGCACAGAGCCCCACGGAGATGCCTCCCAGGGCGGTGATGATTTCGTCGGGCACGTAGAGGCAGAAGGTGCCGAAGACCTTGCCGCCCTTTTTTTTGTGGTCCAGGAGCTCCTTGACGCGCAGGCCGTGGATTTCGCCGATGACGAAATCGAAGTATGCGAGCCCCTCGGGCCGGTTGGGCTGCTCGAGGTAGATGGGTGGGTAGACTTCGTTCAGAAGGGCCAACAGCCGGTCGTGCTTCGGAAGGTCCAGACCCAGACCGGCCCACATATCGCGGTATTCGTCGGACATTATCCTCTCCTTCGTCGGGGTGTGTAAAAGCCGGGGATTCGACGCCCCGGGCCGGAGAGGACGCTGCGGCAATGCGGGGTCACCTAAACCGGTGTCCCGGCACCCGCCCCGTCTCCGGCGTTCGACTGAGCTTTATTGCGGACCCTTACCGAGCCGCGGGGTGCGCCGTAACTGCGCCCAGAGGGGAATCAGGTTCTGGCGTACTGGTAATCGCGGCCTCAGGTGTGGCCGAGGAACCGGAAACGGGACATCATCACCTCCCCTCATTCGACTCACGGTGACGCGAAGATTAACGCACGTCCGGTCGGGGGATGTCAACCGACCCTCGGTGGTACGTTTATTGCTTTTATCGTAATAAAATGGAGCCGTCGAAACCGACGGTCCCGCGCCGTCCATAAAAAAACCGAGGACGGACGTCAACCCGCAAACCTGACTGGATTCATTCCAGGCCGGGAGGAGGCTCGATGGAAGAGACCTACAGCGCGTTCAAGCAAGCGCAGCGCGAGTTCGACAAGGTCGCGGAGATGATGAAGCTGGACCCGAGCTACCGGGAAGTGCTCCGGGAGCCGGTCCGCTCGCTCCTGGTCAACGTCCCCGTCCGCATGGACTCGGGCAGGATAAGAACCTTCCCCGGATACCGGGTGCAGCACAACATAGCCTGCGGCCCGGCCAAGGGCGGGGTGCGCTTCTCGACCGACGTGACCCTGGACGAGGTCAAGGCCCTGGCCATGTGGATGACCTGGAAGTGCTCCCTGGCCGGCATCCCCTTCGGGGGCGGCAAGGGCGGCATCCACGTGGACGTGCACGAACTGTCCGAGGGAGAGCTGGAGCGCCTGTCCCGCCGGTATTTTTCCGATATCCAGTCCATCGTGGGGCCGGAGAAGGACATCCCGGCGCCGGACATGAACACCGACGGCCGCATCATGGCCTGGTTCATGGACACCTATTCCATGAACACCGGCAACACCGCCCTGGGCGTGGTCACCGGCAAGCCGCTGGAGCTGGGCGGCTCCCTGGGTCGCGACGCCGCCACCGGCCGCGGCGTGGAAATCAGCACCCTCAACCTCCTCGGGAAGATGGGCATCGAGCCCGGGAAAGCCAGGGTGGTCATCCAGGGCTTCGGCAACGTCGGCGCCTGGGCCGCCAAGCTACTCCACGACGACGGGTGCAAAATCATCGGTCTCTCCGATGTCTACGGGGCGGTGTACAACCCCAAGGGACTCAATCCCTATGACGCCGTCGAGCGCGCCATGAAGCCCGAACAGAGCGTCAGCAATCTCCTCCCCGGAGACAAGCTCACCAACGACGAGCTTCTGGCGCTGGAGTGCGATGTGCTGGCCCCCTGCGCCCTGCAGAACCAGCTCACCGGGAAAAACGCCGCCAAGGTCCGGGCGAAAATCATCGTCGAGGGCGCCAACGGCCCCACCACCCCCGAGGCGGACCAGGACTTCTTCGAGCGGAGAATCCTGGTGGCGCCCGACTTCCTGGCCAACGCCGGCGGCGTCATCGTCAGCTATTTCGAGTGGGTCCAGGGGCTGGCCTTCTTCTTCTGGACCGAGCGGGAGGTCAACAACAAGCTGGCCGTCCTGATGAACCAGAACATCGACAAGGTATACGCCCTGGCCGAGGAGAAGAACATCTCGATGCGCGACGCGGCGTACGTCTTCGCCATCAAGCGCGTGGCCGACGCCGTCCGCCTGCGCGGCATCTACCCTTAAACGAGTTACGCTTCCGTAGAAAAGTTGTAGGGCGGCCCCTCTGCGGGCCGCCGCTTTTTAATTCCCGACCCCCGTCCATTCACAGCTCATACACGTACAGTGTCGCCAACAGACTGAATAACGAGGTATGTTAACCCCCCGTCCACACTCGTGACCGATGATGAGCCCCGATTTCCTGGAATGTGAGAAGGGGGCGGTTTTACCGCCCCTCGATTGGCCGCGCTCAATCCCTTCAAGAAAAACGCAGCCAAGCCTCGCTACTCGTACTCCTCGCAGTGCCAGACGCCGCCCTCGCCCTTGGGGAAGGTGCAGGTGGCGGCCTTGTCGCACAGCCGGCAGAGCCCCTTCAGCTCGTTCACGGTGACCTTCTTCGGGGAGGCCTTCGGCTTGGACGCCTCGACCTTCACTTCGCCGTCGAACTCGTCGCAGAAGCGGACCGGGTGGCCGGGTTTGCGCGGGAAGGTGCAGGTGGCGGCCAGCTTGCACGTCGCGCACAGGCCGAGGGACGTTTGGACTGTCTTCTTCTCTACGGTCGCCGTTGTCTTTTTCTTTTCCGGCGCCAGGACGGTGGCCGTGGCCATGGTTTCTCCTTCTCGGTTGTGGGGCGACCCGGGCCGCTGCGTTGCGGCGTCCGGGGCTTCCAATTCCTCCTCCTCACCGTCGTACAGACGGGCGAGGGTATCCGTGTGGCCTAAAATTTCATTCGTGAGCCTTTCCGCGATGACGTCCCGGCGCTCCACTCCCTCGAACTCTTCGCACTCCAGGAGCGGCCGTCCGGACCGGCGCGGGAAGGTGCAGGTCGGTTCACGTCTGCAGGTTCCGCAGAGTCCGGGGATTCTCTTCCTCTTCGCCGGCGCCTTCGGGGCCGGTTGCGCGGGGGCCTTCGTTTCCTTCGGGGAGCCCGTCTTCACTTTCCCCGGTGTGCTCGTCTTGCCGGCCATAACGCCTCCTTCTTTTACCTACCCTTTACTCCATCCCTCCGATGGGATTGATAAGGCAAGAGGTATGCCAAGTGGGAACCCGGGCGGGCTGAAATTTCTTCGTTATTTATGTCTTTGTATATCAATGAGATACTCACGAGCAACGTAAAAGGATTAAGAAAAACGCCGCGCGGGCGGCGTTTGAACATCGTCGGACCCAGGAATAATCGGGGAACCTCGCACCACCGGGGAGAAATTCCCCGGCTATTTCCGGTCCACTTCCTTCCGGGCACGGCCCAGTTTATCGCGGAGCGTTTTCCGGTCTATGTCGAGAATCTTGGCCGCCCGGGTCTTGTTCCCACCCACCTCCTCCAGCACGTTCTTGATGTACTCGGCATCGACCTCCGCCAGGGTGCGGTTCATCCGCCCCCCGGACGGGATGCTGTAGCGCATGTGGGAGGGCAGGTCGGCCACGTCCAGCGTCTCCCCCTCGACCATGACCATCAGGCGCTGGATGAGGTTCTCCAGCTCGCGCACATTGCCCGGCCAGCTGTATTTCACTAAAACCCGCAGGGCGTCGTCGGTGAATTCAGCCTTGGGCCGGTCGAGCTCCTCGGCGAACCGGCCGATGAAGTGCCGCGCCAGTAGCAGCACGTCCTCCCCGCGCTCGCGCAGCGGTGGGAGGTCTATGTTGATTACGTTCAGCCGGTAGTAGAGGTCCTCGCGGAAGTGACCCCGCTCCGCCAGCACGCGCAGGTCCTTGTTCGTGGCGGTGAGGATGCGGATGTCGATTTTGCGGCTCTTGGCCGAGCCGACCATGGAGACCTCCTTGTCCTGCAGCACCCGCAGGAGCTTCACCTGCATGGCCAGGGAGGTCTCGCTGATTTCGTCCAGGAAGATGGTGCCGCCCTCGGCGGTCTGGAAGAACCCGGCCCGGGACTGGTTGGCCCCGGTGAAGGCCCCCTTGACGTACCCGAAGAGTTCGCTCTCCAGGAGCCCCTCGGGGATGCCGCCGCAGTTGACCGGCACGAAAGTGGCCTGCGCCCGCGAGCCGTGGTAGTGGATGGCCCGGGCGACGAGCTCCTTACCCGTGCCGGATTCCCCGGTGATGAGAACGGTGGCGGAGGTCCCGGCGGCCTTACCGATGGCCCCAAAAACCTTCTTCATGACCTTGGATTCGCCCACGATACCGTAGTCATCGTGGGACACGATGCGGCGACGCCGGAAGGCCGCCCGCCGGAGGTTCAGCTTCTCCAGGGACCGGCCCACCGCGGCGAAGAGCTCCTCGTCGGTGAACGGCTTGGGCAGGTACTCCTCCGCTCCGGTCTTGATGGCCTCCACCGCGCCTTCCACCGTCGCGTACCCGGTAATCATCATAACCTCGGTGTCGCGGTTGTTTTCCCGCACATGGCGCACCAGCTCCAGACCGGACACGTTGGGCATGCGCAGGTCCGTTATCAGGAGGTCCACCGCGGTTTCGTCGAGGAGGCGAACGGCCTCGGCCACGCTGCCGGCGGTGAAAACCCGGTACCCCTCGGCCGTCAGGGTGCGCCTGAGCATCTCCAGGGTCTCCGGGGAATCGTCAACAACCAGAATCCTTTCTTTTGCCATGTGTCGGTGCTCACTTCCTCGTTGTCGGTAGGGTGCGCAAGGTTCACGCGGTTCATTCCCGGACGGTCCTTAAAAAAGCGGCCACGCCCGGGCGGAAAGGGTCGGCTCGACCCGGGGGTCAGGGAGCCCCTCCACCTAGTTGTCCATGCGGAAGGGCCTCGCCGCTACGGGGAGGGTGATGACGAAGCGGCTCCCGCGGCCCGGCTCGCTGTGGACCTCGATTCCGCCGCCGTGCGAGGTGACTATACCGTGCACGACAGGCAGGCCGAGCCCCGTTCCGTGACCCACCTCCTTGGTGGTGAAGAAGGGGATGAAGATTTTCTTCACCGTATCGGCGGACATCCCCGTGCCCGTATCCTCGATTTCCAGGAACACGGAGTCGGCGTCCGCGTGGGTCCAGACGGTGAGCTTCCCCCCGTCCGGCATGGCCTGGACGGCGTTGACCACGATATTCACCACCACCTGCAGGAGCTGCGAGGGGTCGGCGGTAATCCGGGGAAGCTCGGGGTCGAACCGCCTGACCACCCGAATCCCCTGCTTCTCGCAGCGCGAATCCAGGAGGAAGAGCCCCTCCTCGGCGACGGCGGACAGGTTGACCTCGGACTTCTGGGTGGGCATCTGCCGGCTGAAGATGAGGAGCTTCTTTACGATTTCACGGGCGTGCAGGGTGGAGTTGATGATGCGCTCCAGGTCTCCTCCCACGGCGTCGGGCAGGTCGGGGGTCTTTTTCGAGAGCTGGGCGAAACCGAGGATGGAGGTGAGCGGCTCGTTGAGCTCGTGGGCGACCCCGGCCCCGAGCTGCCCGATGGTGGCCAGGCGGTCGGCGTGCCGCAGCTGCTCCTCCAGCACGCGCTTGTCCTCCTCGGTCCGGCGGCGCTCGAGAATAATGGAGATGTGCTGGGCGATGCTGTCGATGAGGTCGTGCTCCTCCTCGAGGAAGAGCGCCGTCTCCAGCACGTCCTCCCCGCCGGAGTAGACGAGCTCGACGAAGCCCCGCTTTTCGCCGCCGCACACGATGTCCGAGCGGAGAGAACTCCCCCGGCCGTTGAAGTTCGAACTCTCGTAGCTCCGGTTGTCCACCACCAACCGGGACGTGGCCATGTCCGGGTACTGCCAGGCGGGCGGCATCCGTTCGACGATTCCCAGCAATAGGTCCTCTATTGCAATGTCCTCCTGCTGGACGAGCTCGTCGATTTCGTAGAGGCAGGAGAGCTCCTTGACCCGCTCGCGCAGAGCGTACTGCGCCCGGCGGTCGCTCACGGCCACGCCCAGGGCTTCGGCCAGCCCCTCGTAGAACCCGATGGTGGAGGGGGAGAAGAAGTTCTCCCGGCGGCTCTTGAGCTGCAGCAGGCCCCGGCTCTCCTCCTCCAGCTCGAAGGGGATGAAGGCCACGGACTGATAGCCCCCAGTCAACTCCCGCAACTCTCCGGGCTCCAGTTCCGAAAAAACCGGCGGGCAGCACAGCGGCTGGTCCGTGCTCCCGAGCCAGAAGCTGCCCCCGGGGCTGATGCAGTCCAGGGCGGAGTCCACTTGGCGGCACATCACCGCGCCGCAGAGACGCTCGACCAGCGAGCCGTCATCGGTGCAGGGGACCGTCCTGTCATCACAAACGAGCACTGGCGAAAGGTTCTCGCAAGTGTGGCTCTCGTCCTTACCGTTCGTCGCCTCCCAGCGGTAGTATAGGTCCCCGTCCCGCATCCGCAACTCGACGCCGTCGCAGTGCGAGAACTCCAAGAGCATCCGGGACACCTCCCGGAGGAAGTCCGCGCGGGGGGTGCCCAGGTTGGCGTAGCGCAGGATGCGCCGCGAGAGTAGGCAGAAGTCGGTGGCCAGCTTGACCGCGGATTCCCGAATGGACTGGAGATTGATAACGGTTTTTTTCATCTTTCGCGGTTCATCCTTCCGGGCCTGGATTCTAACCGAAAGGTCGGATTAATTCTAAACAATCGACCCTGGTCCGCCGACATCGTTAAGGCGTCCGACAAGCTTATTCCAAGAAACGTGCCAGGGTTTCCGCCGCCCGAAAACGACTCGTCCGCGCGCCACTGGTTCCGCTACACGGCGCCCAAAAGGGCCGGTGGGCGCACCGACCCCGAATACAACATCGCCGTGTATCTACTGCCGCAGAGTGTCCAGCACCGTCCCGTCCCCCGAGCGAATAACGACATCCAGCGGTGTCTTCCCCGGCAGGGAGTGGGTGGCGCAGGCCAGACAGGGGTCGTAGGCGCGGAAGGCCATCTCCACCTGGTTCAACAGGCCGTCGTCCACCTTTCCGCCCTTGATGAGCCCCCGGGCCGCCCGCTCGATGGACATGCACATGGCGGCGGAGTTGTTCACCGTGGCCACGATGAGGTTGGCCTTCTCGATGATTCCCCGCTCGTCGGTGATGTAGTGGTGGAAGAGGGTGCCCCGTGGAGCCTCCACCACGCCCACGCCCTCCGTGGGAATCTGGGTGGGCAATGTGCGGACGTTGGGGTCGAGGATTTCCTCGTCCTGGGCCAGTTCCAGGAGCCGCTCGGCGGCGTACAGAAGCTCGATGAGCCGCGCCCAGTGGTAGGCCAGAGTGTTGTGGGCCGGCTTCCCGCCGAAGGCTTCGTAGAGCTTCTCATACTCGACCTGGGCCCGGGGGGTGGCCATGCCGTCGGCGGCGTTCAGGCGCGCCAGCGGAGCGACCCGGTACACGCCCGAGTCCTTGCCGTCCACGAAGCCCTTCCAG
Organism: uncultured bacterium; assembly: GCA_964436465.1. Lineage (GTDB taxonomy): Bacteria > RBG-13-66-14 > RBG-13-66-14 > RBG-13-66-14 > RBG-13-66-14 > RBG-13-66-14. The sequence goes on from CAYTCV010000003.1 coordinate 66,383, forward strand.
CCAACGTTCTTCAGGTACGGAAACTTGATGTAGCTCCAGGGCTCGGTGTGCTCGGCGATGTGGTCCAGGTATTCGCGGGGCTTGAACTTGGCGAACTCGGCCCCCGAGGGGTCCACTACGCGGATGTCGCCGTCGTAGAAATTCACCTTGTTGTTTTTATCCACCAACCCCATGTAGTAGGTCTCGTGGCGGTAAAGGTCGCCGACGATGAGGTCCACGTAGTCCTTGTTGGCCAGAACGATGTCCCCGAAGGCCCCCAGGGCGAACTGAGCGAACTCGACGGCGTCCTTCCCGGTCTGGATGTACTCCTCGCGGTCCTCCTTGGTGACGCCCTTGGACACGCCGCCCGGCAGGTTGCACACCGGGTGGATGACCCGTCCGCCCTGCTTGGCGATGACGTCGCGCAGGCGTTTGCGGATGCCGATGACGGTCTTGCCGGCGTCGAGCCCGACCTTCTCGATGACGCCGAGTATGTTGCGCAGGCCCTTGGGCGCCGCGGGACCGACGATGAAGTCGGGACCGCCGAGGAAGAAGAAGTGCAGGGCGTGGTCTTCGGCCATGAAGGCCGAGTTCACCATCTCGCGGATTTTCTTGGCCGCCGGCGGCGGCTCGACCTGGTACAGGTCGTCGAGCGTCTTGCCCGAGGCCATGTGGTGGGTCGTGGGGCAGACGCCGCAGATTTTCGGGGTGATTCGCGGCATCTCCTCGGCCGGGCGACCCTCGGAGAACTTCTCGAATCCCCGGAGCTCGGGGACCTGCAGGAAGGCCCGTTCCACGTCGCCCCGGTCGTCGAGGAAGATTTCGATTTTACCGTGACCCTCCAGCCGGGTGATGGGGTCGATGGTTATCTTCTGAGGCATGGCGCGGCCTTTCTTTAGGTTGACAGGTTCTTCCGCCTCATGAGCGAGGCGGGCAGGCTGTAGAACCAGAAGAGCCCGGCCGGGTCGTCAATCTTGCCCATGAGCCGCCCGACCTCCTCCTCGGTCATCTTCTCCTCACCCTCCAGCCCCGCGATGGAGGCCACGAAGGAGAGGATTTTCGCGCCCTGGTCCCGCACGCCCTGGGTGGGGCCGAAGCAGCCGCGGCAGGGCATGTTGGCGCTGATGCAGCGCTCGCCGCAGCCGGAGCGGGTGGCCGGCCCGTGGCAGATGAGCCCCTGGGCCAGGTAGCACTTCGTCGGGTCCGCCAGAATCTGATGCGGGCGCTTGAACTCCGCCAGGGAAACCTTCTCCGGCTTGGAGTCGTTCAGAGGGCAGGTGTCGCAGAGCGATTTATCCGGGGCCAGGACGGAGCCCTTCTCGGGCAGCTTGCCCTCCAGAATCGCGGTGACCGCCCCGAGAATCAAATCGGGAGGCGGGGCGCAGCCCGGCAGGTAGTAGTCCACGTCGACGACCTGGTCCAGGGTCCGGACCGTGTCGTGGAACTCGGGCAGGGTGAGCTCCTTGCCGTCCACGGTGCTCCGAGTCTGCGGGAGGACGCCCGCGGCGTTGTCGTTGGAGGGGGCCTCCAGGTACACCCGCTCGAAGATGGTCTTGCGGTCGTGGAAGTTGGCCAGGCCGGGAATGCCGCCCAGATGGGCGCAGGAACCGAAGGCCACGACCAGCCCGGATTTGCGTCGCAGGAGCTTGACCATCTCCTCCTGCTCCTCGGTGCGGACGGCGCCGTTGATGAAGCTTACCGCAATCGAGCCGTCCTCGTGGGCCTCCACGTCCGATTTCTTGAAATCGAGCGCCACGGGCCAGAAGACGATGTCCACCGCGCCGACCACCGTGAGGATATCCTCGGCGAGGTCCACCACCGCCTCCTCGCAGCCGCCACAGGAGGCGCACCAGTAAAATGCCACTTTCGGCTTTGCCATCGTCTATCTCCTTTGCGGACCCAGTTGGGCCACCCTCGCGGTGAAGTCGCCCACCAGCTTCGTGAGCTTCGCCGACTCGCCGACACCGACCCACTCCAAAGCCAGACGTTCGGGCTCGACACCCAACTGGCCGAGCACTTTCTTGAGGAGCAGAATCCGACGTCGGGTCTTGTAGTTCCCGTCGTGCTCGCATTCTTCGGGCGGGCATCCGGCCACGAATACACCCCAGGCGCCCCGGGAAAAGGCCTCCAGAATCAGCTCGGGGTCCAGCCGCCCGGCGCACATCGTGATGATGGGCTCGGAACGGTTTACCGGCCCGTCCTGCGACGAGAGTTGCAGGCCGGGGTAGGTCGACCAGTTGCAGCTGAACACCAGGACCTTCGGCTGAACGGTTTTTTCGGCAACGGTAACGCCCACCCTACACCTCCTCCAGAAGGGCCCGGACCGTCTCACTGAGCTCACTCCGGGTGACGCCGAAACCCTCGACCATGAGAATGGCGTTCGAGGGACAGGTGGCCGCGCAGACGCCGCAGCCCTCGCACTTGACGACGTCGATTTTCTTCCCTTCCTCGCCGAAACTTATCGCCTCGTTTTTGCACACCGCCTGGCAGACACGGCAGCGGCTGCACAGGTCGTCGTCGGTGCTGGCGGTCAGGCCACGGAAATCGAGCCCCGCGTCGAGGAAATCGGCCTTGGCGTCGGTGAAAATTTCGGTCAGCGAGACCTTCGACGAGCAGCTCCGCTCGCAGTTCTTGCAGTAGAAACACTGGACGACCTTTTCCACCGTATCCGGGTCCGGCTGCAGGGCCCCGGTCAAAAGACCGTATATCAACAGCAGCTTGCCCCTCGGCGTGTCGGTCTCGAAGGCGTGGGACTTGTACAGGTGGCAGAGCTCGTAACAGTAGCCGCAGCGGATGCAGATGTTGAGCTCGGGCATCCAGTTTTTCAGTCGCTCGTAAGTGGCGGCCATGAAACCTCCTAATCCCACGCGTTGGTACAGGGGCCGGTTCTGTGACGGTAGCCGGGGGACGGCAACACAATACACGAAGAGCGGCGCCGCAACCGTTTAGCCCACGGTGTAGCGCAGCTCTGTCGCGGGGACCCGGTTCTGGGGCGAGTCGAATAGCACATAGCGGTTGATGATATATCCGGAATTGAGCGCTATACCAACAAGTCTCGACGTACGAAAATCAGATTGGTCCTCGCCAAACGGTCGCAAAAGTTTCTACCGCAAGGCGTCCCAGATGAAGTCCAACAGGTTCCCGACCTTTATATCCGTCTGCGTGGAGTCGGCCGCGTTTTTCAGGTTGAGCTCGCAGGTGGGACACAGAGTGACCAGGTTCTCCACCCCCAGCTCACCGGCCTGGCGAATCCTCTTCTCGGCCAGCCTCGTGGAAAGCGGCTTGTCGGTCACGAGCACGCCGCCGCCACCCCCGCAGCACTCCGCCTGCATCCCGCTCGTCGGCATTTCGACAAGCTCGGCGCCTATCCAGCTCATGATATCGCGGGGCTCCTTCACCATCCTCATGCCCCGGCAGACATTGCACGGGTCATGATAGGTCGTTCTCACCCCGAGTTTTTTGACGGCGGCGTCGGGAAGCCTTTTGTAGATTTCATCTATCACGTAGAGAGGTTCGAGCTCGGGGTATGTCTTTTTGATGAAGAAAACGCACGTGGTGCAGAGGCAGATGAACCTCTTGTACGGGAATCTTTCCTTGAACCTGGATTTGTGCTCGGCTAAACCATCCTTATAGCCCAGGACCCCGAACGGCATCCCGCAGCAAATTTCATCCTCCACGACGGTGGGCTGTATGCCGAGTTTCTTTAGTATCTCGAGGTAACGCTCGGCATCATCCCGCCGTTCCAGGAGGCGGCATCCGAGCAACACGGGCATCTCGCCCTCTTCCGCGGGCGCCTTTAGGGTTTTACCGAATATGTTGCCGCTCTCTTCTATCTTATCCAGAAGCTGCTCATGGACCTCATAGGTGAATCCGGCGTTCTTCAGGTCCGCTCTGGCGGCGGTCAATATATCCGGCACGGACACGTTGGCCGAACATCTCTCGACGCAGTCCTTGCAGTAGGTGCACTGGTAGAGCTTCTCGGCCACGTACTCCGAAGGCTCGAGCTGACCCGTGAGAAGCCCGTAAGCGAGCACCAGCTTGCCCCGCGCTCCGTCCGCCTCCCACCCCTGGTCCCTGAAAACCGGGCAGCCCTCGAAGCAGTAGGCGCAACGTATACAAACGTTCAGTTCCTTTCCCCAGTCCTTCAGGTAGTTTGTCTGCACGCCTTTACCTGCTTTCCACGGGATACCTGAGCCTCGTCGCCGTGACCCAGTCGTCGGGGGCGTCGAATAGCTTGTGGGGGTTGAGGATGTTGTTGGGGTCGAAGGCGTGTTTGACGGTGCGCATCAGCTCGAGGGAGTCGGCCTTTTCCTTCTTGAAGGCGGGGGCCTTTGAGATGCCTATGCCGTGCTCGGCCGAGGTGGTGCCGCCCACGGAGTTGACGTAGTCGTAGATTTCGGCCACGGCGTGCCGGGCGTCCTCCCACTGGGCCTTCTGCGTGACGTCCATGAGAATCTTGGTGTGCATGCAGCCCGAGCCGCAGTGACCGTAGGCGGACATGATGATGTTGTTCCGGCCGGCGATTTCGTGGATTTTATCCGCCAGGTCGGCCATCATCGAGTAGGGCACCGCCATGTCGTCGGCCAGGGATGTGCATGAGTAGCCGTCCTTGTAGCGGGAAAGCGACGAGAAGAGCTTTTTCCTTCCGGCGTAGATGCGCGTGCGCTCCTTGGCGTCGTAGGAGGTCTCGATGTTGAAGCCGCCGTGCTTTTCGCAGGCGGCCCGGATGGAGTCGATTTCCTGCTGTACCGCGTCCTTGGCCGAGCCGTCGGCCTCGAAGAGGATTATCGCATCCACGTCGGGCAGACCCAGGTTCTGGGTCTCGTTGACCGCGGTGATGGCGATGTTGTCCATCAGCTCGAGCATGGAGGGGGAGCAGCCGCTGGCGATGACCTCGCTGATGGCGTGGCCGGCGTCGGCGAGCTTGTTGTAGCAGGCGATGCCCAGGCAACGGACCTTGGGGATGGGGACGATTTTCATCGTGGCCTCGACGATGACGCCCAGGGTACCCTCGGAGCCCACCACCAGGCGCTCGAGCTGGTAGCCCGAGGCCTCCACCCGGGTGAGCGCCCCCAGTTTGACCAGCTCGCCCGAGGCCAGCACGAGCTTGAGGCCGAGGACGCTGTCGCGGGTGGCCCCGTACTTCACGGAGCGGATGCCGCTGGCGTTGTTGGCGATTTCGCCGCCGATGGTGGCGATGCGGCTGGAGGCCGGAGTCGGCGGGTACATGAAACCGTAGGGCTTCAGCGCCCGGTTCAGGTCGTCGTCCACCACCCCCGGCTGCACCCGGCAAAACATGTCTTCGGGCCGGATTTCCAGGATGCGGTTCATCCGCTTCATGTCCAGGACGATTCCGCCGTCTATGGGCACGGCCTGGCCCGACATGCCGCTCCCGGCTCCTCGGGGGATGACCGGTATCTTTTTCGCGTTGGCGTACCGGAGGATGTCCTGGACCTGTTCGGTCTTCCCCGGCACCAGGACGATATCGGGCCTGGCGGCGTGGACTGAGGCGTCGGCCCCGTAGATGTAGAGGTCGGCGGGATTTGTACGCGCGTTCTCCCCGCCGACAATCTCGGTGAGCTTCTCGATGTCCTTGGCGTTCATGTGTGCTCCTTATTCGAATCCGAACCGACGCCGGATTAAGCGTGAATCTTTTCACGCCGACTCTAACACAAGAATACCCCCAACTTAAAGTGGAAATATATTTAACAAAACCTATCGGATGAGTCAAGCTTTAAGGTGGAAAAAGCGACGATAAAACGGGCTGCCGTCGGCATAGCAGGCGGCAGCCTATATTTACGAGTCTCCGCGTTGGTTGGTTCAGATTTCGGCCACGGCGATGGCCGCCATGTTCACCACGTCGTCCACCTCGCATCCGTGGGGCAGTATGTGGGCGGATTTGTTCAGTCCCATGAGAATCGGTCCGATGGCCTCGGCGCCGCCGAGCTTGGCGCAGAGCTTGTAGGCGATGTTGGCCGATTGCAGGTCCGGGAAAATCAGGACGTTCGCCCCGCCCCGGAGGTTGGCGAAGGGATAGGTCCCCTCGATGACCTCGGGCACCACCGCCGTGTCCGCCTGCATCTCCCCGTCTACCATCAGTCCGGGTGAGGCCTGTTTGACAATCTCCACGGCCCGCTTGACCTTGCGCGTCCTCTCGTGGTTCACGCTGCCGAAGTTGGAGAAGGAGAGCATGGCGATTCGCGGTTCATAGCCGAGCTTCTTCACGTACCTCGCGGTGAGTTGGGCTATTCCCGCCAGCTCTTCGGCGTCGGGGTCGATGTTCACCGTCGTGTCGGCGAAGAAGTACACCCTCTCCTTGAAGATGAGCATGAACATGCTGGCCACGATACCGAAGTCGTCGTCGGTGCCGATGACCCGGATGGCCGGACGGATGGTCTCCGGATAGTAGGTGGTTATCCCCGCCAGGACGCTGTCGGCGTCGCCCATCCGGACCATCATCGGCCCGTACACACGCCCGAGCTGCAGCAACTCGCGGCAGTGGGCCAGGGCCCGGCCCTTCCGCTGCCGGAGCTTGAAGTACTCCTCGGCGTAGGCGTCCAGTTTGGGGGATTCGGACGGGTTGATGATTTCCACGTCCCCCAGGTCCAGGCCCAGCTCACGGATGCGCTCCTCGATGACGGGCTGCCGACCGAGGAGGATGGGCCTGGCGATTCCCTCGCCCACGATGATGGCGCTGGCGCGCAGGATGCGGTCGTCCTCGCCCTCGGGCAGAACCAGGCGGGCGGGATGTTTGCGGGCCTTGTGAATCACGAGGCGCATGATTTCGCGGCTCTTTCCCAGACGGGCTTCGAGCCGTTCCTTGTACTTGTCTATATCCAGCTTGACCCGGGCGACGCCGGTCTCCAAAGCCGCCCGGGCGACGGCTGAGGCCTCGTGGATGAGCACGCGGTAGTCGAAGGGCTTGGGGATGAGGTACTCCCGGCCGAAGCTGAGCCGCTCGACGCCGTAGGCCTTGCAGACCGAATCGGGCACGTCCTCCTTGGCCAGGTCGGCCAGGGCCTTGGTGGCGGCGTGCTTCATGGCCTCGTTGATGTCTGTGGCGCGGGCGTCCAGGGCGCCGCGGAAGATGAACGGGAAGCCGAGGACGTTGTTCACCTGGTTCGGGTAATCGGAGCGGCCGGTGGCCATGATTACGTCGTCGCGGGCCGCCTTCGCGTCCGGGTAGGTTATCTCGGGGTCCGGGTTGGCCATGGCGAAGATAATCGGGTCGGCGGCCATGGACCGCACCATGTCCTGGGTCACCTGCCCGCCGATGGAGAGGCCCAGGAAGACGTCCGCCCCCGCCATGGCGTCGGCGAGGGTGCGCCGGTCGGTCTGGGCGGCGAACTGCTCTTTGTACGGGTTCATCCCCTCCTGACGGCCGGCGTAGATGACCCCCTTCGAATCGAGAAGGAGGACCTTCGCCGGGTCCACCCCGAGGCTGATGTAGTACTTGGTACAGGCGATACCGGCGGCCCCGGCGCCCGAAACCACCAGCCGGATGTCGCCGATTTTCTTCCCGTTGAGCTCCAGGGCGTTCAGGAGCGCCGCGCCGGAGATGATGGCCGTGCCGTGCTGGTCGTCGTGGAAGACCGGGATGTTCATCCGCTTCTTCAGCTCTTCCTCGATGATGAAGCAGTCCGGAGCGGCGATGTCCTCCAGGTTGATGCCCCCGAAGGTCGGCTCGAGCATCTCCACGGCGCGGATTATCTCATTGGGGTCCTTGGAGTCGACCTCCAGGTCGAAGACGTCGATGTCGGCGAAGCGCTTGAAGAGGACGCCCTTGCCCTCCATCACCGGCTTCCCCGCGGCGGGGCCGATGTCGCCCAGCCCGAGCACCGCCGTGCCGTTCGAGACGACGGCCACCAGGTTGCCCTTGGCGGTGTACTCGTAGACCTTCTCCGGCCCCTTTTCGATTTCCAGGCACGGAATAGCCACCCCTGGGGTGTACGCCAGGGACAGGTCGCGCTGGGTCCGGCAGCGCTTGGTGGAAACGACCTCGATTTTACCGGCTCTGCCTCGGCTGTGGTACTCGAGAGCCTCATCGCGGCTGATGGCCATCCTCTCCTCCAATAAAAAGGCACAGGGTGCGCCCTGCGCCGGTTACTCGAAAGTCCGTCCCGGTAATTCGAGACGGCATAAAGATGCACCCTCCCGACCGGCTCACCGTCGTTACGGGTGTCAGGGGTGACTCTTTTTGTTTATCAAACCCCGTATACCGGGATTTCATCTTCGACCTGACTGGGCGTCAAAACTCGGGTGCAAGGCCGACTTCAGCGTAATTCACCACTAATCTTCCGGGTGACACATCCCTCAACTCTCCCGCGCGAATGCCGTCAGGAGGTGAGTAAAGGCACGGTGATGCTCCCCTCCACGAGGAAGAGAACTTTGGCATCGGGCCCCTTGGCGCGAAGGGCCTCGTCCACCGCCGCCTGCACCGTGGCGAAGGGGCGCATGAGGCACCTGGCCACGACGTCGTCGGGGAGCTCGGTGACCGCCCACATCTGCGCCCAGAGTCCGATTTCCGCCATCTTGGCCGCCTTGTGGTAGCCCAGGACGTAGTCCCCCTCGATGCGGGCCAGGACTTCCTTTGGGGTGGAGCAGGAGGAGAGGAGGTCGTAGAACGTCTCGTGGCCTATTCCGGTGCGGCACTTGGAGACCAGGATTAAAATCCCGCCCTCGGCCAGGGCCAGCTTGCCGTTGTCCAGGGCCTTCTGGGACTGGTACAGGTCCACGTCCATGGGGTACGGGGCGACGCTGACCACCACGTCGGCCTTGGCCGGAATCTCCACGCAGAAGACCTCGTTGGCCCGTTCGATGGCGGCGTAGAAGGACTCGTGGATGTGCCCGGCGGTGGCGGCGTAAATTTTCCGGTCGCGGTCGAGGACGGTCTGGATGGAGAAGATGGGCTTCTCGGCGATGACACAGAGGGCGTCAATCATGTCCTCGTGGACCGGGTTGCCCTCGAGGGCCAGCGCCTGGGCCTGTAAATCCAAGGCGAATTTGTGATTCTGCTCGATGGTTTTGTAGGAGGCGATGCCGGGCAGGAAGGCCTTGCGGCCGCCCGTGTAGCCGCCGAAGTAGTGGGGCTCGACGGAACCGATGATGACCAGCCGGTCCGCCTCCACCCCCCGGCGGTTGACCCACATCTCGGTGCCCGAGGTCGAGGTGCCGATATGGACCATCTCGGCGTCGGCCTTGGAGTCGTGGACGTGGATGCGGTCGCGGAAGCGTTCGAGGTGGCGGCCGAAGATGAAGCGGAGCTCCTCCTCGGTGGGGCCGCGGTGAACGCCGGTGGCGATGATGAAGGAGGGCTCCACGCCGGCCAGGTCCCCCTCGATGATGTCGAGGACCTTGGCGGTGGGGGTGGGCCGGGTGCCGTCGTTGACGATGAAAAGAACGTCCCCGCCGGCGCCGATGAACTCGCCGAAGGGGACGGTGCCGATGGGATTCGCCAGGGCGCGCCGAAGTGTTTCGATTTCGTCGCCCGAAGCCACCTCGTTGGGGTGAACTACGCCGGCCAGCCGGTCGGGCTCGAGCTTGACCGTCTGCTCACCCTTCCCCCACGGAACCCGAATCTCCACGAACGCCTCGGTGAAAAAAATAACAGTGTCAAACCGGAGGGACACTACGATAGCACGTCCGATTTGTCAATGCAAACCGGCGACCGCCCAATGATATATTGAGATACGGGGCTCAAGCCCCCCGCCCCGTTTTCGGGCGGGGACGGAGCCCCGCCCCTACTCGAAGACCACGAACCATCTGGACTTGGACTTCGCCGGGTGGAGCCGGAGCCAGAGGTCGTCGGGCAGGTACACCTTCACGTTGCAGTACTGACAGGGCACCAGGCGGTCCTTGCCGTCCACCTCCAGGGCGCCGCCGCATTTAGGGCAGCTGAAGACCACGGGTCCCGATTCGCCCTCGGGCTGCTTCTCGTCGGCGACGGAAAGCGACCCGCCGACCAGGAGCCTGGGATGGAGCTCCGCGAGCCAGGCGGGCGGCGGGGCGGTCTCGACGGTCTCGCCGCACTTAGAGCACGCGAGCGGGCCCGCGTCCGGCTTGAACGAGGCCTCCGGGAAATCGGTCCCGCAGTTCAGGCAGTACGGAATCTGGTTCCCGTACATGAGCGTCGTGTTGAAGGTGCCCCAGATGGTCGAGTTGCTGCCCTCGCCCGTTTTGAGCTCCCCGGATTTCTCGTCGTCGAGGATGTCCTTGAAGATGTCTATCCAGTACTCGTGGGGGACGTCGAAGTCCGCCTGGCAGTGGTCGCAGTGGGCGGTCTCCCAGGGCCCGTTGAGCGGGACGGGATTGTCGCATTTGGGACACTTGACGCCGCATTCTATGAGGACGTAATTCACGGGGTGACCTCCTTACGGGTGAGGGGGGATGATTCTATTACGCCGCGGGCCCAACAATCAACCCGAGCGATTTGCAGGTCAGGGCTTCGCTTTCGCGGAAACTCTCTTATCGCGGATTGTGATGACGTAGGGGCGGACCTTCAGGTCGGCCCCTACAATGGCATTGGCGCCAGGTGTGGGCTCCCCACCCCACCCAACTTACCCGTGACCGTAGCCCCCCCGTTGTTAGAACTTGAGCTGCAGCTGCGCCTTGACCCAGGAGTTGCCGTCGACGTTGGAATTCTCGGGCATCTGCATGATGTAGTCGAGCTGCAGCTGCGCGTAGTGGTCCTGGGTGAAATAGAGGTTGGCGCCGAGGGTCAGCTGGTTCATGCCGTTGTTATCCACGGTGTCGTCGGAGTCGTTCATGTCGTAGCGCCCGCCGATTTCCACCAGGTCGAGGAAGTCGCCGCCCACGGGCAGCCGGCCCAGGAGGTCCGCGGCCAGGCCCATAATACTGAAGTCGTCGCCGAGGTCGACGGAGCCGCCGTCGGCGTACCTGGAGCTGGAGCGCCCTACGCTCCCGCCGACGTACTCCACCGCCGCGTAGAAGTAATCGTGGGTGAAGTTGGCGTGGGCGCCGTAGCCGGTGACGGTGGTATAAGCCTGGTTACCCGTTCCGTCGGTGTAGAGCGCCTGGTCGTTGCCCATGTAGAGGAAGCCGCCCAGGTGGATGCCCTTGATGAAGGAGCTGTCGGCGAAGACGGAGAAGTTGATGTCGGAGAGGTCGGGGTTGTTCCCCGGTCCCGTGCCGCCGCCGAAGCCCGCCCGGTCGTTCTCCCAGGCGCCGAGGCTCAAGTCCAGGTAGCCGATGCCCTTCTCCGGGCCGGCGATATGAAGACCGGCCAGGAGACCTTCCTGGTAATCGGGCGACCAGGCGTCGTGCTGGGGCCGGTCGATGAAGGGCTGCGCCGAGCTCGAGAGCATGTAGGTCCAGGAGCCGGCCGGCTTCTGCAGACCGAAGCCCAGGCTGAACAGGTCCACCGGCTGGAAGGCCAGCCAGAGCTCCTCGAGCTCCCACTGCAGGTACTTCGAGGTGTCGGCGGTGACGCCGGAGACGTAGGTGATGTCGGGGTTGCCGTCACCGTCGACGTCGGAGTCCATGGTGTCCAGGGAAAGGCCCTCGAAGTGGCCGCGCTCCTTGACCTGCTCGATGAGCTTGAAGGACCAGTAGTCGCCGATGTCGCCCTTGACCTCCAGCTTGGCCCGCTTGAAGTACAGCTCGCCGAAGGCGTTGCCGTCGGTGACGTTGGTCTGCAGGTCGTAGTCCCAGCGGAACTGGAAGTAGCCGCCGAGCTGAATCTTGAAGGGGTCCTCGTTGAAGACGGTGACGCCGGCCAGGGCCGCGCCGGCGAAGGTCAGGACCAGGAGAACGGCCGATAGTTTACGCACTGCCTTTACCTCCAGGTTGTAGTTTTTTCCAGGTAACGGAAACTTCAGGCTTTTTTAGCAATTTGACGACCGTGGCGCGCGAACGGGCGGTTAACCGTCCCCCCGCGACCGCCTCTTCTTTCTTTTCATCTCCTCAATCTCTTTCGCAATCTCGTGCTTGTGGTGCAGGTGCAGGTGGCTTTCCACCACGAAGAGCACGCTCTCGGCGATGTTGGTGGCGTGGTCGCCCACGCGCTCGAGGTTCCGGGCGACGAGGGCCAGCCGCCAGCAGGTTTCGGTCAGCCCCGGCCCGTCGTGCGAATCCCCGTCGAGGCACCCGGCCGACATCCGACCGAGGAGAATCCGCACCGTCCGGGCGGTCAGGTCGTTGAGTACGGCGTCGCCGGCGATGACGCGCTTGGCCAACTCCTCGTCCTCGTCGGTGTAGGACTTGAGGCTGTCGGCCACCATTTTCCGGGCTATATCGGCCATTTCCAGAAGCTCCCGGGGCAGCTCGATTGCTCCGAGTGGCGCGGCGCCGGCCCCGGATTCGGGCTCGCCCTCGGGCGCGGCCAGATAGCGCGCGTGGTTGGCGATGTTCTGCGCGTGGTCGGCGATGCGCTCGAGGTCGCGGTTTATCAGGATGACGGCCACGAGCAGCCGAACGTTCTTACCCATGGGCTGGAAGAGGGTGATGACGTGGATGGCCTCCTCCAGGTTCCAGGTCTCCATCTGGTTTGTGAGGGGCTCGTCCGAATCGGCGACCCGGGTCGCCAGGTCCGTGTCCAGGGTCTGGAGCGCCTTGAGGGAGCCGTCGAGCATGGAGCAGGTGAGGTCGGCCATCTCCATCAGCCGCTCGTTCAGGGCTTCGAGCCGTTTAATGAGCATCGGGCACCTTTCGCAGCCTCGGAGGGCGTCTTCGTTCCTATGTTTCGCGCGGTTCTCGGCTTATTCTATCCGAAGATGCCGCGCAGGTAGTTCTCGGTCCGCTGGTCGGCCGGGGCGGTGAAGACCTCGTCGGTCACGCCGAACTCGACCAGCTCGCCCAGCATCAGAAAGGCCGTGTACTGGGAAACGCGGGCCGCCTGCTGCAGGTTGTGGGTGACGATGACGACGGTGTAGTCGTCCTGCAGCTTCTCGATGAGCTCCTCGAGCTTGGCGGTGGAGACGGGGTCCAGGGCGCTGGCCGGCTCGTCCAGCAGTAGCACCTCGGGCTCGACCGCCAGGGCGCGGGCGATACAGAGACGCTGCTGCTGGCCGCCGGAGAGGTCCAGGGCCGACCGGTGGAGCTTGTCCTTTACCTCGTCCCACAGGTTCGCGTCCCGCAGGGCCTTCTCCACGGCCTGCTCCAGCGCGGCCCGGCTGCGTTGACCGTGGATTTTAAGGCCGTAGGCCACGTTCTCGAAGATGCTCTTCGGGAAGGGGTTGGGACGCTGGAAGACCATCCCCACCCGCCGCCGAAGCTCGTAGACATCGGTGCCCTCATCGTAGATGTTCAGGTCGTCGAGCCTGATTTTACCCCTAATCCGGCAGCTCGGCGTCAGGTCGTGCATGCGGTTCATCGCGCGCAACAGGGTGCTCTTCCCGCAGCCCGACGGCCCCATGATGGCGGTGACCGCCTTCTCGGGAATCGCGCAGTTTACATCCTTGAGGACCTGGGCGTCGTCGAACCAGAGGTCGAGCCCCTCGATGGTGACCTTGGCCACCATCGCCTCCGGCCCGGCTTCCCGATGGGTCAGTTGAACGTCTACCATTTCTTCCCCTTCCTGGCCCGGATGCGGAAGAAAATCGCCGCACCGTTGACCAAGAGCACGAGCATCAGGAGGACGAGGGCGGTTCCGTAGGCCATGGCCGTCTGCTCGACGGGATGGGTGCCCTCGGTCATCAGGGCGTAGATGTGATACGGCAGCGCCATGACCTTGCTGAAGAGGCCGGTGGGCAGCCGCTTGGTGAAAAAGACGGCGGCGGTGAACATGATGGGGGCCGTCTCGCCGGCGGCGCGTCCCACGGCCAGAATCACCCCGGTCAGAATCTGGGACACCGCCGCGGGAAGCACCACCCGGACGGTGGTGTTCCACCGGGTGGCCCCCAGGGCCAGAGAGGCCTCCCGGAAGCTCATCGGGATGGACTTGAGCGCCTCCTCGGTGGCGCGGATGATGGTGGGCAGGACCATCAGGCCCAGGGTCAGGCTCCCCGCCAACAGACACGCGCCGAAGCCGAGGAAGTTCACGAACAGGGCCAGGCCGAACAGCCCGAACACCACCGAGGGGACGCCGGAGAGCGAATTGACGCCGATGCGTATCCAGCGGCGCAGCCTCCCCTCGCGGGAGTACTCGACGAGGTAAATCGCGGCGAAAAGGCCCAGGGGCAGGGCGAAGACGATGGCGCCCAGGCAGAGAAGGAGGGTGCCGAGGATGGCGGGCCAGATGCCGCCCTCGGTCATCGCCTTGTGCGGCACGTCCGTGAGGAACTCCCAACTGATGACGTCGGCGCCCTTGGAGACGATGAAACCGATAATCAGACCGAGCATGCCCAGAACGATGACGATGGATACGCCGGACATGGCGAACCAGAAACCCTGCCGGAATTTTCGGGAAAATTTCACCTAAACATCTCCCGCTGCCTGCCCCGAATCCGTTCGGCGAGGAGGTTGAAGGCCAGGGTGATTATCAGGAGCAGCAGGGCCAGGGCGAACAGGGCGTGGTAGTGCGGTCCGCCCTGCACCGCCTCGCCCATCTCCAGGGCGATGGTCGCCGTCATGGGCCGCAGGGGGGAGAGGGGGTTGAGTGTCAGCGCGGCGCCGCCTCCGGCCACCATCAGCACCGTCATCGTCTCGCCGATGACGCGCCCGAAGCCCAGGATGACGGCCGAATAGATGCCGGAGCGGGCCGCGGGGAGCATGACCCGGCTCGTGGTCTCCCAGCGGTTGGCCCCCATCGCCAGGGAGGCCTCCTTGAGGTCGCGGGGCACGGCGGAGATGGCGTCCTCGGCCAGGCTGGTGATGGTGGGGAAGGCCATTAAGGCCAGGACTATGGCGGCGGAGAGCCCGTTGAGACCGATGGGAATGCCGAACAGGTCTTTGATGAAGGGGGCGACGAGGACCATGCCGATGAACCCGAAGACGACGCTGGGGATACCCGCCAGGAGCTCGATGAGCGGCTTGATGATTTCCCGCAGAACCGGCGGGGCGATTTCGGCCAGGAAAATAGCCGCCCCGAGCGAGAGTGGCAGGGCGATGGCGAGGGCCAGCGCCGTCACCAGGAGCGAGGCCGTCAACAGGGGCAGGAGGCCGAACCGGGGATTCGCCACCCAGTCACCGGCCGCGTTCTGCGTCTGGAGGGTCGGGTACCACCGGGTGCCGGTGAAGAATTCGATGGGATTGTACTCCCCGAAGAAGGGGCCCGACTCGGTCAACAGGGTTACCAGGATGCCCGCCAGAAAGACGAGGGACAGCAGGGCGAGGAATCCCAGTATCGGCTTCACGACGGTTTCTGAGGTGAATCTGGCCATCGGTCCCCGGTTTTTTTTGTCTTTCGCGCGGCGGCCCCGCGAGTGGCCCCCCGGGACCACCGCCCTGACATATCTCGAACGCGACCGGTACGACGCGGGCCTAGAGGGGGATGAAGCCCTCGTCGGCCACGATTTTCTGCCCGTCTTGGCCCAGGATGAATTTGACCAGGTCGAGCACGGCCTGGGACGCGCCCTCGGGATAGTACAGGTTCAGGTCGCGGGCGATTTTATAGGAGCCGTTGTTGATGGAATCGTTCGAGGGAACCGTGCCGTCGATGGCCAGAGCCTTGAGGGTCTCGTCCACGTAACCCAGGCCGACGTAACCGACGGCGCCCTCGCTCTCGGCCACGGCCGAGCGGACCGTGCCGTTGGAGTTCTGGGTGACCGCGCCGGGGACGATGGGCTCTTTGTCCATGACGAGTTCCTCGAAGACCTCGAAGGTTCCGGAGGAGCTGTCGCGGGTGACCGGAACGATTTGCCTGTCCGGACCGCCGACCTGTTTCCAGTTGGTGATTTTGCCGAGGAAGATGTCCTTGACCTGCTGGAGCGTGAGGCCGGAGACGGGATTGGAGGGGTGGACGACGATGGCGATGCCGTCGCGGGCGATGACGACCTCGACGGGCTTGAGGCCCTTGGCCGAGGCGTCTTGTTTCTCCTTGTCCTTCATCTTCCGCGAGGCCATGGCGACGTCGGCGCGGCCGTCGATGAGGGCGGTGATGCCGTCGCCGGAGCCGGTGCCGGAGACCTCGAGGTCGGCCGCCTCGTACACCTCGGCGACACTCTGCATGATGGGGGTCACTGTGGTGGAGCCGCTCACGCTGAGGGTTACGACCTCCGACGGCCCACCGTTGCCTTCGCCGCCGCACCCGGCCAGGGTTCCCGCGATGATGAGGGTTAAAGCGACGGGGATTGTGCTACACTTGCGCACGAGAGCCTCCTTGTTGAGTTCTTTCAGGTCTTGGACGACGAGAGAACTTTCAGGGGGTTGGGCATTCAGGTGGCGGCCTGGATGCCCTCTTCAAATGTGCTCCTGGATTGGGAAACCGATGTCCCGGGCATTTCTCAGGTTGACCGGCGGGTCAACCGCACACTCTAAAAAAGGGGAGCGCCAAGGAATGGTGTCCCCTTCATCTAACGCGGTGCCGTACAACACGAGCCTCCACCGCCGTCGTAGTGGAAGCCGAGCATATCGTGGATGAGTTTCTGGTGTCGGCAGGCGACGTGAATGGAACGGATGACGAGCCGGCGGGTGCTGACCCGGACGGGTTTGCCGTAGGTGAATTCGCCGTGGTGCGCGTTTATCGGGCTCGAATGCATCGTTTTTTCGTCGTTCGATTTTTTATTTATTCCGCGATGACTCATTCTTCGCATTTTCACGTTATCACGGGGGTTATTGTCAAGTCAAACCTTTTTCTAATCCGCTACATATTTTGAAATATCAAGCAGATAAGAAACTCCGACCCAACCATCGGACGGCCCGTAGACGGGCATCCGGCCTAACTTCCAGCATCTCAATCACATAAAAGTAACGTTGAGCCTCCCCCACACGACACCCACATCAACCGCACGGGCGGAAATCCCGCCGCGCACACCTTGACGGGCAACAAAACCCGGGCTATTAAAAGGACGGAGTGACCGGTGGGAACCGGCCGGATGTCCTCCGAGTAAACCAATCGGACACTGTGAGCCCGGAGGTCGTGACCGTGTCGAAAAGCGCGCTGTTAATTCTGGCGGCGTTCCTCTGCACCCTCCAGACCGCGGGGGCGGCCGACGAGTGGGCCGGGGCCGACCTGGTGCTCAAGGTCGACACCGAGTACGCCTTCAGCCACGGCTGGGGCCACGTCCTGCGCTGCCGGGTTCAGGACGTGGTGCAGGGCGAGTTCGACGCCGATGAAATCGCCCTCAACGTCTGGGCCTCCTTCGACGACTTCTACCCCTTCGCCCGGCACAAGGGGGTAATCCTCGGTTTCGTCTTCTACGGCGAGGAGAATCCCTACGGCGGCTTCAAGGACGCCTCCGGCAACTGGTGGCAACTGGTGAGCATCGGCCTCGACGAAGAGGAGCCGCTGGTCGAGGGCGGTGACTGAGCCCCGGAAACCGTCGATGAGCGGGGGCCGACCCACGGACCAAACGCCCAGACCGCGTCTGCTATAATCGCCGCCGGGTCTTTTTTTTACCGTGGACGGTCCGGCGGTCGTTTTTTAAAAAGGTGAAGAGATGGACTGGAATCCGGCGATGCTCATCGAGGAGGTCCGCCGCATCGTGGATGGCCCGGGCGCGGACACCGCAAGGCTTCAGCGCGTCTGCGACCTGTTGGCCGAGCGGGTGCCGCACTACGACTGGGTCGGCTTCTACTTCGTCAATCCCGACAACGAGCGGGAGCTGGTCCTGGGACCCTACACCGGAGCGACGACGGAGCACACCCGGATTCCCTTCGGCCGGGGTGTGTGCGGGCGGGCCGCCGAGGAACGCCAAACCGTCATCGTCGGCGACGTGACCCGGGAGGAGAACTACCTGGCCTGCAGCGCGGCGACGAAGGCCGAAATCGTGGCCCCCATCTTCCACTCCGGCGTCATGGTGGGCCAAATAGACATAGACTCCCACACCACCGACCCCTTCACCCCCCGAGACCGGGAGCTCCTCGACACCCTCCGGCACCTGGTCGCCCCCCTCCTGCATCCGTAGACCGGCGCAATACCCGTCAGAAAATGCAAATCGGCGGACCCATCGGTCCGCTCGTTGTGTCCCGGCCGGGAACGGCCGCCCGGTATGCGGGCGGCCATTTTGCTGCGTCAGAACGCCCGATTTCAGCTCAATCGAACGGACCCGCAAACTTTTCGCGCGGCGTGTCCGCTTTTACAACTTGCTCATTTTCAAGACGATACGAACCGGCATCTCACCACTGACCGACGACCCTCCGGCCCGGAACGATATTTGCTTTTAATGACAGACACAGCAACAGATTCCGGAGAGGGACATGCGGGTTTTCCGCAACGCGCAGCTCATCATCGTCTTGATTGCGACCGTTCCGGCCGGCCGGGGCTTCGCCGATTCGGGGTACCCCATCGCGGATAACTTCGACGGGGCGCGGTCCATCGCGGCCGCAGACCTGGACTCCGACGGCGACCTGGACATCCTCGGCGCCGCCCGGTACACGGGCGACCTCTTCTGGTGGGAGAACACCGCCGGAACGGGCGTCCGGTGGCTCACCCGCGTGGTGGAGGACGATTTCCCCGGCGCGATGTCGGTCAACGCCGCCGACCTGGACTCCGACGGCGACCCCGACGTCATCGGCGCCTCCTGGGACTCCAGCACGGTCGCCTGGTGGACCAACGACGGCTCCGGCGCGGGTTGGACGCGGCACATTCTGGACAACGACCTGAGAGGCGCCACCTCCGTGTGCGCCGCCGACCTGGACTCCGACGGCGACCTCGACGTCATCGGCTCCGGTCACCTGGTCGACGAGGTGGTCTGGTGGGAGAACCTGGACGGCCGCGCCTCGGACTGGACCGAGCACAAGGTGAGCCACTACTGCGACGGCGTCGGCTCCATCCAGGCGGCCGACCTGGACTCCGACGGCGACCCGGACATCCTCACCGTGTCGTCCTCCGCGTGCGGAATCATCTGGTGGGAAAACACGGGCGGCGGCTCGGAGTGGACGGGACACCCGCTGGACGAGGCCCTGGGTGAGGCGTACTGCGCCTTCGCCGCCGACATGGACTCCGACGGCGACACGGACATCGTGGGCGCCGGGGCGGATGATAACCTGTTGGCCTGGTGGGAGAACGCCGACGGCTCCGGAACGAGCTGGAACCGGCACTCCATCGAGAAGAGCCTGGCCATCTGCTCCGTCCATGCCGCCGACCTCGACGCCGACGGGGACGCCGACGTCATCGGGGCCTCGGCCACCGGCGACACCGTGCGGTGGTGGGAGAACGCGGACGGCCGCGGGACGAGCTGGTACTCGCACACCGTGGACGTGGCGTTCGGCGGGGCCTTCGCGGTGAACGCCGCCGACCTGGACGGCGACGGGACGGACGACATCGTCGCCGCCGCCCTGAACGACGACTGCATCCGCTGGTGGAAGGCGGGCGCCGTGTCCCTGGCCTCCAATGCAAGGTAAGGTAGCCTCCGGTCCGTATATACGCGACGATGGATAATGCACCTCGAAGCGGTCGGTGAGCTACATCTGGCGGGTTCTCGCAACCCGCCTTTTTATTGGCTTCATTCGTATATGACTACGGCGTCTTCATTTTCTTCATCGACCTCAATCCGACCGCCCGACCCGACCCCGGCGACGAGTGAAAATATCCCTTCGTCCGAGGTAAAACACCCCTTAAATAAATTTGAATATTTATAATTGTAAATACGCCGATGCGCTCTGTGGGCCTATTTCCGCTGAACTATTTTCGTGGCACAAAACCTGCTATAATTTCGATTGAAACTGGGGGAGGTCCGCCATGAAGTACGCCGTTTTGTTTCTGCTGCCGGTCCTCGCCGTAGCGGGCGAGTGGTACATCGAGACGATTGATGCAACAAACGGCACGTATGGTACATCCTTGGCGTTGGACGACTCCGGGTATCCTCATATAGCTTATAATTCTGGTGGTGGCACGTCATATCTTATATCTGCTCTTTGGGATGGATATCGTTGGCGCCACGATACGGTATTTACGGGGATGTATCTATCTAATGCAAGTTTAGAGCTAGACAGATTTAATTATCCTCATATAGCATTTAACGAAGAAGGCTATTATATTGTTTATGTGTATTGGGATGGTTTGGAATGGCATGAAGAATATATTGATTTTTTCGAAAGTGGTATGGATTATCTGGGGCCGCCTTCCCTGGCTTTGGACAGCAGCGATTACCCCCATGTCACTTACTGTTATGACGATTGGGATTATGTTTGCTTCATGATTCATAATTATTGGGATGGTTCAAATTGGCATCGTATAGTTGTGGACCGAGGAGATGATTCGTGCGATTCTTCGTTGGCTATTGATAATTTAGATTATCCGCATGTTTCTTATAGTATGGATGATGCTTTACAATACGCGCGTTGGAATGGAACTGCCTGGTTGAAAGATAATGTGGAATTATTCTCCGTGGGGATAACTTCCATAGCTCTAACTTCATCGCAGTATCCGGTTATTTCGTATTCTGATATTTTTAACGGATATATGAAATGTGTGCGATGGGACGGCGTAAAATGGCTGATAGACACGGTTGATTCAGGTGTTGGACAGCAGGATTGCTACACATCTCTTGCGTTGGATTCCCTCGACTACCCACATATATCATATCGCGATTATTCGAATAATGACTTGAAATACGCCTGGTGGGACGGTGATATCTGGCAGAAGGAGATTGTCGACCCTGAAGGCGGTTGGTATATATCCCTGGAACTAGACGAGGATAATTATCCGCATATTTCATATGAACATGAAGATAATAAAATACTATACGCACATTATGTCCCCTACGGCTTCCATCTCTTGTCGCCCGAAAAGGGCGAGGTGCTCGATACGCCGGAAGCGCTCCTCGATTGGGGGGACTCGGCAGACCCGGACCACGACAGCTACACGCTTTGGTGGTCGACCGACGAGGACTACGAAGACTACACCGTAATTACCGGCATTGACGACTCCGAGTACCTGTTAACGGAAGGCATTGAGGAGGGCGACCGCGTCTACTGGCGGGTGAAATCCATCGGCGACGGCGATGAATGCTGTGCCGCGGAAATGGATTGGTACTTCGACATATATGAGGAACCGGCGTTCCATCTCCAGGAGCCCGAGAAGGGCGCGGTGGTGGACACGCTCACGCCGTCGCTGGACTGGGGGGATTCGCCGTTCCCCGGCCACGAGAGTTACACCCTATGGTGGGGGAGCGACCCGGACTTTGAGACCTATAACGAAGTCACGGGCATCGAAGAATCGGAGTATACGATTCCGAGCGGAATCGAGGACGGGGACCGCATCTACTGGCGTGTGAAATCTATAGACGACGAGGAGGGGGAGTACTGGGCCGCGGAGCTGGACTGGTACTTCGACGTGGACCTGGGAGTCGGTGTGGACATCGTGGACTTCGGCGCGGACGCGACCGACGAGGGCGTCCTGGTCGACTGGCGCTGCGAGGGCGGGGAGCCGGCCGGGGTGCGCGTCCTGCGAGGTGACGTTGAGCCGGTGACAATTTCCGGGTTAATGCCCGGCGCCTCGGCGAGATACCTCGACCGGGGCGTGGAGCCGGGCGGGAGTTATGTTTATTGGCTTGAGATTACCGAGGCCGACGGAACGGTCTCCAGATTCGGTCCCACGGAGGCGGTCTCGATTCCCGAGGAAACGTTCGCGCTCGTCCTCTACGCCGCATACCCCAGCCCGTCGCGGGACGCCGTGAACTTTTCTTACTCCATTCCCGCCGACGGCCGTGTGGTCCTGGCGGTTTATGATTTATCGGGGCGGCGGATTGCGACGCCGGTGGACGCGGACGAGGCCGCCGGGCGTCACGATGTCGCCTGGTCCTGCGGCGACGTGCCTTCCGGCGTGTACCTCTACCGCCTGGAGACGAATGCGGGTTCGCTGACGCGGCGCCTGGTCGTCAGCCGGTAAAGTAATAAAACGCAATAAAAGGAGGGCCGTGTGCCCTCCTTTTTTAATATCGCTCTGCACGTAATACTACCGCTCGTCGAAGCCCTTGAGCCCCATGGCCGCCACCAGGCCGCCCTCCCC